>NZ_LGHL01000048.1 GCF_001908205.1 Bradyrhizobium sp. NAS80.1
GCCAGCCTGCCAGCGATCCCAGATCTCAGACCCCTGAACCGCAGAATAATAGATGCTACGTCGCCGCTTCATGCCCACACTCCATCTTTGCTAAAAAATTAGAGTGTTGCACCGACCGGTTGAGTCCACCGCGCATAGCGGACGTTCTGGCGAGCCCTGTAACTGCAACCACGGATTTTCTTGCGCCAGATATCCGCGATACGTGCCGTCGCGCGTACCCCGCAGTTCTCACGCTCCCCGAAGGACCCGAGAAACCGATTGGGGGTCCCACACTAAAGAAAGGCCGCCTGCGTTGCCACAAGCGGCCCAAGTGTAGGGAGGAAACGCCCAAGGAGGGCAGCGATAGCAGGAGCGCTACCGCACGCCCTATACAATACGATCGCGATCGGCGGCTCAATTGAACGTTGGTAATCGTCGGGCATCCAAACGCGTAACGGACCGACACGAAGGTTTAGGCCGCTCGCCCGCCCGGATCTCGCGCCAGCATTCGCGCATCATCGCAACCTCGATGCGACCTGTGCCAGCATCGAGCGCACACCGTCACCATGTTAGGGCGTGTCGGGGCTCAGGTCTGCTTAGTCCCCACGCTCTAGCGATAGCGAACATCCTTGCAGTTATTCGTCACCGCGAACGCGGCGGGTACTCGCTCTTGTCCCCAAATCGAGCGGCCGGCGCGTCGCGGGGCGATGGCGAACGTGCGGTTCCGGTCTTCGAAATAGCGTGTGATCGCTGTCTTAGCCTCGACCACACTGGCGTAGTCGCTGTTGTGGATAATTGCGCGAGCCATCCCACTGAACACCGCCTCAATGACATTCAAAAATTGCGCTTGTGCCGGCAAAGGCAATATCTCGATCTGTGGCGCTTCGTCGTGCTCGGCCCAACCATTAAAAAATTCGACGCGGCTGAGAAGCTCTTTGGATGAGTGCCACGGCGCCGCATCCCAGGAGAGGTAAATACGACGATAACCCTTGTACTGACGCCTCACTTGATCGATCAGTTTGCATGTCTCCGCGCTGTTCTTGCGATCAGAGTAAAAGTAAACGATCTGGTTTCGCGACAGTTCAAGCGCAGCAGTTACGATCAGCGAACCCTTTGACTTCTGCCACTGAGGGACGTGCCGAATGCTACCGGGCGGCTGCAGCGCTTTGCCCCCACGCATCCTTATGGCGAAGGGCCCAAATTCGTCGATTGAGAAAAATGCCTCATCCTCTTTCAAGTCCGAAAGCACTTTCTTAATCGCGTCCACCTTCTCGCGATAGAGTGCATCTGAGCTGGTGAGCGTGACCCGCGCCTTCCTCCATTGATATCCCGCTTTCTTGATCACAACGCTGAGGTTGTTACGGCTTGTCAGAACTCCATGCTTTTTTAGAGTGGAGTGAAGATCGTCCAATCGCCATGTTGTTCGGTTGAAGCCGCTATCCCTCGGTGGTGTGTGCAGCAACGCGAAAACGGCATCGCTTAGCTCACTGCCGGGCTGCAAGTGGCGCCGGGCAATGCGATGCGGTTTGGAACTTCGATCAGCAAATCCAGCCCGACCTTGCGTACGAAAACGCGCGGTCCACTTGAGCACCGTCTTTAGGCTGACTTGGAAGTCCCGAGCGACGGATGCCGCTGGTAGGCCACTGAGTACCCTCGAAACGATTAGAGAGCGGCAGTGTGGGCACGTTTGCGCGTTGGCGTGTAGTTTCATGGCTACTTCCTCTTGCGGCGCCCCCGACGGCTCAAACCTCGAACGCAAGGTTCGGGCGATAGGCATCAGGCGGAAAGGCGCGAGGCCGCTCGGAAGGCCGTAGAGCAGGCCGGGAGCGCAGGCTACAGCACCGGACCGGCCACAGGGCCAGGGCGGCAAGCCGCGCGGAGGGGCGGCCCAGAGGGACACAGGAACGGGGGCGTTAGCGGCGCATGCGGCGAAATAGGGCCTAATAGGGCCCAGCCGAATTCCGGCGGACCTTTCGCCCGTCGCGAAAGATCGAGAAATGCCCTTATTTTCAAGGACTTTCGACGTTTCCAACGGGGCGAAAAGAGCGCTTGCGGAAAGGACCACACGGTTTTGCCGTACGCACGGCTCGTTGGCGCCACAGGGTTCGACGGCGTTGTGCACATTGCCATCGAAATGCTGGCGAGACGAACCAGACAGCGCCGCTCGTCCAGCACGAAGCCTCGGGCTCACGGAGAGCAATCCGCCCCGCCCTTGACCGCCCGCGCCCGACGCTGCCGCGTCCACCGCAAGCCCGGCCCTGCGAATCGTGACGACACACGATCGCCCCTCAAGGGTGAGCCGGGATGGGCGACACATACGATATTTCCGAATTTCGGTAAAGCGGAATATTTTCGTGCGCGGCGCTTGACACCAAGTGGGGTGTTTTGCCCGTCGGCAAAGTGAGAACCCCGTAGCCCGGATGGAACGCCCGGATCGGCGGCAGGTTGCCGAGCTGCGGCCGACCGTCGGCGAGCCGGTGAAGGCCGTTGAGCAGGACGACTGCGGCTCGCGGCGTGATCAACTGGCAAATTATTGCCAGTTGCCTGATCAGCCCGGTCGGCACCTCGCCGGCCGGGTTCTTCATTTGAAAGCCGGTGAAGCACGCTGTTTGGCCGCTGGAGCGTCCGATTCCCGCCCGGTGTCGGTCGCGGCCCGGTCAGGGAGTCGCACCAGCGGGCCGCGCTGCGAGCTTCACTGCGTGATCGCCCAGAGCGTGCGAGTCAATCGGTCAGGTTGAGCGTCTTATCGGCGCAAACGTTGATGCCGGACGCATCCATCGACACGCCATCGTCGAACGTCCCGCGCAGATCGAAGCGGCAATCGTTGGCCTGCGGCAGTTTGGCCGACGCTTGCGTGCCGGATTTCACCGGGCCGACCACTTTCTTCCAGTCTGTAGAGCCGGCCCCGGCCGCCTCCAGCTGAACTAGGTCCGCTTTGCGCGAGTTCGTCACCGTTACAGTGACGGTGGCCGCCGGTTTCGCCTTGTGCTTGGGCGTCGGCGCGGCCTGCGCGGTAAGGCCGAACAGTGTCGCTCCTGCGAGCGCCGCTGCAAGTGTCCGAGTGTTCATCAGGTTCACTCCCCTAACTCAGGTTCACCCCCTAGCATCACCACGAACACGCGATACTTACGCCCACTGCGTTAACCATCTGTTAAAACGAATCGGGGCCGGCCTGACGAGGAAACGCACAGGCGGGCCGCGCTGCGAGCCGGGTGACGGCTGCGCCAGGGCTTCACTCCGGGTTCAGCTTGTCCAGCTCAGTCTTCGCAAGCGCCGTGGCCTTCTCGATGGCGTCTTGTCGCGTGAGGGTGCTGGGGTTCAGCCGGCGTGAGACGAGGTTGTCCCAATAGAACCGGACCGATTTCCGTCCGTCCGCGAACCATACCTCAAGGCTCCCGCAGTCGTCGTCTACACCACGGTGAGGAATGATGCGGATGGCATCGCCTTCGGCCATGGGGTGGATTGGTACCATTCCAGCGGGACGGGGACAAAGGTGGCATGTTTGGCAGCTGATGCGCGCGGTGTCTGGAAAACGGTGGCCTGTCCAGAGGCGTTATCTGAGCGAGAATTGCGCCCGGCGAGCAAGACACGCGCGCTCAACTCGTAGGATGGGTAGAGCGAAGCGAAACCCATCGCGGATCAGTTAGGCGCCGGAGCATGATGGGTTTCGCTTCGCTCTACCCATCCTACGTCAGCCTCCTACACCGGATCGAACGCCCGGATCGGCGGTAGGTTGCCCGTGAACTTCTCCACCTCCACCGCCGTGAGCTGCCCCGTGCAGCCTTGCGCGAAGGACGAAGTACCGATGTCGCGGGTGAGCACGTTCGGATTGCCGTGAACGCAGAGCGGCGCCTCGTCCTCGGGATCCATCGGGTCGTACCAGGCGCCGGTCGGTAGCTGCACCACACCGGGCGCAATGCCGTCGGTGACGTGCACTGCCGCAAGGCAGGCGCCGCGCTCGTTGAACAGGCGGATGATGTCGCCGTCCTTGATGCCGCGAACGTCCGCATCGCGCGGGTTCATGCGCGCGACCTCGCGGCCGCGATGTTTGGCAGCCAGCGAATGTCCGCCGAAATCGAGTTGGCTGTGCAGGCGTGTCACCGGCTGGTTGGCGACGAGGAAGCACGGGGCGCCAGGCTTCGGCATGTCGGTCTTCTCCAGCCAGACCGGATGGCCCGGACAATCCGCATCGCCGTGGCCCGCGATCTTCTCGGAGAAAATCTCGATGCGGCCGCTCGGCGTCGGCAGGGCATGAGTGACCGGATCTTCGCGGAAGCGGCGCAGCCGGCCGCCGTCGTCGGGCTGCTGCGGCACGACCAGGCTGCCACGCTGCCAGAATTTTTCGAAACTCGGCGCCTCCAGACCGCGCACTTCGAGCGAGGCGCGGGTCGGTTCGTAGAGATGCTCCAGCCACTGGCGTGACGTGCGTCCCTCGGTGAAGGGTTCGCGCGCGCCGAGCCGCTCGGCGAGTTCGGCGAAGATCTCGTAGTCGTCGCGCGCCAGGCCAAACGGCTCGGCGATCTGGTGCATGGCGACCATGAGGGGATCGTTGCTGGAATAGCCGATATCCTCGCGCTCGAGCGTCATCGTCGAGGGCAGCACGATGTCGGCGTGCCGCGCCGTCGCGGTCCAGGCGAGCTCGTGCACGACGAACGTGTCGACCTGCGCGAAAGCCTTGCGCAGACGATTGATGTCCTGGTGATGATGGAAGGGATTGCCACCGGCCCAGTAGACGAGACGGATGTCCGGATAGGTGCGCGTCTCGCCGTTGTAGCGATAGGTGCTGCCCGGGTTGAGCAGCATGTCGGCGATGCGCGCCACGGGAATGAAATCCCTGACGCCGTTGCGCCCCTGCCCCAGCGTCGGCCCCGGCACGTCGTTGACGCGGCGGCCGTAATAGCCGATCGCCCCGAGCGAATAGGCATAGCCGCCGCCGGGAAGGCCGATCTGGCCGAGCGCGGCAGCCAGCACCATGCCCATCCACACCGGCTGCTCGCCGTGTTCGGCGCGCTGCAGCGAATGGGAGACGGTGATCAGCGCGCGCTTTCCGGCAAGGCGACGCGCGAGCTTGCGGATCGTGTCGGCGTCGACGCCTGAGATCGCGGCGGCCCATTCGGCGTGCTTGGCTTGCCCGTCGCTCTCACCGGTGAGATAGCGCAGGAAGACCGGCCAGCCCTCGGTGTAGCGATCGAGGAAGGCCTGGTCGTGCAGGTTTTCCGTCACCAGTGTGTGGACGATGCCGAGCATCAGCGCGGTGTCGGTGCCCGGCACGCAGGTCATCCATTCGGCGCCGGCCTCGACAGGCAGATCGTCACGCAGCGGACTGACCAGGATGAACTCGCAACCGCGCCGGCGCGCAGCTTCCATGGCGCCGCGCTCGACATGCTTGCTGATCGAGCCACCGGCCACCATGGAGTTCTTCAGCGCCATGCCGCCGAACGCGAGCACGATGTCGGTGTCGTCAGCGATCTGCTCCCAGGTGACGTTGCGCTTGGTGATGTCTTCATAGCCCGCCAGGATCTGCGGCAGCAGCACCGAGGACGCGCCCGAGGAATAGGTATTCACCGAGCGCACATAGCCGCCCAAGGCGATGTTGAGGAAGCGATGCACCTGGCTCTGCGCGTGATGGAAGCGGCCCGCGCTGGACCAGCCATAGGACCCGCCGAACACGGCGCCGGGACCGCGCGTGTCGCGGATGCGGCAGAGCTCGTCGCCTAAGAGATCAAGCGCCTTCTCCCAACTGACGGAAACGAATTCGTCGCGGCCGCGGCGATCATCGGGGCCGGGCCCGCGCTCAAGCCAACCGCGCCGTATCGCCGGCTGCGCGATACGCGCCTGGTGGCGCAATGCACCGGGGAAATTGTCGATGATGCCGTTCGGATCGGGATCGCCCGCATAGGCCCTGACCTCGAGCCCGGCCTCGCTTTGGCGCGCGGAAAACACGCCCCAGTGCGAGGTATGCGGCTTGAAGCCATCGGACAGGTCAACGCCGGGGTCGGGGAAGCCAATCGTCTCATTCATCGCGTGTTCCCTTTCGCGGACCGTTGTTCGCATCCGCTCCCGTCGCAATCATCGACACAATATACAATCAATATAATGAGGCGCTCGCCTGAAGGGCAACGGATTACCATTGCCTGGAACCGGCAAGCATAGCGGCGTCGCGCAGATCGCACAGGCCGGCAACGCCATTCACTCTCGTGTCCGGACGCGCTGCAGCGCTCAGGCGTTGCTGCGCAGAGCCGGGACCCAGAAGGCAACACGACACAGCGCAGCAACATGGGCCCCGGCTCTGCAGCGCAGCATCGGGGGGCACGAGAGCGTGATTCAACCTCCTGATTTCAATTCTCAACCCGCAGACACACCTTCGCATTCCCGCGCCTGATCTCGCCCGAGCTTATCTCTCCACCTGCTGCGTGTTCCTACTCGATCAACCCGCCGCTTCTCCGGTGGTTCGCTCGAGATTCCGGATGTGCGCGCGAAGAAGCGACACGGCCCTCTCGAACTCCCGTTTCCTGAGCGCGTTTACAATCTGGCGATGCGCAAGACTTGAACCGGGCTTCCAGCCAGCGGAGCGCGTTGCAGAAAAGATGATCCGGGAGTTTGCCAGCTGAAGATCGTCGAGCATGGACAGCAGTCTGGGCATCTTGCAGGGTGACACGATCTCCCTGTGGAATGCTCGATTGGCTCGCTCCCAGTCGACTATCGATTGAGCTTGGTCGCCTGCAAGGAGCGCTCTTTCGATTCGATCGAAGCACGCGGCGTTCATTCTGGGAGCGGCCAAGGTGAGTGCTAGCGTCTCAAGAGCGGCACGGATTTCGACGACTTCTTGCACTGATGCAGGATCAAGCGGAGATACACGCACGCCGCGGCGAGGCACGTTAACAACCAGTCCGCGGGATCGTAGCAGTTGGAAGGCTTCACGCGCGGGCACATGGCTCGCGTCGAACTCCTCGGCCACATGGTCCTGCCGAAGAGGTGTTCCGGGAGCCAGCTCACCGGAAACAATGCGTTCTCCAATCACGTTTGCAATCCGCTCAGCAACTGTTTCAGCCATCTGCATCTCATAGATAATCTACGTAATTCCAAATTGACCGGCTCCCCTTGTCGGGTCAAGTACGAGAGCACGACGCAGATGAATAGATTATCTATGAAATTTGCTCGTGATCAGCACGACGGCGCAAGGAGAAGCGAGAATGCCGGAAGACTATTCGCTAACGGCGGAGAGCAGGAAGCTGCAAAGGTGGACACTTGAGGAGGCACGCTCCTTGTATGAGCGTCCCTTCAACGATCACCTGTTCCATGCGCACACACTGCATCGGGCCAACTTCGATCCCAATCGGGTGCAGCTCAGCAAGCTGCTCAACATCAAGACCGGTGGCTGCCCGGAGGATTGCGGCTATTGCAGCCAGTCCATTCATCATCTCTCGGGGGTGAAGGCGTCGAAGCTGATGACCCCAGAGCAAGCCGTCGAAGAGGCGCGCAACGCGAAGGAAAGCGGCGCCACGCGATATTGCATGGGAGCCGCCTGGCGCAGTCCCAAGCCGCGCGACGAGGCGACAATTGTCGCAATGGTGAAGGGCGTGAAAGCCCTTGGCCTCGAGACCTGTATGACGCTCGGCATGTTGTCGCCCGAGCAGGCCCAGACTTTTGCCGACGCGGGCCTCGATTACTACAATCACAACATCGATACTTCCGAGCGATTTTACCCGGAGGTCGCGACGACCCGCACTTTCAAGGAACGACTGGAAACACTGGCCTATGTTCGCGAAGCGGGCATGAAGGTTTGCAGCGGCGGAATACTTGGGCTCGGCGAAAGCGAGGATGATCGCATAGACATGCTGGTGACCTTGGCGAATCTGCCGACGCCTCCGGAAAGCGTCCCCATCAACATGCTCATCCCGATGAAAGGCTCCAAGCTCGCGGATGCCGCGCCGATCGATCCGATCGCGTTCGTTCGCATCGTGGCCCTCGCCCGCGTTCTTATGCCGCGATCGCATGTTCGTCTGACCGCTGGGCGCAGCTCCATGTCGGACGAAATGCAGGCGCTTTGTTTTTACGCAGGCGCGAACTCGATCTTCATCGGCGACACGTTGCTGACGGCAGCCAATCCTGGCGATGATCGCGACTCAAGTCTTCTGCACAGACTTGGCCTCACAGCGGAGACAGCGTGACGGCGCCTATGCCCGCTGCGGTCGCGGCATGCCGGCGCGGTCGACGAGCAAATCCGTGAGCGCTGCGCCCAGCCACATGCCGCCGAGAACGAGCCAGGCTGTGAGTGCGAACACCGAGGCGCCGATCACGCCGGCGCCGACCGCGCAGCCACCGGCGAGCATCGCGCCGAACCCCATCAGCACCGCGCCGAGCAAATAGCGCCGCATGCCGAGCCCGTCCGAAAACCCCTCGAGCTTCAGTTCATCAGCGCTCGTTGCGGCGACGAACGAGCCGAGGAACACGCCGGGAATGATGCCGAGATCGAAACCGAGCCGGAGCTGCGCGCTGTTCAGCACCAGCATCAACAATTCAGCCGATGGTCCGCTGAAGGTGAGACTCTTCAACGTCACCGGCGCGAAGGACGCCTGCGAGAGCTGGTAGGTGAAGAGCCAGCCTGCCACCACTGCCGCGCCGGTTGCGAGCGCGGACAGGATCAGGCGGCGCGGCAGCTGGCTGCGAAAGGCGAAGGCGAGCCCCGCGATCAACCACAATCCGCCGAATGCGAGCTTCTCGGGCGTGCCGGCGCCGAAGACGGCCATGATGTCGCGCGAGGGGCCGCCGTCGACCAGCCACAGATTAGTCACCCATTCGCGCGCGGGCGACAGCAGGCCGCGATAAGAAGCCTGCGCGGTGACCGCAAACACCAGACCCGACAGCAGCGCTCTGAGATTGCCGTTGGCCGAGAGCACGAGCAGCCGGCTGGCGCAGCCCCGTGCGAGGATCATGCCGCAGCCGAACATCACACCACCAACGAGCGCGCCGGAGATGCTGCCCTGCTGCGCGAGCTGGCGCGCCTCCGACACGTCGAGCCAGCGGAGCGCGACCAGCGCTTGCGTGCCCACCAGCGCCGCCGCAAAGGTCAGGAGCCAGATCGCCAGGCGCGGCCCGCCCTCGCCGCGGGAGAATTCGACGGCGGCGGCGCGCAGGCAGAAGCGGCTGCGCTGGGCGAAGAACCCGAAGACGCCGCCGACCAGGAGACCGGCGAGCCATGACAGCCGGTCTTCCCCCAGGAAATCGATGACGGTGGTCAGCACGGCCGCCTCAGTGTTGCATTGAGGTCTGGCAATCTACCGTGCGGCATGGCCTCGCTGTATGAGCCAGATCAAGCTCGGCCAATCTGTAGGAGATTTCTGCGCCCGGTCAGGGACGCAGATAGGCGTATCCCTGCTGTTGCAGCTCGGCGAGCCGCACCACGCCGCCCTTCTCGGCGACCACGAAGCCGGGCGTGAGGTCGTCGAGCTTGACGCCCTGCGCCTTCATCGTGTTGGCGCAGGCGTCAAATCCGACGCCGGCATCGGCGAGCTTCTTCATCATCGCAATGGTGTGGTCTTCGGCGGCGAGCGCGTGGAAGGCGCGCAGCGCGGGCCCATGCACGACCAGCCTGATGTCGGCCTTGCCTGGCCCGCCGACGCCGTCGACGTGGTTCTGGAGATTGCCGAGAACGAAGATGACGCGGTCGGCATCGGCGAGGTGATAAACGACGCGCTGCCGCGCCGGCGTTTCCGTCGCCGCGGCCGCTTCGCGCACCGCGAACGCGCCAAATAGTCCGGCAAGGCTCGCGCGAAGCATGGATCGACGCTGCATGGTCCCTCCCTATCTTGTCTGCTTGATGAACTCGGCGATCCGATCAGCCACATCTTCCGCGAACAGGTCGCGGAAGAAATGATCGGCGTCCTCGATTTTCTCGAGCTTTATCCTGCCGCCGCTCGAATCGGCCGACGGCGCGAAGGATGCTACCACATCGGGCACGACCGTATCCTTGGTTGCGGCGAGCACCAGCACAGGCAGCTTGAGCCGCGCCACCAGCGCCGCAGTGTCCTGGCCGGCGTCGGCCGCGTAGAAGGACGCAAAGGCGCGCGCAGTCACCACGGCGTTACGGCAATAGATGAAGCCCGGCACGTCCATCCACTCTCCGCCGCGCCCCGCCGCGACTTCCTTCGTCGCCTGCTCCAGGAACGGTTCGAGGAGCTTGCCATAGGTCTGGGCATATGAGGCGCGCAGATCGGCCTCCGCTCTCGCCGTCACCGGCGCCAGCAGGACCGCACCCGCCACCGGCGGAGCCTGGCTCGCCGCCAGATAGCGCGCGACCTGGTTGCCGCCGCGCGAATGGCCGAACACGTAGACCTGGCTCGACAGGCCCCTCACGCGGTTCACCCAAGCGCCGATCTCGGCGGCCGCATCATCCGCGACATAGTCATGCCGCGTGGCGCAATCGTACATGCCCCTGCGGCGATCAACTCCCAGCGACAGCGTATGAGCCAGCGAGGCGATGCCGCGCTGCTCGAGCGCCTTCGCAACGCCCTGAATGACCTCCATGTCCTTGTGGGCGAGCGTGCCATGGGTCATCACGACGAGCGGCGTGTCCGGTCGCATCGATGCGGGCGTGCGCAAGGTCGCGAGCGTCGTTCGCCCGCCAACCGAGAGCTCGAGCTCCTGCTCGCCCGCGCCCGCAGGCTGCGAAAGCACGAACAAGATAGCCAGTGCCGTCAACCATTGCATCAGCGGCTATTTCCTTTCTTACGGCCGGACAACCGCCCAGCCCTTTTCCGCCAGATCCATCAAAGCAGCAACACCGACCTGGGTGACGCTGACGCCCTCGATCAGCGGAGGTCGCCTGCCCTCCTTCACCGCAAGCGTCTCCAGCGTATTGCCGCAGCCGATGAAGCTTACATTGGGCATCGATTTCAAGAAATTTGCCAGGCGCTCCTTCACCGGCGAGCGGTCTTCGAGCACCATGTCGAGGCCGCCGTTGAAGGCGACCACCACGATCTCGACATCCTCGCCCTGTCCCGAATAATGCCGCGAGACATTGGCTGCAACATCGAGAACGGCGCGCATCTTGGCCGGATCGTCGTCGCTGATCTGAAGCGCAAGCTTGTGCGGCTCAGCCGCTCGGGACGGGACGGCCAGAGTTGTCGCAATGAAGGCAGCCGCGACGAGACCGCGAAGCAATCCGCGGCGGCTGGCCCGGCCGCGGCTCACTCCACGCCCCGCGGCTTTCCGTTCTTGCTATCCTCAGGAGTCACGTCGATGACGGCGGCGCGCGCGGTGATCTTCACCGGCGCGATGCAATCCTTCATGCAGGGGTCCTTCTGCCAGAAGGATTTCTCGCTGGTGGCGCGATCGTCCATCACAAAACCCTGCTCGTTCGGCATCTTGATCGTGGCAAGGTTCTTGTTGTTCAGCTCGAAGTTCTGGTCGGTGACGACGTCGTTCAGGTAAAGGACATAGGCGACCAGCGCATAATACTCATCGACGGAGAACGACTCCGCATTGCCGTAGGGCATGGCGTGACGGACGTAGTCGAACACGGTCGAAGCGTAGGGCCAGTAGGAGCCCACCGTCTTGACCGGGTTGTCAGAGGTCAGCGAGCCCTTGCCGCCGGCCAGCACCGGCCAGCGGCCGTTGCCCTCGCCGAACTCGCCGTGGCAGGTCGAGCAATTGTCCATGAAGAGCTTCTCGCCCTGGGTGACCGTACCCTTGCCGTCCGGCAGGCCCTGGCCGTCAGGCCGCACGTCGATATCCCAGCCGCGGATTTCGTCCGCGGTCGGCGCCCGGCCGACGTGATAGCGCGGGCCGCCCTTGGCATCCGGCTTCTGTTGCGCGAGTGCCGGTGCGCTCACCGCGCAGAGGAGCAGCGCCGCTGCAATGACCTTAAGCGACTTCGACATTCTCGACCTCACCATTGGCCTGTACATGCCAGGTCTGGATGCCATTGTTGTGATAGATGGAGTTGACGCCGCGGATCTTGCGCAGCTCGGCCTTGCTCGGCTGCACATAGCCGGTCTCGTCCTGCACGCGCGACTGCAAGAGCAGCGGCTCGCCATTCCAGTCGAACTCGTAGTAGAAGCGCGTCAGCGCCTTGTCGAGAACGGGCCCATCGAGCCGCGCCGGCCACCAGTTGCGGCCGCCGTCGAGCGAGACGTCCACGCGCTTGACCTTGCCGTTGCCGCTCCAGGCAAGCCCCGAGACGACGGTGAAACCCTTGCCGTGCTTGATCGGAGCCTGCGGGCTCGGGCTCGTGATCACCGACTTGGCGTCCATCGCCCAGGTGAACCGGCGCGCCTTGCCGTTCGGCATGAGGTCCGTGTACTTCGACGTCTCCTCGCGGGTGTGCCAGGGCTGATCACCCACCTTGATGCGGCGCAGCCACTTGATCCAGAGATTGCCCTGCCAGCCGGGCACCACGAGCCGCATCGGATAGCCCTGTTCGGGATAGAGCGCCTCGCCGTTCATCTTGTAGGCGATGATGCAATCGTCGAGCGCCTTCTCGATCGGCAGGCTACGATCCATTGCGGCGGCATCGGCACCTTCGACCAGCAGCCACTTGCCGTTGCTCTTGACGCCGGCTTCCTCCAGAAGCGTGCGCAGCGAGACGCCGGTATACTGCACGCAATGGATCATGCCATGGGTGAACTGGCAGCCATTGAGTTGGGCGCCACGCCACTCCATGCCTGAATTCGCCGCGCACTCCATGAAGTGAATGCGATTGACACGCGGATAACGCTTCAGCTCCTCCAGCGTGAGGATCAGCGGCCGCTCCACCAACCCATGGATCATCAGGCGATGATCGGCCGGATCAATCTCCGCAATACCGCCGTGGTGGCGCTCGAAGCAGAGGCCGTTCGGCGTGATGATGCCTTCGAGCTCGTGCAGCGGGGTGAAGCTCACCGAGGACTCGCGCGAGGCGGTCAGCCATTCGACGTCGCGCCGGATGACCTCCTTCTCGAATTTCGACGGTTTGCCATAGGGGCGCACAGCGACGCCTTCGCCGAGCGCCTTGGTCCATTCCGGCACGTTGGGCGGCTGGTTTGCCGGATTGCCACCGGCAATAGCAGGCTTCGCCAGCATCGACGCCGCGACGCCGGCGCCAGCGGCCAGGAAATTGCGTCGGGACTGCCGGGGACTGTCCATCTTCGACATCGTTTCTTACGCTCCGGTCACTTTGACAGCTCTGTTGGGTTCGAGGCGAACCGCCTTCTGTCGGGTCAGATAATTCGCAATGACCTCCCAGATCGGCGGCCCTTCAGTGCCTTCATTGACACTGGCCCAGCCGGCGACCTGATATTCCCTGTTGGGATCGATCGGCGTATCGGTCTTGAGCACCCGCATATCCGAGATGCGGCTGCCTTGCGGCTTTGCGACGTCGATCGCGTAGGAGAGTCCGCCGATGCGAACCATGTCGCCGCCCTGCTGATAGTAGGGGTCGACGTTGAAGAGATTGTCGGCGACGTCCTCGATGATTTCCTTGAGGCGCGCGCCCGTCATGCCCATGCGATAAACCGCAGGATAGGTGATCGCGGTCGCGTTGGTGACGTCCTCGAAGGTGATGTCCTGTCCGGGCAGCACGCTGGTGCCCCAGCGGAAGCCCGGGGAGAGCGCGATCTCGGCGTCGCGCTCCTGCAGTAACGCCTGGCAGATCAGGTCATCGAACGTGCCGTTGAAGTTGCCGCGCCGGTAGAGCAGCGTGTCGGTCCTGCCCAGCACCTTGGCAAGGTCGGACGCGAAGGGCTTGCGCACTTCGGCAATCTTCGCAGCCATCTCCGCATCGGCCGAAATCACGTCGGAAAACAGCGGGATCAGCTTGTAGCGGTAAGCCCTGACCTCGCCATCGCGGACGTCGAGGTCCAGCCGCGAGACGAACTTGCCGGACGAGCCCGATGCGATCAGCAGGGTCTTTCCGACCTTCACGGCCTCGGGCAGCGCGTCATGGGTGTGTCCGGTCAGGATGACGTCGATGCCCTTGACGCGGCTCGCAAGCTTGCGGTCGACATCAAAGCCATTGTGCGAGAGCAGCACGACGAGCTGTGCGCCGTCCTTGCGCGCCTTGTCGACCTGCGCCTGGACATCCTCCTCGCGTACACCGAAGGACCAGTTCGGAATCATCCAGCGCGGATTGGCGACCGGCGTATAGGGAAAGGCCTGGCCGAGCACCGCGATCTTGACGCCGCCACGCTCGATCATGGTCGAAGCATCGAATGCGGCCTCGTTCCATTCGGTGTCACGGATGTTGAGACCGAGGAACGGGAAGCCAAGCCCCTCGATCGCCTGCTTTACCCGTTCGGTTCCGTAGGTGAACTCCCAGTGCCCGGTCATGGCGTCGGGCTTGAGCAACTTCATGCAGTCGATCATGTCCTGGCCGCGCGTCTTCAGCGACGACCATGATCCCTGCCAGGTGTCGCCACCGTCGAGCAGCGCGACCTTGTCGCCGCGCTCTGCGCGGATCGCCTTGATCACCGTCGCGGCGCGATCGAGACCGCCAATCCGGCCATAGGTCTTGGCCAGCGCCTCGAAATCCTCCGACGTCAGCGCGTAGGCCGCCGACGAGCCGGGCGCGATCCCGAAGCGGGTCAGGAAATCCTTGCCGGTGACGTGTGGCGGAAGCCCCTTCGCCTCGCCCACGCCGAGATTGGTCGAGGGCTCGCGGAAATAGAGCGGCATGAGCTGGCCGTGAATGTCGGTCACATGCACCAGCGTGACGTTGCCGAGCGGCTCGAACGCGAGCAGCTCCTTCTCGGTCAGGCGCTGCTGGGCAACCGCCCGCGTCAGACCGGAAGTGACGCCGGTCGAAAGTGCCGCCGTTGCCGCAGCAACCTGAATGAACTCGCGGCGAGAGATCATGCGCAATGCTCCTGCATGCTCGTCATTTCAATTGCGCACCGAGGGCGTCTCGACCGGCAGGCCGATGCCGCGCCAGGCGACATAGAGCTCGAGCGCGACAAACTCATCCGACAAGGGCTTGAACGGCTCGGCACGCACGTCGAACATGCAGCCTTCGAAACGCTCGTGCAGCGGCACCAGACGCTGGTCGCGCAGCCGATAGGTCGGAAAGCCGTTGGTCTGGCCCTGGCTCAGGAAATCGGCGCGCATGAACTTGCCGTTGTTGCGCTCGTGACAGGATTCGCAGGCGAGATCGAGCTGGCCGTAGCGCGTGTAATAGATCTGCTTGCCACGGTCGAACCAGGGCGACATCGGGCCGTCGGCCTTCACCGCCACCGGCATGCCGTGCGACTGGTATCGCACGAACGTGGTCATGTCGGTCAGTTCCTGGGATTTGAATTTCCAGGGCTCGGCCTTCATGTGCTCCGTGCGGCAGATGTTGATGCGCTGCTCGAGATTGACCGGCTTCTTCAGCTTGTCGTCCCATTTCGGCATGGCGGCGCCGACACCCTTCATGCTGGTCTCGGCCTCGCCGTGGCAGCTCATGCAGGACTTGCCCTCGCTGCCCTCGACCTTCTTCCAGACGTCCGCAGCGCGCTCCACGGCGAGAAAGCCCGGGTTCTCGAGATCGTCGTCCTGCAGCGCACGGGTTTCCTTGCTGCGAAACTCGTAGCCGGAGATGATGCTCTTGAAGACGTGACCGGGCGGCGCTGCGATGCCCTTGCGCTCGGCGTCCTGCGCGAACGCGCTGGCCGCAACCGATACGCCGGCGGCGACCACAGCAGCGAGACCGAGATATCGCACTGGCATCCGTGCCCCTCCCTTGAAGCTTCAGGCGCCTTACGCCTTCAGCGCAACCTTCTCTTCAGCCGTGATCACCGTGCCGTCGTCGTCCGTCCAGGAGAACTTGAACGTTCCGGCCTCGTCCACCTTCGCATCGAACTGGATGTAGGGATTGGCCGAGATCGCCGGCTCCAGCGCGCAGGAGAACACCGGCTTGCCATTGAACTCGCAGGCGAACTTGTTGATGATCTTGCGCGGCACCGTCTTACCCTGCGCGTCCTTGCGCTGGCCCGATTCCATGACGTGCGAGACCAAGGTCTTGATCTGGATGACCTCGCCCTTGGCCGCTTCCTTCGGAAGCTTGATGCGCGGTTTGTCTGCCATCTTCTTTCTCCTAAGCCCTTAGCCGCCGCAGCCGCCGATCGTGACCTTCACGGTCTTCTGCTCCGTGAACAGCGAACCGTCGCTCATCTTCGCGATCGCAACCACGTTCTGCGTGGTCGCGAGCCGGATCCGGATCGAGGCTTCCGCCTTGCCCGACAACGGCGTGAAGGACAGCGTTGCAACGCCCGCATTAGGGTTGCCGTCCGCAAGGATCATGACATCCTTGACGTAGGAGTCCGCAGTCATCGGGCTCTCGATGCTGATCGACAGCGGCACCGTGTTGCCGTTCTCCGCGATCTCCGGCAGATCGAGCGAAATCTTGCCCTTGGCGGGCGCCTTGCCGCCAGTGAACTTCTCGATCCACTTTGCCGCGTCGTTCGTTACTTCGGCATCGGCCGCCATGGGCATCAGGGTCAGCATGACGAAGCCGCCCCCGAGCGCAAATGCCTGCCGTCGATTGATGGCTTTCATTCCTGATCCTCCTCGCCGTCAGTTCAGCGTCTTGAGAAATGCAATGACGTCCTCGACCTGCGCGGCCGTCAGAATCGACTTGCCGACGAATTCCGGGCGCACGCGGCTCAAGCCGTCGTTCTTGAAGAACGCCGGCATGACCGTGTCGGTAAAAATGCGCTTGGGGTCGGCGACGATGAGGCGCAATTGCGCCTCGGTGTAGCGGCCGGCCACGCCGTCGAGCGATGGACCGAACTCGCCGTGGAATTCCTCGGATTTCAGGCTGGTGACCTGGTGGCAGGCCAGGCAGTTGCCGAGCGTGCGCGCCAAAAACACCTTCTTGCCGGCATCGGCATTGCCGGGTGCGCCGGTCAGGGATTTCGGCAGGGAGTCGTTGACGATGTCGAGCTTGATCGGCTCCTTGATCGGCTCCTGGGCGCAGACGCCTCCAGCCGACAGACACAGTGCAAACGCAGCCGCAAGCGAGCGCCGCATGTTTCCTACCCTTATGGCGAGGTGACGCCCGCCGTTGACCGCGATGGACTCACAGTCCATCAAATTCAGTTATTACGATATGTTGATATGAACGACGACGTCAAGCGAAATTCGCGAAGCGCTCTCAGCTAGCCGTTGGTAGCGAGAAAATCCCGGAACGAGCCGCGCTCATAGGCCTGCTCCCGTACGAAGCGAAACATCGCCAGGAAGTGCTGCGGCTTGAGATAGCCCGGCGCCCGCGTCACCTCGCGGGCCATCGGCTCCTTGGCCTCGATGCCGCCCGACGACGGCGGAAAGAACTGGAACGTCGGCGTAAACCTGATCCCGTATTTCTGGGCGAGATCCTTCTCGGACAATTCCTGGCGGTCAAAATCCGTAACCTTGCGAGAGCCGATCAGATTGAGCTGCAACACCTCGAAATTGTCGCGGATGTATTTCGTGATGTCGGCGTCGGCGAAGTTCACCAGATGCGTCTCGCGGCAATAGGGGCAGCCACGCAACTCCCACATGATGGCGAGGCGTTTGCCGCCGGCGGCAGCGCTGTCGAGATCCTCGCGCAGATCGAGGAAGCTCTGCAGAAACCACGGCTCGTGATAGAGCCCGTCATCTCCGGGCGCCGGCTCGGCACGCGCCGCGCGCAAGCTCGCGACAAGAGCGGCACCGGGCGCCCATGCGAGAACTTTGCGCCGTGTCGGCTTGCTGGGCGACATCTGGGATTTGTCCTCTTGCACATCGATCATTTCCATTATGATATTCAAATACTCGAATGTAACAAGGATTTACTGTCTTGCGCTGCACCATCACCCTGCTGGCATGGCTGGCCTCGTGCGGGCTCGTTCTCGGTGCCGACGTCGGCAAGCCCAGAGATTTCGCATCGGCAATCGAGCCGATCATGGCCAATCTGCGCACCGCCGCGAGCTATTCCCGCACCGGCAACACCGCGCTGGCGCAAATGGAGTCCGATGAAGCCATGGCGGCGTGGAAGCGGCTTCAGGAGACCACAGCGTCCGGGCCCCTGCCCCCTTACGAGCCGGCTGCGCTGGCCGAATTTCTCGCCCAAGGCAGCGAACAGCTCAAGGCGGCGACACGCGCGCTAGACGGCGGGGACAATGGCGGCGCCGGCCGCGAGCTGCTTTCGCTTCGCCAATCCTTTCATGAACTCAGGCGCAGTTCGGGCCTTTACGATCTCGGCGACTGCGTCTTCGAGATCGCGCCGGCCATGGAGAAGCTGCGCGTTGCGGCCACGCAGTTCGGCGAGCAGCCTGCACCTGCGCGTGCCGAGGATACGGTCGCCACCGCGAGCGCGCTGCGCGATCGCCTGCAGCGCTGCAACGATTGGGCCCGCGCGGACGTCGCGGAAAAGAGTGAATTCCGCCGTTTGATCGATGGCGCGGTCGCAAGCAGCGGCGAGATCGCCCATGCAGCAATGGCGGGCGACGGACCGCTCGTGCATCGCTATCTGATAGAGCTGCAATCCTATGCGCAGCTCCTCGATTTCCGCTTTGGCTAAGTTCAGCCGATGCTGGTCAATCCAGGGAAATGCTGCAGCAGCCATTCGGAGACCGCAGGCATCAAGCCGGTCAGGAACATCAATCCGGTTACGACCAGAAAGGCCCCCATTGCTTTCTCAACTGCGCCAAGATGCCGGCGCGCGCGGCCCAGCGCCGCGATGAAGCGGCCGGTGAAGGCCGCGGCGGTCAGGAAGGGAATGCCGGTCCCGACCGAATAAGCGAGCAGCAAGAGCGCTCCTCGGCCCGTCGTGTCCTCGGCCCCTGCCATCATCAGCACAGCAGCGAGAATCGGCCCTGCGCAGGGGGTCCAGCCAAACGCAAACGCCAGGCCCATGACGAAGGCGCCCGCCACGCCGGCCGGCCGGCTGTCGACCTGCACCGTCGCGCTGCGATAGAGCAGCGGAATCCTGAGCACGCCGAGAAAATGCAGGCCCATGACGATGATCAGTGCGCCGGCGACGATGCCGAGCGTCGACAAATGGGCGGAAACGAAGCGTCCGGCAATCGATGCGGTCGAGCCGAGCGCAACGAACACGAGGGAGAAGCCCGCGACGAAGGCCAGCGCGGAAATCAGGATGCGGGGGCGCAGATCGGAACGGCCGTCGGAGAGATCCGTGACCGAAACGCCCGCCATGTAGCAAAGAAAGGGCGGGACCAGGGGCAGGATGCAGGGCGACAGAAACGACAACAGGCCCGCGACGAAGGCTGCACCGAGCGTGACGTCCAAGGTCATTGCGTCTCATCCCTATAACATATACGAATTTAATGATATAAAGCGCCGAGGAAGTCCAGAGATCGTTTAGAAGGCATGAGCCGAATCATCGCAATCCTCCTGGCCATTAGTGCCTTCACGCTCCCGGCGACGGGTTCGCGTGCCGCCGAGCTCGTCATGTTCGAGCGGGCGGGCTGCGTCTGGTGCGCGCGCTTTGACGCCGAGATCGCGCCGATCTACGGCAAGACCGAGGAAGGCCAAATCGCGCCGCTGCGTCGCGTCGACCTAAACGGCCCCCTTCCCGCCGACCTCGCCGGAATCGATCCGGGCGCCTTCACGCCGACTTTCGTCGTGGTAAAAGAGGGCCGCGAGATCGGGCGCATTCGAGGTTATCCGGGAGATGCCTTCTTCTTCGGCCTGTTGGACCGGATCCTCGCCGGCACGGGATCGGGGCCGGAAAGATCGTGACCGATCTCCGAGATTTTGAGCCAGGGGAATTTGACGCGATGCCATTGCCAAAGCTGAAGGATATCGAGGGTTCCGCCGAGCTCGAGCAGATGATCGAGAAGGCGCGCGAGGCCAGCGACATGCTGAAGGCCCTGTCGCACGAGTCTCGATTGCTCCTGCTTTGCATCCTGGCCGAAGGCGAGAAATCGGTGACCGAACTCGAGCAGTTCCTCGGCGAGCGGCAGTCGACCGTCTCGCAACAGCTCGCGCGCCTCAGGCTGGACCGGCTGGTGACGACCCGCCGCGACGGCAAGGCGATCTACTACAGTCTGGCCAACGAAGACGTCCGCAAGATTCTCACCGCCATCTACGACGTGTTCTGCGAGCCGGTGCGCCGGCGCCGCCGGTGATTTTCCACTCTGGATTTTCGGATCTTCCTAGCGCAGACTGCCGAGTAAGCAGAACAAAGACGTCCGGGAGGCATGCTGAGTCCTTCGATCATAGCGTTCGCATGCGGGCTTGCCGCAGGCGCGGTGCTCGGTGTTGCCGGCCGGGCGGGACGTTTCTGCACGCTTGCAATGCTCGAGGACGCGTTCTTCGGATCGGATTTCCGCCGGTTGAAGTCCTTCGCCCTTGCAGCCGCCGTCGCGATGCTTGCGACGCAGGCACTGGCTGAATTTAGCGTCGTCGATCTGTCGCGGTCGATCTACCTGACGTCGTCAATCGGCTTCGGTGGCGCGATCGTCGGCGGGCTGATGTTCGGCGTCGGCATGGCGCTGGTCGGCACCTGCGGCTTCGGCACGCTCGTCCGTGTCGGCGGCGGCGATTTGCGCGCCATCGTGGTCTTTCTTGTGCTCGGTCTCTCGGCGCTCGCGACCATGCGCGGCATTACGGGGATGCTGCGCCTGGCGTTGATCGAGCCCTTGGCCATCCGGCTGCCCGAGGGCACCAATCAGACGATGACATCGCTGCTCGCTGTGGGCACCTCGACGCACGCAATTCTCGTCGCATCGGTTGCGGCCACGCTGGCCTTCTGGGCGCTCGCGGACGGAAAACTGATCCGATCGCGCAGACTATTGCTTTCCGGCCTTGCCGTCGGCGCCGCCATCGCGTTCGGCTGGTTCGCGACGGGATGGCTCGCGGATGACGAATTTTATCCCGCCCGAGTTTCCTCGCTCACTTTTGTCGCTCCGCTCGGCGACACGATCCTATACATCGCTACCTTCTCAGGTGCGCGCCTGAATTTCGGCATCGGCTCCGTTGCCGGCGTTGTAGCGGGCTCTTTTGCCGCGGCAATGCTCGCGCGTGGCTTCCGCTGGGAAGCCTGCGATGACGCTCGCGAATTGAAGCGTCACATGACCGGCGCGCTTCTGATGGGCATCGGAGGGGTCATGTCGATGGGATGCACCATCGGCCAGGGATTGACCGCATTCTCGACGCTTGCTCTCTCGGCGCCGATCACCATGCTGGCGATCGCCTGCGGAGCCCGACTTGGGCTCGAGTTCACGATGACCGGCGAGTGGCTGCCAGCAGTGCGCAGGCTATTCGGCATGTCGACGTAACGAGACAGTACGTCGTTTCTGAGCCGCTATTTGTCGCGCGATAATCGGTCAATTAACCCGCAAGCTTCGACACCATGTTCAGCAACACGTCGGTTCCATCTGCACATTGTTGAGGTGTGCTGTATTCGGCCTCGTTGTGACTGATCCCGCTCTCGCTTGGCACGAATATCATCGCGGTTGGGCAGATTGTGTTCATCGGTACCGCGTCATGGCCGGCAACCGTAAGAATGTCCCGGTGCGAAAGCTCGAGCGCCTTTGCCGTCTCCCGCACCATCGCCGTCATGCCAGGATCAAATTCGATGGGGCCGAATTCGAAGTACTGCTCGAGTGATATCTCGACGCCGCGCTCCGACGCCACCTTGACGCAAGCGTCGCGCAGTTCCTGCTCCATCGCCAGCATTTCCGTTCGATCGCTATGCCGAACATCGCAGCTCAAGCGGACCTCGCCGGGAATGACCCCGCGCACATTAGGATAGAGTGAAAGATGCGGCGCATTCGACCGGCCTTCGCGCCCCCGTGATCGACCGATCCGGTCGATCTCCAGGGTCAACGCGGCCGCAGCGACCAGTGCGTCGCGACGCATGTCCATGGGCGTCGGCCCCACGTGCGCGGGCTCACCTGTCACAGTCGCGACGAAGTAGCGAGCGTTGAAGGATCCGTTCACGACGCCGATTTGCTCGCCGCCTTCCTTCATCAACGGCCCCTGCTCGATGTGAAGTTCGAGATAGGCCGAAATCTCGCGACCGCCTACGGGGGCTTTGCCGGCATAGCCGATGCGCGCGAGTGCATCAGCCACAGTGACCCCGTCGCCGTCGGTGCGGCCGAGGCCCGCTTCGAGGCCGTAATCGCCGGCGAACACCGAAGATCCAAGCGTCATCGGCGAAAAGCGCGATCCCTCCTCGTTGGTCCAGACGGCGACTTCCACGGGCGCTTTGGTCTTGATCGAGAGCTCATCGAGGCGGCGAAGCACCTCGATTCCACTGACCACCCCGAGCACGCCGTCGAACTTGCCGCCGGTCGGCACCGTATCGAGATGGCTCCCGATCATGACCGGCGCCGCGCGCGAGTCCGTGCCCTCGCGCCGGGCAAAGATGTTGCCGATACGATCGACGGTGACGCTGCAGCCCAATGCTTTCGCCCAGCTACAGAACCGGTCACGCGCCTGCCTGTCCTCGTCCGTCAGCGCCAGCCGCCTACAACCACCGCCTGGCGTCTGGCCGAAGGTTCCCATTTCCATCAGCGAGGACCAAAGCCGCTCGCCATCAACCCGGAGTATGCTCATGCTTTCGCTCGCTCGATTCCACACCAATCCGCAAGGAATAGCGCCATGGTCTTGGTCACAGCGCGCAGGCTATTGAGATCGACGCGCTCGTCGAACCCATGAGCGCTCTCGCAAATTGGCCCGTACACGATGGCCGGCGTTCCCTGATAGAGCCCGAAGAAACGCGCGTCCGTTGCTGCCGACGTCACCTCCTCTTCCAGAGCCGTGCCGAACACCATCCGATGGCTGTCTGCCAGGACTGCCTCCTGAGCCGCACCGTTCTCGAGCACGTAGCCCTCCGCCATGTGCCCGTGATATTCGATCCGAGGAGGATTGTTGGACAGATATGGGTCCGTCAGTGCAGCGTTGCGCACGCATGCCTCGATCTCCGCACACGCCTCGGCGAGGCTCCAACCAGGGAGGACGCTGCAGCGTACATGGAGCGTTGCCGTCGATGGCACGCTCGACGTCCATTCGCCGCCGGTGATCTCGCCGATGTTGAATCGAATCGGATGCGGATGATTCTTGTAGACCGGGTGATCGGACTTGCGTGCGTTCCACAGGTCTTCCAGCGCCTTGATGTGGGGCCACAGGGCAAGCGCCTTCTCGATCGCGTTGGCGCCGACCGAAGTGAAGCCGGATGCGTGCTGCGGATCGCCGGCAACATGCACGCGAAACCAGATCAGCCCGATCTCGGCGCGCAGCAACTTTGGCTGCAATGGTTCGGGCACGAAGGCGCAATCCGCCTTATATCCTCGCTGCAGGCAGGCGAGCGTTCCGTTGCCGGTGCATTCCTCTTCGACGACCGACTGGAAATGGATCGGCGCGGTGGGCTGGAAACCGGCCGCACGCACCGCGTCGAAGGCGAAGAGCGTTGCGGCGAGACCTGATTTCATGTCGCCCGCGCCGCGACCGTACATCCAGTGGCCGTCGATGCGTGGCTCGAACGGCGGGGTTGTCCATCGCGCTGCATCTCCAGTCGGCACCACGTCGACATGACCATTGAAGATCAGCGATCGCCCTTTGCGTGTCGCCGGCCGGTAGGTACCGACGACGTTGAAGGAATGTTCGTAGGATATCGTGACAGGGGCGAATCCCGGCAGATGCTTGATGTCGTCAACGTCGATGCGCCATTGGTCGACGGACAGGTCGCGCTCGGCCATCGCGCTGGCCATGAAATCCTGAACCGTGTGTTCCTGGCCGCGCAACGAAGGGATGCGCACGAAATCCTGAGTGAAACGAAGCTGCCTGTCGAAGCTTCGATCGACAGCCTCGATGATGGCGGACGCGACGTCCTGATCCAACATGATTTGTTCCCTGTTTATGATTGGTCTGTGCGCAGTCCGGCCGGACAAAGGCTAGAGGTGTTTGGCCGGTGACGTGGTGGGAGCCCTAAGGTAGGTAAAGCGCCGCCGCACGATCGGCCCGAGCGTTGCAAGCCCTTTGGGCAGGAACATCACAACGATGACGATGATCGCGCCGTAGATCAGCAGCCGCAGGTCGTTGAGATCGCGCAGCAACTCGACGACACATGTGAGGACCAGCGCACCGGCGAGCGGTCCGCTCAATGTGCCGAGGCCACCGACGAGCGCCATGGCGATGACGAGAATCATGAGATCGGGCCCGACAGCCGCGCTCGGTGTGAGGATCCCGATGTAGTGGCCGAAGAACGCACCCGCGAGCCCGACCAGGAAGGCACTGACGCCGAACACCAACAACTTGTGACGGGTCAGATTCACCCCGAGGCTCTCGGCAGCATCTTCGGCGTCTCGCATGGCGACGAGGGCGAGCCCCGACTTGGACCGCATGAGAAGCGTAATCAGGCCTGTCGAGAACACCAAGAGCACCAGGATAAGGTAGTAGTATCCGGCCTTGTCCGCCGGCGAGAACTTCATCTCGCCGAGCACCGGCAGCGTGAAGCTTTCGAACGGTGGAATGCCCCAAAGTCCGAGTTCGCCGCGCGTGATCGATTGCAGGTTGGAGATGGTGATGCGCACAATCTCGGCAAAGCCAAGTGTCACGATGGCCACATGCGGCATCGATCTGATGCGCAGGATCGGCAGCCCGATGAACAGTCCAGCCACGGTGGCGATCAAGGCAGCGATCCAGATCGTAAGCCAGGGACTAAGGCCTGAATGGAGGGCGACCAGCGCGGAGGAATATGCGCCAATGCCGAAGAAGGCATGGTGACCGAATGTCTTGAGGCCTGCAAACCCGGTCACCAGATTCCACGCCGAGGCAAATATCCCGAAGATCATCGACAGGATCAACACGTGGAGCACGTAGGAGTTGCTCGAAAGCAGCGGCAAGACAGCCAGCGCGGCGAGCGTGATCGCGACGAGAAGCCATTGCCATGGCCTAAGCGGCTGAAACATGCGTTCTACCCAACCATATACAAGTAGATGAAATCGCGAGCAGTGGCATCGTCAGCTTTTGCTGCCGAACAGGCCCCAAGGCCGAACCCAGATCACCGCGATCATGAGAGCGAAGGCAATGACATCTCTCCATTCCGTGGATGTCAGCTGCACACCGACTGCCTCGACCACGCCGAGAAGAAGACCGCCGACGATCGCTCCGGGAAAGCTACCCAGACCACCGAGAATGACCACGACGAAGCCCTTGAACAGGATGGGAAGGCCGCTCCATGGCGTGATGGCGTAGATCGGCGCCATCATCGCCGCGGCGATGGCGCCCAGCGCAGCGGCAATGCCGAAGGTGATGAGATAGATCCGCGACGCGGGGATGCCAACGACAGCAGCGGCATCCCGGTCCTGCGAGGTGGCGCGGATCGCCCAGCCAAGCCGGGTGGCTTTCAGCACATAGGTCATGACCGCAATAGTCAGAATCGCGACGCCCAGTATGAGCAGGCGCTGCATGGGAATGCGGATACCCGCGAATTCGACGATACCGGTCACATAATAAGGTACGCTCTGCACATTCTCGCCGAACAGCAGCAGGGCGGAATTCTGAAGAAAGATCGACAGGCCAAGCGTGACGGCGATGGTCGAGAAGGCCCATCCCTCTCGTTGCAGCAGATAGTGGATTGTAATTCGCTGAATGAGAGCGCCGAGGAGGAAGGCAGCCAACAGCGCTATCGGTATCGCCAGATAGGCAGGAACCCCGCAAGTGACGACCAGAAGGAAGACGAGGTAGCCGCCCAGCATGTAGAATTCGCCATGCGCCAGATTAAGCACGCGCATAGTGCCGTAGATCAGCGCAATACCGCTTCCGACCAGCGCATACATTGATCCGATGATCAACCCGTTGATGATTTGCTCGATGAAGAGAGAGATGGTCATCGGAGGCTTCCTCGCGCCTAGACGCCCAGATAAACGCGACGGATAACGTCCGAATGGATCATCTCCTCGCCGGTACCCGTCAGCATCATGCGTCCGCTCTCCAGGAGGTAACCGCGATGGGACACGCCGAATGAAAGATGGACGTTCTGCTCGTTGAAGACCACCGAGATTCCCTCCTGGTTGATCCGCTGGATGATGCCGGCGATCTGGCTGACGATCTTTGGAGCCAATCCGAGATAGGGCTCGTCCATCAGCAGCAGCCGCGGACGCGACATCAGGCTGCGCGCAATGGCCACCATCTGCTGTTCGCCACCACTCATCCGCCCCGCGATCTGGTCTCGCCGTTCGGCAAGGATCGGGAAGAGGCTTTCCACCCATTCGAGACGCGAGGCGATGTCCTTGTTGACGCTGCGGTGATAGGCGCCAAGCAGGATGTTCTCGCGTACGGTCATGGCGCCGAACAGGCGGCGTCGTTCCAGCACCATCGAGATGCCGCGGGCGACCATTTCATGGGTGGGCACCTTCGTCAGATCCTCGCCCTCGAAAATGATCTTGCCGGAGCGGACCGGGGTGAGTCCCATGATGGCCTTGAGCACCGTGCTCTTGCCGGAACCGTTGGGGCCGAGCACGGCGACGACCTCCTTCGCGCCGACCGTCATGGAGACGTCCCAGAGAATCTGAAAGTCGCCGTAGAGAACGTTGAGGTTTTCGACCTGCAGCATGGGAGCTTCAGCCATGTAGGACCTCCTCCCCCAGATAGAGTTCGACGACCTCCGGCCGCTGCATGACGTCTTCCGGCGTGCCTTCGGCCATCTTCTTGCCGCGGTTCATGAAGATCGCGCGATCAGCGAGCTCGTTGATGACGCGCATGTTGTGCTCGATGATCACAAGGGTCAGTCCCTCGCGACGAAGTTGCTTCACGAGTTCGATCAGCCCCGGGATGCTCTTCTGGTCGACACCGCCGGTCACCTCGTCGAGCAGGAGAAGCTTGGGCCGCGTCGCCATCGCGCGCGCCATCTCGAGCCGCTTGCGCTGGCCGGTGCTGAGCCCCTTGGCGAGCACGTTGGCCCGGTCGCTCAGCCCCACCATTCCCACGTAGCGGCGCGCGTCCTTGCGCGCATCCGCAATGCTGCGATGGTAGGCGAGCGAGCCCACCATCACGTTCTCTTCCACCGTCAATTCCTGAAAGGGTTGCGTGATCTGGAATGTACGCGCCACCCCGGCGCGACAGCGACCGTCAGGCCTGTAGAAGGTGATGTCCTGGTCGTCGAAGATGATGCGACCCGCAGTCGGCTTGTGGACTCCGGCAATGACGTGGAACGTCGTGGTCTTGCCGGCGCCGTTGGGCCCGACGAGCGCCAGGATCTCGCCGGTTTCGACTGTCAGGGACAGATTGGCAACGGCAACGATGCCGCCAAATGCCATGGTGATGTCGTCGACCCTGAGGAGCGTCTTCGAGGGCACGTTCGGCATTGAACAGTCGTCCGCATAGGGGATCAAGGGATCGACGGGACCCGGTTGGAATGCCCACCGGGTCCCGCCGGGTTTTACTGGGCGGGCTTGAACTTTGCGGTTGCAACCGTCGACGGCCAGATCGCGAAGCTGGTCCCGTTCTGGATCTGGGCGACCGGGACGGGGATGTAGTCAGCACCAATGCGCGGCGTGTGCAGCTCGGTGTCATAGACATAGCGGCCGATGGCGCACTTGGTGTCGCTCTTGGCGAACGCCTCCGACAGCTTGGCCGGTTCGACCGTGCCGGCAGCCTTGAGATTGTTCAGCAGCAGCATCATCTCGCAGTAGCCCTGCGCATGATCGCCATTGCCCACCACCTTGGCCAGGTTCTTGAATTCCGCAGCGAAGGCCTTGTGCTGGGCGCTGTTCACCGGATCGAAGAAGAACGGCGTCCAAAGCAGACCATTGGCCGCGCTCCCCGCGCCCGCCAGGAATTCGGGGCGGATCGGGTAGTAGACGGCCATGTGCAGCGACTTGAGACCCTGTTCCTGAATCTGCTTGACCAGTGCGATGCCGGAATTCACGGAGGTGAAGATCGAGACGATCATGTCCGGCTCATCGGCCCGCATTTTCGAAAGCTGCGGATAGAAATCAGCGTGCCCGAGAGCTACGACTTCCTTCGACGAGACCTTCCAGCCATCCTTTTCGAACAGCGGAATCGTGTACTCGGCGTTTGACTTGCCGTAGTCCGTGTCTTCCACCACGAAGGCAATCTTCTTGCTCTTGGGCTTGAAGCTTCCTGCGTCGATCAGTTCCTTGGTGGATGCGAACACGGCCTGCGCATAGGCGTCGCTATTGAAGCTTGATTTCCAGAAATTGGCGAAACGCTTCGGGTCCGACTGGATCTTCTTGGCGATCTCGATCGAGACCGGCTGGCCGCTCATGGCAAATTTGCCGAAGCTTGGCACGACCTCCATGATGGCGAGCGTGACGGAGCTGGCGATGCTGTCGCCGACGAGGATATCGACCTTGTCGCGGCTTAGCAGCTTCTGTGCGGCGCTGACGCCAACTTCGGGCCGCGAGGCGCTGTCTTCGAAGATGAGCTTGATCGTCTTCTGCTCGCCGTCGACCTTGATCCCGCCGTCCTTGTTGACCTGGGCCGCCGCGGCCTCATAGGCCTGGCGCATCGATATTCCCGACTGTGCGGCTGGTCCGCTCAGCGGGCCGATCACGCCGATAGCGATTTCGGCGGCCGGCGCTGTCGTTGCGAGCGTCACGCCGAGAGCGGCGCCAAGAGCGTATGCGAATATGCGGCTTCTCATTCCAAACCCTTCCTTAGTCTTCCTCTAACCATCGACCGTTTCTGATTGCCGGCCTGTTCGACGTCGACCGCTTCAAGCCCATCCACCCGCGATGAAGCGCGCGTCAGGGTCGTGATGCGTCCCTTTGGAGCAGCGCTCGTCACCCGGAGCAGAGGCCGCAGCTTCCCAAATCGATAGTGTCGGCCCTTTCCAATCGTGTCAAGGCATGACATCATGTGTCACGTGATAACACGCGCCGCGGCGTTTCAGGCAAGAGGCTTGCTGCTAATTTGATTGAGACTAGAGGCGGTAAGACATGACGATCGCGCCAAAGGTGAGTCTTCAGGCCCAATCACGACTGCGGTGCCCTGATGGCTTCCCCTCAGCCTCTTTCATTGTTTTTTGAGCGAGATACCGTTGACCCCGCCTGTCGCAACTCACGCATCAGATCCGCATCGCAAGTCGAGCTTGCCAGTGGTGCGAGCCGTCGAGCGCGCTGCCGCGCTGCTCAAAGCCTTCTCGCCCGGACATTCTCGTTTGACTCTCACCGAACTCGCCCGCGCAACCGCGCTCGACAAGGGCACTGCACGACGGCTGCTCCACACGCTGGCCGCGGTGGATTTCATCCACGTCGATCAGCAATCGCAGACTTACGCACTCGGCGCCGCTGTCCTGATGTTGGCGCCGGCAGTGAGTGTCGGCGGCGATCTGAGAGAAATTGCTGCACCGTTCCTGACGCGGATTGCAGAGACGACCGGCGCCACGGCCTTCCTGTGGGTTTACCATCAGGGCGAGGCGCTGTGCATCGATCGCGTCCGCGCGCGCTCCCTCCACATCGACACGCCGTGGGCCACCATCGGTGGCCGCATTGGGCTGAATTATGCTGGCGGAGCCCGAACCTTGCTCGCGTACATCGATGCAGCCGAACGCGAGCGTGTGCTGGCCGGGCCGCTCACGCCCATGACATCGTTCACCCAGGTCGATCCGGCGGTCTTGCGCGCCGATTCCGCTGCCATTCGCGCGCGTGGATGGGTGTTGGCCGTCGACGATTATGTCGTGGGGCTTGCTGGTCTCGGTGTGCCGATCTTCGATCGCAACGGCGCTTTCGTGGCAAGCCTCAGCATCACCACCCTGACGTCGCGACTGGTCCGCGAGGACGGCAGTCCGCGCTATCTCGACAGCCTGATCGATGCCGCCGCCGAGATTGGAGCCAGTTTACAGCCCTGATCGTTTGGCGAGTTCGTGCCTTGCGCAGCAGCCGTCAGGGCTTGAGCCTGCGCTCGAGTTCCTGGCGCTGGACTTTGCCACTCGTGGATCGCGGGAACTCGGCGAGGCCAATGAAGTGGAATATGCGTGGCCTTTTGTAGCCGGCAAGCTCGCGGGCGCACAGGTCGACGAGTTCAGCCTCGGTTGGCGGCTCGTCCCCGCCGCACGCGACGAAGGCGACCGGGACTTCTCCCCATCTGGGATCCGCGGCGCGCACAACCGCGACCTCCGTCACGCGCTTGTCGCGCAACAGGACGCGCTCAATCTCGGCAGGATAGATATTTTCGCCGCCGGACTTGATCAGATATTTGGCTCGGTCCACGAAATCGAGGGACCCGTCGGCGTTGCGCCTGAAGACGTCACCCATGTGGTACCAGCCGCCGCGGAATGCCTCCGCGTTCGCCTCGTGGGCCTGCCAATAGCCAGAGAACAATGTAGAGCCGCGCACGGCCAGTTCTCCAGGCTCGCCTGGTGCGACCTCCTCGTCTGCGGGGTCGACCAATTTGATCTCGCAAAACCCGTTTTGCTGTTTGGATAATCTTGTCGGAACTACTCCCGGCGAAATCAACGCTCGCGTTGCGGGAGGAAGGCCAGTCTCGGTTGACCCGAAGCTGTTCAGGTATGGCGCGCCCAGCAGCGCGGTCACCTCTGCGATCAGGTGCGGAGGCACGAGGTCTGCCATGGCCCCGCATACCCGCACCTTCTTCACAGGTTCCTGGTGAGCTTTTAAGCCCTCGACAAAGGCTTCGATCATGCCCGGTATCAAGAGCAACCAGCCGATGCTGTGCCGGGACACGGCGGTCAGAAGCGGCTCCAACTGAAATCCGTCGATGACGAGCACTGTCCCGCCACGCATAAGCGTGGCGAGTGCGTGATCGTTCGAAGCCATGTGGAACAGGGGAGCCCAAGCGACGAACGCGTCATGCGGTGCTATGCCGAGCTCCGAGGAGAATGTCAGCGCACGCATGATCATGGCCCGGTGCGAGATCACCGCTCCCTTCGGAAGGCCGGTCGTCCCACTCGTGTACAGGATGACAAGGCCGTCTTCCGAGCGTGCCACAGACGGAGGAAAGCTCCCTACCTGCTGTGCGAGTTCACTCTCGTAATGCGGCCCGATTTCGAGAACGGATGGCGATCCAGGGACAGGCGGGAGGCTGCTCACCAGATCGGCTTCTACGATCAGCAGTGCCGGCGCGATAAGCTCGATGCAATGAGCGAGTTCGCGACCTGCCAATCGCCAGTTGAGGCAGGCCGTAATGACCCCGAGATGAGCTGCCGCGAGTTCGACCTCAAGATATTCAGGGCGGTTTCGCGAGAGCAAGCCAAGCCGATCACCGCGCTTCAGCCCACGCGCGGTGAGCACGGCACTCAGCCGTCGGACGCGATCGAGAAGCTCTCGATAAGAGATGCATCGATCGCGATATTCGATCGCGACTCGCTCGGCGTTGACCTCGGCGCATGCTTCAAACAGGTCGCCAACGGTCCCAACCGCACATGCCGCACCGATTTCCCTACTGAGTCCGGTCGTCATCGGTTGCCTCACGAGATCAAATCGGGCATTCCGGCGGAAATACTGGCTTACGCTTCTCAAGATGGGACGCCAGGCCTTCACGAGCCTCCAGTCCGCTAAAGCCGAGAATTTCCAGCGCGGTCGATGTGTCGAACAGCGGACCATTGACCCGAAGCCAGTTGTTCAACGCGTATTTCGTCCAGCGGATCGCACTTTGCGCACCGCTCGCCAGGTCTTCGGCGGTTTCGAGCGCCACCTTCTGCAGGTCGGCGTCCTCGACACAGAGCGAGACGAGCCCGATCCGCTCGGCCTCCTCGCCGGATAACGGCTTGCAGGTCATCAGATAGTATTTGGCCTTGGCCAGACCACACAGCAGCGGCCAAATGATGCAGGCGACATCGCCCGCTGCGACGCCAAGCCGGGTGTGACCGTCGACGATGCGTGCGGACTTTCCGCAGATCGATACGTCAGCAAGAATCCCGACAACAAGACCCGCGCCAACCGCGACACCGTTGATGGCCGAAATGATCGGCTTGTTGCAGTTGATAACGTTGTAGACGAGATCCTTTGCTTCCTTCCAGGTGGCCATGCGCGCCACCGGATTGTCGAGGAGGCTCTTGATCAGCTCGAAATCGCCGCCGGCCGAAAAGGCCTTCCCCGCTCCCGTAACGATGACGGCATTGATATCCGGATCGTCATTGATGTCGCGCCAGATATGCGTGAGCTGGGTGTGGGTCTCCGCATCGACCGAATTGTACGTTTCGGGCCGGTCGAACGTCAGCCGCAAGACGCGCTTTGAGGGATAGTCGAGCTTCAACTTCGTATAGGCCGCGTAACGAGTTGACATGGACGTTCTCCTTTGATGTTCCCGCATTTGTGGCCGTGCCACGCGCACCTCAGCCTCTTGGGCGTTTCCAAGGCCCAGATCAACAGACGATCTGCTGATCTTCTCACTGATGCCGGACCCGGAATTGCTTGAGCGAGCCACTGTGCATGACCCGTCCTCCAAGAGGACGACCAATGATCCGCTCTGCCAGCCGCGCGGCCTCAATCAGTGCATCGAGGTCGACACCGGTTGCGATTCCCATTTCATGGGCCATGAAGACCATATCCTCGGTACAAACGTTCCCGGCGGCCGCGCCATTCTCATGTCCGGCAAACGGACAGCCGCCCAATCCGGCGACGGAGCTGTCGAACAGATCGACCCCCATGCGCAGGGCAGCGTAAAAGCTGGCGGGGCCACTACCCCGCGTATCGTGGAGGTGCAATCCGATGCGAGCGTCGGGCACGACTTCCCGAACGGCGCCGATGCGACGCTCGATCTCGGTAGGCACGGCCCACCCCACCGTGTCGGCCAAGTAGATCGCTGGAAGTGGCCGACGATCTTCCTTGAAGCGATCCACAATCCACCGCACCTGGTCCGTGACAGCCGAGACCGGGACATCGCCCTGCAAATTGCAGCCGAATGCCGTCATGATGTAAGCGGCCTGAATAGGTACGCCCGCCTCATCGTAGAGCCGGATCCAATCGTCCTGCTGCTGCAACATGGCCTCAGCAGTGCGCCCGTTGTTTTGCAACGCGAACGCGTTGGAGGCGTAGAACAGTAATATCCCCTTGAGATCAACGTTTCTTGCGCCCGCCGCTTGCCTGAACCCATTCTCGTTCAGCCACAATGCGGTATGCGCGACGCCGGGAACTTTCTCGATGTGCGCGAAGAGTTCGGCGGCATCTGCCATCTGCGGCACGCGTTTCGGATTGACGAACGATGCCACCTGGATCTGCTTCAGTCCTGTTCGCGACAGCGCGTCGACCAAGGCGACCCGATCCGCCAAAGGGTATATCGTCTTCTCGAACTGGAACCCCTCTCGGGGTCCCTCCTCGTGGATCTCGATATACGACGGCAGATCGCTCATGGAAATTTACTCCGATTCCGGCGTCACGACGAACACCACCTGATCGCGCTCGACGGTGCATCCCATTGGACACTCGATGGCAGTGACCCGACCCGCAAGCGGCGCAACGATGGACAGCTCCATTTTCATCGACTCCATCACCGCAAGCACGTCGCCGGCGGCGATCAGCTGCCCCTGCTCCGCATGAACCGACACGATGCGGCCCATCATCGGCGCACGAACCTGTCCGTCGCCGGCGCCGGCTTGCGCGAGCAATGAGCCCGACAGATAAGGATGCACCTCGAAGCTGGAGCTCGCAATGGCGGACGCGAAACCGGCGAACGTATCCGACAGCACCGGCGTGACCGTTATCGCGAGCCCATCGCACGAAACCATGGTCGTACCGTTGTCGTGTGCCTGGAAGTCGAGCGTCCGAACATTTCCGTCGACGCCGACCACAAGACAATCCCGTCCGCCGGCATAGCCAAACGTCACCTCGTGGTTCCGGCCCGACGCGACAAGCCGCAGCGTCGGCACCGTTGCAGGCTCGGACTTGCCCACGCCCAGCCGCCATGCGGTCAATCCTTCATAACCGCACCATGTCCGATCCTTTCGTGCCCATATCCACAGACCCGCGGCGATGTGCACTTCTAGCGGGTGCCTGACCGCTCCCCCGCTCGCGCCCGTCATCGCGTCGATGGTGCCGGTATGCACTTCGTTCGACAGCACGGCGGGCTCGGCAACGATGCGGTGTAGAAAGCCCAAATTGGTCGTCACGCCACCGACGCTGCAGTCGCGCAGTGCCATCGTCAACCTTGAATAGGCCTCCTCACGCGTCGCCCCGATCGCGATCAGCTTGGCGATCATAGGGTCATAATAGGGCGTGATCGGCATTCCCGCAGCAACGCCCGCATCGACCCGAACCATATCGGTCAGATGCAATTTCGCGATCGTCCCCGTAGACGGCAGAAAGCCCTTGTCGGCATCCTCGGCATAAAGCCGCGCTTCGACCGCTACACCGGAAGCCGATACGTCGGCCTGCGAGAGCGGTAACCGGCCAGTCGCGACGGCGCGGATCTGCAGTTCGACCAGGTCGAGATTGGTAATCAATTCGGTCGTCGGGTGCTCGACCTGAATGCGCGGATTCACCTCGAGGAAGAAGGCTGCTCCATCCTTCACGATGAACTCCACCGTGCCAAGGCCAGCATAGCGGGCCTTGGCGCCAAGCCGAACTGCATGCGCCAGGATTTCGGCGCGCAGAACCGGTTCAAGGCTGAGGACCGGGGCTTCTTCGATCACCTTCTGGTGCCGCCTCTGCAGGCTGCACTCACGATCGAACAGATGAATGACGTTACCTTGCCCGTCGCCGAGGATCTGGACCTCGATGTGACGGGCATCGGGCAGAAATTGTTCGACGATCAGACGTGGATCACCGAACGAACTCTTGCCTTCGCGCATCGCGGCAGCGATATCGGCCCGCACTGTCGCGGCATTCGTCACGACGCGCATCCCCTTGCCGCCGCCGCCGGAGGCCGCCTTGAGCAGAACCGGAAGACGCATGGTTGCGACGGCGGCCGCGATGTCCTCGACGGAAGCGCTGGGCTCATCCGTCCCGGGAACCACGGGAACTCCTGCGCGCCGCGCCACCTGCTTGGCGGAGGCCTTGTTGCCGAAGTCTCTGAGCACCTGCGGCGACGGTCCGATGAAGGCCATTCCGTGATCTTTCAGAGCCTCCGCGAAGTCGCCGTTCTCCGCGAGAAAGCCGTAGCCGGGATGAACCGCGTCGGCGCCGACGCGCCGGGCGGCCTCGATGATACGCTCGATAACGAGGTAGCTGTCGCCGGCGGCCGCGGCCCCGATCTCTACCGATTCACCTATCTCGCGCACGTGGAGCGCGGCACGATCGGCGGCCGAATGTACCGTTGCGACCTCGATTCCGAGACGACGACAAGTCCGGGCAATCCGGCAGGCGATTTCACCACGATTGGCGACAAGGATCTTGCGAAACACGCGACTACTCCGCCTCACATGCGAAATACGCCGAATCGCGTCTCGCGACGCGGGGTCCGGCTTGCAATATCGAGCAACAACGTCATCACATCGCGCGTTTCCGCCGGCTCGATTACCCCGTCGACCCACAGATTTCGGGCAAAGTTGTAGGCGTTGGCGAAGGTTTCGTACTCGCGACGGATCGGGTCCTTGAATGCTTTCTCCACCTCCGCAGTCCACTCCTGACCATTGCGCTCGGCGATTTGCCGCCGCACCAGCGCAAGCGTCGTCGCCGCCTGCTCAGGCCCCATGATCGCAGCACGCCCGTTCGGCCACATGAACATGGCCGTGGGGCGAAAGGCTCGCCCGCACATCGCGAGATATCCCGCGCCGTATGATCCGCCGACGATGATCGTGTACTTCGGCACGGATGCGGAGCTCATCGCCGTGATGAACTTCGCGCCGGCCTTCGCAATGCCGCCAGCCTCCGCTTCGCGCCCGACCATGAAGCCCGAAACGTCGGCCAGAAACAGCAGCGGAACATCGCGCTGGCAACACAGATTGATGAAGTGGGTTGCCTTCAGCGCGGACTCGGTGAACAGGACGCCGGCATTCGCCAGAATTCCAACTTGATGGCCGTTGATGCGACCAAATCCCGTGATCAGCGTGTTGCCGTACTCGGCCTTGAACTCCTGCAACTCGCCCGCATCCAGCATGCACTTGAGGATGGCCCGGGTGTCGGTCGGCTTGCGAGCATCACGGCTCACGATCTCGTAAATCCGCTCAGCCGGATGCAGCGCAGGCGCCGGAGCAGCTTGTGTCCGGCGCGGGCGCGCGGAAGCGGGCAATTCCGCGACAAGCCGGCGCGTGATGGACAATGCATGGGCATCGTTCTCGGCCAGATGATCGGTCACCCCGCTCACGCGGCTGTGCATCGTCGCACCACCCAAGGCCTCGGCATCGGTCAGTTCACCGGTCGCGGCCTGAACCAGCTGTGGTCCGCCAAGGTACATAAACCCTTGCCCCCGCACGATCACGACCTCGTCGCACAGCGCAGGAATGTAGGCACCGCCGGCCGTACAGGCACCCAGCACGACAGCGATCTGCGGAATGCCGTCCGCGGACATTCCAACCTGGTTGTGGAAGATCGAACCGAACAGCCCCTCATCGGGAAAGATGTTGGCCTGATCGGGCAGGAATGCACCGCCGGAGTCCACCAATGTGATGCAGGGCAGGCGGTTGTCCCAGGCGAAGCGCTGCGCGCGCACGTGCTTCCGGCAGGTCATTCCAAAATACGTGCCACCCTTCACCGTGGCGTCGTTGGCGATGATCATGCATGAACGCCCGGCGATCGTGCCGACGCCTGTGATCAGCCCCGCGCCCGGGGGAACACCTTCATAGAGTCCCTCGCCGGCAAGATCGGCCAGTTCGAGAAAGGGCGAGCCTGGATCAATTAAGACATCGATGCGCTCGCGCGCCAGGAGCTTGCCGCGCTCACGATGCTTTCGCCGGGCGGCGTCGGGACCCCCGACTCTTGCCGCACGGCGTCGCTCAAACAGATCATCCAGCAGCTTCCGATAGGCTTCTCGGTTCAGATCCGCTTCTGAAGCAACCGATGCCGTCTCGAGGTTCTCGACCAGTCCGCCAGTCATACCCTCACATCCCTCTCAATTCAGGCATCTTGCGCAGCGTCAACGACAGCTTTCGTGCGCCGGGCTTTTCGAAGAAGTTCGCGTCGATGATCGTGACGTCTGCCTTGACCGACAGCGCGTTTCGAATGCGCCCCTCGATATTGCTCTTGAGGACCGCATCGCCTTTCGGATCCCCTCCCTCGGCGCGCTCGACGAGAACCTTCAGATTGTCTTGGGTCGTGTGACCGGGGAAGTCGGCGACAACGCGCATAACGCGATTTGTCCCCGGCGTTGCGGCAACAACGTCCTGGACTGCCGACGGAAACAGATTGACCCCTCGCACGATCAGCATGTCGTCGGTGCGACCGAAACACCGGACGGCGGGCGTTGTCCGCACCCCACCCGAGCGTCCGTCGCTCGTCACGATGACATGGTCGCCACTTCGGAACCGCAACACCGGCGACGCCTCGCGTCCAAGCGCAGTATAGACAAGCTCGCCTGTCGCGCCGACATCGAAAGGACGCACGTCGCCGCTTTCCGGATCGATCAGCTCAACCAGGATATGATCGGGCGCGACCATGTACATGCCGTCGTCGGCGTTGCTCTCGGCCCAATAAGTGCACCCCAGATCGGTGCCCCCCCATCAGCTCGCGGCACGTCGCATTCCAGCGCTGCTCAATCGCCTGACGCACGGCCGGAATGCCGCCGCCGGGTTCTCCGCCCACGATCAGGCATTCGACGCCAAGCTCAGCTGCTTCGACGCCGGCGAGCTCTTTTGCCTTCTCCGCGAGGAAGAGCAGAAAGTTCGGAGTGCCGACGATGCAACGCGGACGAAGATCGCGGCAGGCGATCAGCAAACGGTCGAAGCCGCCGTCCGCGCCGATCGGAATATCGCGCGCCCCCAGATACTGGATTGCCTGGAAAATCGGAATGCCGCCGACAAATCCCTTGCTCATGGAGAAGCCGTGCAGCACGAGATCTCCCGGCCTCATCCCGCACGCGAACAGTGCGCGCGCAGTCATTTCCTGCCAGGCAAGCACATCTGCCTCAGTCAAGCCGACATAGGACGGACTGCCCGTGGTGCCAGAGGAAGCCTGGATCTGCACCACGTCTTCGAGCGACGCTGCAAGATGTTCGCCGAGCGGGGGCATTCCGGCAAGGCTGTCGCGCAAGTCCTGCTTGGTCGTGAACGGCACGCGCGCCAGATCCTCGATCGTACGGATACGCGACACGTCGATATTCGCCGCGTGGAAGCGGCGCCGATAAAAGGCCGAGCGCGCCGCGAGATAATCGAGCTGCACGCTGAGACGGTGTTCCTGAAGATCGCGGATCGCCGACGGGGACGCTGTCTCCACCCCGCTGAAGGTCGCGGCAATCGCATGGGAAAATGCCAACGGCTTACGAAATCGCATCTCACTCTCCCTTTTGGCGATCCACAAACGACGACGCCGAGTCCGGACGTTCAATTGTTAGATGGCCTCGCGCAAGAAAACAAGCGGTTGACCGTTTTTTTATTGGTCACAGCCGCAACGCGGCTCGGGCCACCCGGGGCGCGCTACTTCTTGATCAGGCCGATACCTTGCAGCACCAATTCGCGGTAGATTTCGATGATCTCGTCCTGAGACAATCTCCCCCGGGGGCGATACCAGTTGCACACGCCGGTGAGCATGGCGATCACTGCGTAAGTCGTCACTTTGGGATCACGCACCCGCCAGATCTTTTCCTTGTTTCCCCACTCGAGGATATCGCGCAGCTTGCGTTCGTACGTTTCGCGAAGCCGCACGATCTCGTTCAGGTGAGGCCCGGACAGGCTGCGGAGCTCCATGTTGCCGATGAAGACCTCCTCCCGCCGAGCCGTGTGCCAGCGCAGGTGGAATGCAACGAACGCCTCGAGCGCCGCAAGCGGCGTCTCGGGGCCCTCCAGATCCTTAGCCAAACCGTCAAGCAGTTCGACCAGGACCTCCTTGAGCAGCGAGTAAAGGAAATCTTCCTTGTATTTTATGTAGTTATAGAGCGACCCGGCCTGGATTCCGACATCATCAGCAAGGTCGCGAAGTTTCATCGCCTCGAAACCATGCTGATAGATGCGTTTGATGGCGGCCTTCCGGATGGTCTCCTTGGTCTTAACCCCGGTCGAGCCTGTGGTCCTTGCCATCAATTCGTCCCTTCATGCCGATTCTGCGATCCTACATATAGCATTTCGAACGCAGAAAACGGGCGTGAAGGCATGGGCTTATGCACCCCTACTCTGGGACGCGGACAAAGCGCGCATTCTTGAAATCGTTCTGCAAGACACGCACCGGCGAGTCCGAGAAGTGCTTGCTGGGCGAAAAGCCGAACGGAGCCGTAGCGCCGTTCACGGAAAACTTCTTGCCGCTCTCGAGTTGGCCGATAACGCAATCGCGTGTGAGGTCCTTCTCGCAGGCGCGCATCGACTGGATCAGGATGCTGGCGCCACTGTAGGACGCCATCGTGTAACGGTTCACCTTCTTCATTTCGTCGGCGGATAGATACTTCTTGGCGACTTCCACGAACGGCGCGGCGTCGGCATCGGAAAGATCGGCCATGTAATCGGCCGTGTAGTAGCCGTCACCCGCCTCGCCCGAGAGCTGCTGCACGATGGGGAGGTGGGCGGTCCACACCGTCCCCACACGCAAATCCTTCAAGCCGAGCTTCTTGGCTTCCTTGAAGATCGCGACGTTCTCCGCAATGATGCCGCCCGACGCTATGAATCCCACATTCTCGTTCTGGACGCGCAGCATTTCGGCCGAGAAGTCCTTCTGGCCGCGCTTATACGGAATCTCCAGCACGTTCTTCAAACCAAAGTCCTTAACCGCGCGCTGGTAGCCGAGCAGGTTGTTCGCGCCGAAGTCGTCGTCCTGGTAGATCACGCCGAAACGGGCGTCCTTCTTGCCCAACTTTTCGACCGCGTACTTGACCACCGCATAAAGGGCGTTGCCATAGTCGGTCCCGATGACAAAGATGTTCTTCTTGACCGGATTGTAGGCCTGCTCGGCCGGGTTAATCGAAACGATGGTAAGGACCTTCTGTTCGATGAACAACGGCATCATCGCGTTCAGATGACTGGTGCCCGAGGTCCCGGTAACGGCGAACACGCCTTCAGCCAAAAGCTTCTGGGCCGCCTGGAACGCGCGCGCCGGGACGTAACCGTCGTCCTCGGTCACCGCAACAACTTTGCGCCCCGCCACTCCGCCGGTAGCGTTGGCTTCCGCAAGCGCGACCTTGGTGCCGAGATAGTGCGCTTCGCCGGCAAAGCTCACAGGTCCAGTGAGCGGCAGCACCTCTCCAATCTTGATCTCCTTGTCGGTGATTCCGGGGTCGGCTGCATGCGCAGTACCGGCAAGTGCCCCCAGCATCAGAGCGCCCGCGACTCTTCTCATCAAATGCATCACTTTCTCCCTGTCGTTTCTATGGATTTCAGTAACGGAACGGCCAGTTGCTCCAAAGTCGCTTCGCATCGCGCCACAGCCCGATCAGTCCGTCGGGCTGTACCCGCAGTACGGTCATGATCACGACGCCATAGATCAGGCCTCGCACCTCGAGCGCGCGCGTCGAAAAGGTCTCCGTCAACCCGCTGCCAAGCGCATCAAACAACCACCTCGTGAACTCGGGCAGCAGCGACATGAAAATGGTGCCGAGAATGGCACCTGCGATCGACCCCAGCCCCCCGACGATGATCATCGCCAGAGCTTCGATGCTCACGAGTACGGCGAAGCTATCGACATTGATGTAACGCACCTGGTAGGCGGCGAGCGCCCCGGCCGCGCCGGTGAAGAACGCCGAGAGAGCAAAGGCCATCAGCTTGTAGGCAACCAGATTGATGCCCATCATCTCGGCCGCGATGTCGTGGTCCCGGATGGCGACAAAGGCGCGTCCGATCCGGCTACGCATCACGTTCATGGCCGCGGCAACGAACAGCACACAGGCCGCCAGGCTGAAATAATAGAACGACACCTTGCCGGCGAGCGAAATGCCGAGCAGATCGGCCGCCGGAAGTGACAGACCGGCTGATCCGCGCGTCAGCCAATCCAGGTTCAGGATCGAGTGCGTCACGATGATCGTGAACGCGAGCGTCGTGATCGCGAGATAAAGTCCCTTCAACCGCAGCGAGGGAATACCGACCAGCAGGGATAATGCCGCCGCCAAAAGACCGCCGCAGATGATGCCTGGAATGATAGGCACCGCGTAGTCGACGGCGAGGACGGCCGCGGTGTAGGCGCCTATCGCCAGAAAACCGGCGTGACCGAGCGAGATGAGGCCACACACTCCTGTCAGCAGGTTGAGGCCAACTACGCCAATCGCGGTGATGAGAATGGTGGTCGCCAGCGCCAGTACATAGGAGCTCGCAACCCACGGCAAGGCCATGCAGCCCACCAGCAACATCGCAGTCCATGCCTTGACCGCGCCGGAGTCGGTCAGCGCCACCAGCTCGAGGTAACTCTGCTTGAAATGTCCCGCCCGCATCAGACTCGCTCCACGTTGCGCGTGCCAAACAGGCCGAAGGGTCGAATCATCAGAACCACCAGAATGATCACAAAGCCGATGATCTCCTTGAGGCCGCGCCCTACGTAGCCCTCGCCGAGGTTCTCAAGGATGCCAATGATGAAGCCGCCCGCGGCCGAGCCGCCTACCGCGTCGAGCCCGCCGAGGATCGTCGCTGGAAATCCCCGCAGACCGAAGGCCGACATATCCGGGCCGAGTTCATAGATTGTCGAGATCAGGAGCCCGGCCAGTCCGGCAGTACTCGCGGCGAGCACCCAGGCCAGCGCATAGATCCGCCGCACATCGATGCCCATCAATAGCGCGACGGTCTCGTCGTTGGCGGCGGCGCGCATGGCAATGCCGGAGCGCGTATAGCGGTAGAACACCGCGAATCCCGCCATGATCGCGAGCAACAATCCGATCGCGATGGCCTGCGCCAGATAGAGACGAACGGGACCGAGCGACAAAACGATGTCTCCCGGCGAAGCCGAAAATTCCAGCGGCGCTGCGCCCCAGACCAGAACGACCAGTGACCTGATGAAGACTGCAAGGCCGACCGTCATCATCACGATCGAGATCGTAGGCTCCCCGATCATCGGACGGATCAGGACAAATTCAATGACGAGACCGAGCAGCACCGACACTACAATGACAACCGGCACCAGGCCCCAGAAGCCGAGCGCGGTGTGAACGCCGATAGTGTGGGCGATGTATGCGTTCAGCATCATCATCTCACCCAGGGCGAAGTTGATGACCCGGGTCGCCCGGTAAATAATAGCGAACCCGATCGCGACGAGACCGTAGATTGCGCCGACCGCCAGCCCCGACCCAAGGAGAGCAAAGAAATAGTTCAAGCTCGTGCTCCATAAAGCTCGGAGATTTCTTGCGCGAATTTCTGTTCGATCGATTTGCGCCGAACCTTCATGGTGGCGGTGAGCTCACCGTCGTCATGATCAAGCTCCTTGCTCAGCAGAGCGAACTTGCGCACCTGCGCCACCCGTGCGAAGCGGGAATTGGCTTTCTGCACGTCCTGCCCGATCAGCTCACGCACCTCGGCGAGCAATGTCAGGCTGCGAAACGTCGTGAACGAGAGCTGACGCTCCTGCGCCCACTTGCCCACGGTGTCGTAATCGATCTGGATCAGCGCCGAGACGAAGTTGCGGCCATCCCCGACCACGATGGCCTCGCGCACATAAGCGCTCTCCTTCAGCGCGTGTTCGATTTCCGAAGGCGAAATGTTCTTGCCTCCGGACGTGATGATGAGATCCTTCTTGCGGTCGATGATCTGCACCTCGCCGTCGACGACCGCCGCGATATCCCCGGACGCGATCCAGCCGTCATTCATCACCGCTGCCGTCGCTTCGGGAGCGTCTAGATAGCCCAGAAATACGGTCGGCCCTTTCATCAGCAGCTCGCCGTCCTCACCGAGGCGATACTGAAGCGAGGGGATCGGAACACCGACACATCCGAAGGCAGTTCGTCCCGGCTGCTGCTGAAAGGCGACGGCGGCCGTTTCCGTCATCCCGTAGACCTGGTAGATCGGAAGTCCGATGCAGCGGAAGAACAGGAGCGTCTCGGGCGACACTGATGCCGCTCCGCAGAAGCAGGCGGCAGCACGATAGAGACCCAGGAACCGCTGAATGTTGCGGAACATCAGCACATAGAGCAACCACGCCGCGGTCCTGTCGCGCAGGCTCCTCCGCTGGCCGCCGGCCGCAATCTCGCGCCGCGCGATAGGCAATGCCCGCGATAGCGCAAACTGATACGCCCAGCGGTGCAGCGGATAGGATTCCCTGATCTTGATATCGATGGTCTGCTGTAGCTTTTCCCAGATGCGCGGAACGCCGAGGAACAGGGTCGGCCCGATTTCGCGCAGGTCCGCAGAAACGGTATCGACCGACTCCGCGAAATTCACCACGGAGCCGCAACAGAGCTGCATCACCGTCGAGAATGATCGCTCCGCGACGTGACAGAGCGGAAGATAGCAGAGAACCTCGTGGTTATTTCCGTCGTAGCCGAAGGTATCGACAACGCTGCAGGCAGCTACCAGCATGTTTCGATGCGACAGCATCGCACCTTTGGGCGCGCCGGTTGTGCCCGAGGTGTAGACAATGATCGCGGGTTCGTCCGGCGAGCGCTCCGCCATTTGCTTCTTGTGAGCGACCAGCGCCGCAGGATCCTGCTCCAGCCGACGCCGGCCACGCTCGATCAGGTCGGCGAAGCTGATCAGGCCATCCTCCTGATAGCCTCGCATGCCTTTGTCATCGACGTAGACGATCCAGGACAGATTGGGCAGGTCTGTCTGTCGGCGCGCTTCGAGGATCTTGTCGACCTGCTCCTGGTCGCCGCACACGACAACCCGCGCTCCGGAGTTCTGGAGGATGTAGGCCAGCTCCGGCCAGGGGCTGGTCGGATACAGACCGACACAAATCCCGCCGAGCGACTGCGACGCGAGGTCGGCATACATCCATTCCGGAACACCCTCGCCGGCGATCGCCATCCGATCGCCTGGCCCATATCCAAGCTCCGACAGCCCAAGCGCAACGAGATCCATGTTGCAGGCGTACTCGCCCCAAGTGACGCGCTTCCAGATGCCGAGCTCTTTTTCCCGGAAAGCGAGTCGATCCGGCTGGATCTCGCTCCAGAGCCGAACGAGTTGCGGCAGTGGTAGATTTCCGGCACGAGCCAGATCGCGTATCGGATTGCTCATGCCGCTTCGCCCGCGCCGCCGAGATAGGCCGCCATCACCCGCGGATCCTGCGAGACCTGCGTTGGAGTGCCGTCGCCAATCTTCCGCCCAAACTCCAGGACGACGACCTGATCCGATATATCCATCACGATGCCCATGTCATGCTCAACCATCAGCACCGTGACGTTGAGCTGCTCCTTGATATCGAGAATGAAACGCGCGATGTCCTCGGTTTCCTCCTGGTTCATGCCCGACACCATTTCATCAAGGAGAAGGAACCGCGGCTCGATGGCCAGCGCTCGACCGAGCTCCACCCGCTTCTGCAAGCCGTACGACAACGTACCGACCGGCAGATCCCGCACATTCTGGATCTCAAGGAAGTCGATGATTTCCTCGACCCTGCGCCGGGCCCTGATCTCCTCGTTGCGGACACGCCCCCAATAGACCGCCGCCGTGAGCGGATCAGCCGAAAGCCGCGCGTGCATCCCGACTAGAATGTTGTCCACCACGGTGGCATGGGCGAAGACCGCCAGATTCTGGAACGTGCGACCCAGGCCGCGACTCGCCATGCGATAGGCCGGAGAGTTCGTGATGTCGCGCCGCTCGAAACTCACCCGCCCGGTCGTCGGCGGCACGAGACCGCTGATCATGTTGAGGACAGTGGTCTTGCCGGCCCCGTTTGGGCCGATCAAGCTGCAGATCGTCCCCTGCTCAACGGAAAATGACACGTCCTGCACGGCCTGCACGCCGCCGAAGGCCTTGCCCAGCCCTTCGACATCCAGAATCGAACTCACGACAGCCACCGCTTCCGGCGCTTATAATGTTTCACCTCGCGCATGCTGCGCCGATCCCCCTTGGCACCAAGACCCAGATAGAATTCGCAAATGTCTTCATTGCGCTTGAGCTCGTCTGAGGTCCCATCGAGCACAACGCGACCGTTTTCGAGAACGTAGGCCTGGCGTGAAGCATCGAGCGCGAGCTGAGCGTTCTGCTCGACCAACAGCACTGTCAGACCATTGTCGCGGCACAGACGCTCGACCGCCGCGTAGATCGCCTGCGCCATCAGAGGCGCAATGCCGAGCGACGGCTCGTCCAGCATCAAGAGGCGGGGATTCGTCATCAGCGCTCGCCCGATGGCCACCATCTGCTGCTCGCCGCCGGACAGATATCCGGAGAGAACCGCGCGCTTATCCTTGATCCGCGGAAATAGGGCGTAGATCTCCTCAAGCCTGCGCGCGACGTCAGCCCGTTCGGCGATGTGACCTCCCACAACGAGGTTTTCTTCCACAGTCAATTCGATGAAAAGCCTGCGCCCTTCCGGCACATGCGCGATGCCGAGCCGCACGATCTCATCAGGCGCCAGCGACGTCAGATCGTGCCCTTCGAACTTGATCAGCCCCTCGCGAATTGAGCCGTCTTCGGGATAGAGAACGCCGGATATGGCTTTAAGCAACGTCGTCTTGCCGGCGCCGTTTGCACCGAGCAGCGCCGTCATGCCGCCGACGCCGACCGCCAGCGAGGCATTACGAACGGCCTCAATGGCGTTGTTGTAGACGACCTGGAGATTTTCGACCTCGAGCATCTCACCCCCTCGCGCCGACCTCTTGAACGGGCCTCGCCGCCGCTACCGTTAGCAAGGCTCCGCAAGCGCTGCAATAAAAAAAACGGTTGCCCGTCCGTTTGTTGGCGCAGCCCTTTTTACCGCCAGGCAGGCCTTCGCTTCTCCAGAAACGCCTGCAAGCCTTCGCGCGCCTCCGCCGTCTCCCACCTCTTGACCAGAGCATCCGCCGCTTCGGCGATCATCTCGCCCTTGGATAGTCCGCCCGCCCTTTGAAATAGCCGCTTGGTTTCGGCAATCGCCCCCGGCGCCGACCTCAAGATCACGCCGACCTCCTCCTCGATAGCCGTATCAAGCTCGTCCTGCTCGACCACGCGATGCACGATACCGAATGTGAGCGCATCGGCAGCGGACACCGGATCACGACCAGTCAAGAAGCGCGCCCGCGCCGACGCTTCGCCGAGCCGAGCAACGACAAAGGGCGAAATCATCGCCGGGACAATGCCGAGCCTGACCTCTGACAAGCCGAACGATGCCTTCGTGCCTGCAATCGCAATGTCACTGCAGCAAACCAGCCCAAATCCCCCGCCGATCGCCGCACCATGGACGCGGGCGATAACCGGCTTCGGACACGCGTCCACAGCCACAAGCAACTCGCCGATCCGAAGCGCATCCTGACGGCGCTGCTCAGAGGAGAGATCCAGAATGCCACGCATCCATCGCAGATCGCCTCCAGCGCTGAAACTCCTGCCCTCTCCCGCCAGAACAACCGCGCGGACATCCCGCTCTTGCGAGATGCGCTCGACCGCATCGTTCAACGCAACAACCAACTCGGGATTCCAGGCGTTGTGCAGTTCAGGGCGATTAAGCGCAATCCGCGCCACACCCCGCGCGTCGACCTGACACGTCACGACGCCCGGCTGTGAGATCACCGACGATTCCTGCGTCATGACGGCTCCGACAATAAACAAACGGTTGACCGTTGCATTCCTAGATTGGTTTTGATACGCCGTCCACCGGAAAGAACGGCCACGACAAGCGAGAGGCGATCAAATGTCGCAGGATACTCGGCACCGAGCCAAAGGCTCGCCAGCCGCCGGCAATCCGCCGAAGATGCACAATGCTTTCCGGAAGCATACCTGCGATCGATCGAAAGACATGACCCGACGCGAACCTCGCAGCGGGGGCAATTCATGACGGTCCTTCGCGAGTTGGTCCATCCCGGCGTTGCGCTGATCACCATCAACCGGCCCGAAAAGTTCAATTGCATCGATCCCGCAACGGACGCCCTGATGCGCGAAGCATGGGCCTGGGCTGATCAGAGAGAGGACGTACGCTGCATCGTGCTGACAGGCACGAACGGATCGTTCTGCGCCGGCGGCGATATCGAGCGGCTCCTTCCCGACATTCGAGACCGCAGTCGGTTGAATGACGATGACGGGACCTTCTGCGGGTTGACCCGCGTCTATCCGACGCGAAAGCCGATCATTGCGGCGGTCAATGGTCTTGCCTTCGGCGGCGGCCTCGAACTCGCTCTGGCGTCCGATATTCGCATTGCCAACACCAGGGCCAGATTTGGCTTGCCGGAGGTTCAGATCGGTGTCCTGGCCGGTGCCGGAGGAGCAAGCCGCCTGCCACGCTTCATCGCGCCAGCCGTGGCAGCGGAAATGCTGTTGACGGGTGACCCGATCGACGCCGCAACCGCGCTCCGTATCGGTCTCGTCAGCCGCGTGGTCGAGGTCGATGCGCTTCTCGACACTGCATTGAAGATTGCTGGTCGTATTGCCGCCAACGCTCCGCTGGCTATCGCAAAGACCCTCGACCTCATCCGAAAGTCGCGTTCGCTCAGTCTCGCCGAAAGCTTCGACATCGAGCGAGCCGGCCTCCGCGATCTCCTATCGTCCGCGGACGCCGCGGAAGGCTTCGCCGCATTCGCCGCAAAACGAGCCCCTCAGTTCAAGGGACGCTGAGATGACTGATCTCTACCTGCTTGACGAAACCACGAGCCAAATCCGTGACACGGTTGCGGCGTTTGCCGCGGAGCGAATTGCGCCCCTGGCCGACAGGGTGGACCGGACCGACGTGTTCCCGCGCGAACTGTGGCCCGAACTCGGCGCGCTCGGCATTCTCGGCATCACCGCTGACGAGGCCGATGGTGGATCGGGCCTCGGCTATCTTGCCCATGTTGTCGCTTCGGAGCAGGTCTCGCGCGCGTCCGGCTCGATCGGAATTTCCTACATCGCCCACTCCAATCTATGCGTCAATCAGATCCGCCTCAACGGCAACGCCGCACAGAGAAAGCGCTTCTTGCCGAAGCTGATCTCGGGAGAGCATGTCGGGGCGCTCGCCATGAGCGAAGCGGGCTCTGGATCGGACGTCGTGAGTATGTCGCTCAAGGCTACCCGACGCGGCGATAAATTTGTCCTCAACGGCACCAAGATGTGGACCACCAATGGACACCATGCCGACGTCTACATCATCTACGCCAAAACCACGCCGGATGCCGGCAAGCGCGGCATCACCGCGTTCATCGTGGAGCGGAATTCGCCCGGGTTTAGCCAGGGCCAGAAGCTCGACAAACTCGGCATGCGCGGCTCCGGCACGTGCGAGCTGATATTCGAGGACTGTGAGGTTCCAGAAGAGAATGTTCTGGGGAAGCTCGACGGCGGCGTCCAGGTGCTGATGAAGGGGCTCGACTACGAACGCATCGTTGCCTCGTCAGCCTCCATCGGGTTGATGCAGGCGGCGCTGGATATCGCCCTGCCCTATGTCCGTGAGCGGAAGCAGTTCGGCCGCCCGATCGGAGAATTCCAGCTGGTCCAGGGCAAGCTTGCGGACATGATGACCTCGCTCAATGCCGCGCGAGCTTATTTGTATACGGTTGCTGCGGCTGCAGACCGGGGAATGCCGCTCAGGAAGGAAGCCGCCAGCGCCATCATGTTCGCGTCGGAGCGCGCGACCCAGGTGGCGCTCGATGCGATCCAGCTTCTCGGCGGCAACGGATATATCAATGATTTTGCCACGGGTCGTTTGTTGCGGGATGCCAAACTGTACGAGATCGGCGCAGGTACGACCGAGATCCGCAAGATGCTCATCGGTCGTGAACTGATGGAAGGCCATTGAACTCCGGTGACGGCAAAGCTGGAGCGACGGGCTAACGCCATGCTCGTCCGCCCCCTCGATCATGACCGCAAGAAGCTCAAAAGTCCGGACCGAATACGTCGCTGTTGAACTGGGCCGAGGCCTCGTCGTTGTCCATGCTGTTGATCAGGTTCTGCTCGGGATCCGTAAAGCCACCTGCTGAGAGCGCATCTGCCGGCAATGCGCCAAAACTGGCGCGATATTTGTCCATTGCGGCCACGCTGCCGACATAAGCACAGGTGCACCCGGAGGGATCGGCGTAGACATAGTAGGGACGCCCGCCCTTTTGCCGCAGCTGGAATTGATTGGGTGGAAACGACATCAGCCGCTTCAACATCTCCGGCGTGGTGGCGGCGATGGGGTTAAACCCCGACGATATCAACAATTGGCCCGTCGACTGCTGAGCATAGACGTGGGCGCCCAAATATACCTCGGCGAGAAGAACGACCGAGACGACGGTTGCAGTAGCGCATGCAGATCGAAGACTCATTTTCTGCTCCGGGGATGCCTGAGTGGACCACTGTTTCGAGCCTGGAGGGACACGGAAGGCATCTATAGATACGCCGTGTACGAGCCGATCCACACCAGGATCGACATCAGCAAGCCGATGACTCCGGCGTTGTCCGCGAACACGGTGGCGGTGCCGGGCATGCCGAGCCTGAGCTGACTGCGGTCAATGGTTTTCGGTATGGATATGGCAGCAGGATAGACCTTGGCACCGCCGATCGAGCCGACGCGCGCCAGCGCACCCGAGACCGCGATCTGGCCCTGCCCCACGCCCTGCGGGATGGCCGCGACCGTCGCTTCGTGGATACGGCCGGGATCATCGTCGAACACCAGCTTGACCCGCGCGCCGGGCTTGATGGTCTTGAATCCGTTGGGGGCGAACATGCCCGCAATGAGGATATCGCTTGTGACGACGAACGACATCACCGATCGCGCCGGCATGGCGCGGTCTCCAACGGCCAAGGCCATGATCGTAACGACGCCGTCGCCGACGGCACGGATCGTCGTTTGCTCGAGCTCCCATTTGGCCTGGTCAAGCTGGGCCTGGATCTGTGCGACGGTCGTATTGACCCCGCCGACCTCCGATTCCATAGCCAGCCGCGCATTCAGTTGCGCGGCCTTGGCTGCCTGTAGCTGAAACCCAGCCGTTTCGTACTGCACCTGGATGTCTTGCAGGCGAAACTCGGTCTGCGCGTCCTCGCTGACGAGCTTGCGGTAATCGGCAAGCCGCTGGGTGTGATAGGCGAGCTGCCCGGACAGCCCCTCGACATTTGCAGTCGCCTGCTCGTAACTGGCTGTCAATTGCTTGACCTGCTGGCGCGCCTGGGCGAGCGAGGCCTCGAGTTGGTCGACCTTGTACTGGAACGGTGCCGGGTCGATGCGAAATAGCACGGCGCCGGCTTTCACCGGTTCGTTAGGCTTGACCGGAATGTCGATCACCTCGCCGGAAACATTCGGCGTGACCTCCATGACGCGGGAAATCACGACAAAGCTTCCCGACGGGGTGAGGTAGTTGAACATCGCGAGGAACACCGCGAGGATAAAGGCACCGAACAGCCCTGCGACAGTACCGGACGCCCAACCCCATCGCACCAGCTTGAGCCTGAAGAAGACGAGCCACACCAGGATCAAGTACAGCGTCAGGATGATGAGCACGGTAGAACTCCCCTAACTGCCGAGTACCGGACACTAACAAGCCCGCAGCACGGCAGTATCGGCCAATTGCTTGCATCCACGACACCGGCGTGCGCCCGCCAGACAGGCCCGGAGCGAGACGCGTCAGCCCGTAGCTAGCCCGGCACAAGGGCGCCGGGCCAAATTCTACGCAGCTCCGTTAGTAGCACGGAGGATAAGGATAGTATCCGCAAACCGGCGGGCGATAGTAATACGGATACGGGTGGTACGCGTAGGCTGCCGCAGCGCCGGCCGCCGCGGCGGCTCCAGCATAAAACGCACCCCGATAGGCCGTACGTCGCGCAACGCCCGCGAATGAAAGCGGCGTAAAGGGAAGGCCGATGATGTCGATAAAGACAGAAGCAGGGCCATCGGCGCCCTTGAGGTCGCCTTCGAGGACATCGACATCGAAGGCAAGGTTATCGCCTTCGAGCTTGGGATTTTTCAAGGTGACAACGACATCCCGCACGCCGCTGCCGTCCTTCTGAAATACGGACACCGTGGCGTTAGGCGGATTCTTTGCAAAATTGTCGCTGCCCGATCCCCAATCTTCGACGATATGGCTGGTCAGATCGTGACCGGCCGAGCGAACTGGCCGATCTGCAAATATGATCGCATTTGGCGCGACGCCGGCGAGGACCAGCTTGCCGGGCTGCAGGTTCGCGCCTCTGGAGTTGACGACAATCAGCGATGGAACGACCTGGGGTTTGGTGGCCCCGATCGTCTTTAGTGGCGCATTGGGCGCCGTGTCTTGCGCCAAGGCCATGTTTGTGACCGTCAGCGCACCGAGAAACGCAAGCGCACGCATCGTATTCGATAGCATGTTTCAACTCCAAAATCAGGGACCATCCGGGCCGAGGCATGATGGGAAAGAATGGAGGCCGGCTGAATCGGCCGGCCTCCTTTCTTCATTAGTAACCGCCGAACTTGTAATTGACGCGCACGGTGAGCAGATTCACATCCGTTTTGGTGTTGGTGGTGATCGAACGGACAGGCGCCAGCGACGGCGTCGCGAAGGTGCTGCTGTCGCTCACCCGCCACAGATAGTCGTACTCGAGGCCGGCCGACCAATTCGGGGAGAAGCCGTACTCGAAGCCGACACCCACGACGCCACCCCAACGGGTGCGCTTCGCAAAGTCGAGGCCCGTGCCGGTTGCGGTGTCGTAAAGACCAAAATTCTGGCTACCAACCGCGGCACCGCCCTTGGCGTAGAACAGGACATTGTCCATCGCATAGCCAATTTGACCCGTGAACAGACCCAAGCCGTCGAGGGTCGACTTGTAGGTATTGGCCGGGTTCAGCAGACTGACACGCGTGTTGCGGATGTTGGTCCAGTCGCCCTGTCCTTCCAGACCGAACACCAACTGTCCGGCCTGCCAGCGATAGCCAACCTGGCCACCGATGGCGCCGCCGCCGGCGCTCTTGCAGCCTTCCGAGAAGATGCCGCCAATACCGTTGATGGCGGTGACATCGACACACTGGTTGCTCCAGCCATACCCGCCGTTCGCGCCGAGGTAAAAGCCGGACCAGTTGTACATCGCCACCGCGATTGGGGCCGCCTTGTAGACGGGCCGCGACGGAAGGTCAGCGGCCTTTGCAATACCCGTGAGCGAAACGGACATCGCAGCTGCCGCGGTAAGTAAGCTAATTTTCTTCATTGCCTGTAAGCCTCATCGAATTGGAGAACACCTGGGCCATTTGCCATCGACCTTGTCTCGGTCGATATGCAGAAACTGTCACCTCGGACCATTTCACCGCACTGTTGCACCAAAACACCATTCGGCGCTCACAGCGAATTGCGAGACTTCACTGCACAAGATCGGCGATATGTCTCGGATGGCAACTCTCCGAACAGCGACCGGTAGTGCCCGGCAAACCTGCCGAACTCGGTGACGCCATGGGCCGCCAGGATGTCTGCGAGCCTGGCCGATGCGCCGGTCTCGCGACGGACATCGTGGTAAACGAGGTTTAACTGCCGCAGCCTCAGATAGTGCTTTGGCGAGAAGCCGAGATAGCGCACAAAAGCGCGCAGCAAGGTTCGGTACTCCACCTTGGTAGCTTTCACGATATCCGTGATGTTGATGATGTCAGTCGACCGCGCCCGAACGAATTCAAGTGTCTCCAGAACGATTCGCTCGGACGAGAGGGTGTACTTGTTGGGCAGGACAGTTTCGCTCAGGCGATTGTCCCAAACGTAAGCCAGTTCCTCCATTAAGGCGCGCTCCATATCCCGGGCCATAATGGGCCGGTCAGCGGGAGCGCAATTGCGGATGGAGCGAAGAGCCTGCCTCGATGCTTCGATCAGTCTCGATGCGATCGGCTCTGGCAGCCGGACGAGATGCTTGGCGGTCTTCGGCGCATCCTGATTTGTGGCAGCGGGGAGGATCTTCCTCGCGATACTCTCTTCGCTCGGCAGCGACCACGCTATCCATTCGACATGACCGGTACGAACAAAGGTGAAGTGACAATCCGGAGGGAAAATGACCAGGTCAGACGCCTGGCATGGCGCGCCATCGAGCACCACGCGATCGTCGAAGTTGGACGACTGGATGATCAGCGTCGTAAAGGTCGGCTCAGTGACGCCATGGACGATCCCCGGGCCACCATCGGCGCCGAATTGAAGGATCGTGCGATTCAATGTGAGATACTTCACCCCCCAACGGCGCGAGGACGGGGCGGATTTCAGAAATGTCACCGTCGCGCCCTGAATGGCGTCGGTGTATTGCCCGAAATCATTCAAATCCAAGATCCCGCCTCGTCAGAGCGGCAGCTCAGGTGAGGTAGATGGGAGCCTCTGCGGATCGCCAAACTGCACAAGCGGATCGGTCCACAGCGGACGACCGACCCGCTCGCAGATAATCACTTCATCTGGATGCCCATCATCTCCCGCTCCGCCTTGAACACGACGGCGATGGCATCGATGATGAGTTTTTCGGGATTGGCCTTGCAGTAGACGATGACCTCGTGCTCCGTGAGCTTGCCCTTACGCAAGTCGAGGAAATGCTTCTTGGCAAGGCCATTGTACCACCCGCTGTACCAGGCCGTCAGCGCATCGGCGTCTTCCTGGTAGGTCCCCGCGAGCTGCGCGCAGGTCAGCTTCTGGACGTCGATGAATCCGTTCGCATCGACATAGGACGACAGCGGCACCTGGGCCTTGGCTGAAGCCATCATGGCAACCAGCAGAGTGACGGAAAGCAGAAGTTTCGAACGCATTGGGAACCCCATTGGAATGAAGCGGATATAGAGAGATTTCAAACGATCCGGATCTCGGAATCCGCACGGTGCAACGCTATCGGATAGTCGAAGCGGTGCGCCGCGCAGTCCGGTGGATCAGGGGCAGCGCATGTAAATGCGGCCATAGGCATCGACCGCCTGGACGCATGGGGGGGGCGACAACAACTGGCGCTGCCGCAGCGGCGGCCGCGCCGACCGCAACTCCCGTGGCGACGGCGCCTGCTGTCACCGCTCGCGCCGTCGTGCGCCTGGCAACGCCGGCGTAACTCAGGGGCGTCAAAGGCCGTCCGATGATCGCATGGGCCTGAGTGACAAAGGAGCCGGGCTCAACCAGCGCCTTGTCGCTCGCGAACAGGCCAGCAGTCACGGCGACGACCACTCCTGCGAGCTGCACGGACTTGGTGATGGAAGATGAAGATGTCATTTCTTTCCTCCCTGGAGTGATCCTGGCGGGACTTCATCGATGCCCCCAAGCGAGTCGAAAGCCACTGGCTTCACTTCCGCAGCGGGCTTGAAGACAAAGGCGTCCGCTGGCGGCTGGGCATTTGTCTTCCAGTTCTTGATCCGCAGGGTGTATTGAGGCGCGCCCGTCACTGCCTTGCTGGTAATGATGAACTTGCGGGGCACGGGATTGGCCCCGACTTCGATCCATATCTGCCAGTCGGTGTCAGGCGAGCGGAAGGCGAGATGCTCGCACTCGACCCCGTCGATGACGCCGCGGCCGATATGTTTTGCATCATATACACCCGTCATCAGGTCATCGAATGACCGTGGCAGCAGCAAGTCGGCACCCGGCGCCTCGACGCCGAAATCGGAACGCATCTTGTCGATCAATTGCTCTACGCTGCCGGAAAAATCCGCCTGGGCATAAGCGCCGACATGCTTTCCGAGGACCGTCAGCTTCTTGCCGTCGAAGACCAGCTCGAGGTCTGCATAGCCCCCAGTCCGGGTGGCACGCAGTTTGTCGGGACGGCTGAGCATGACCTGCCCCGAACTCGCAAACTGAATCTTTTGCAGATCGTTCGTGACCACTTCGATATCCGAATCGAAGGTCGCGTCGATGGTGGGTTGACCGCCGATATAGGCGGACATCCCTTTCAGGATTTGCAGGGCGCCGTCGCCCTGCGCCTGCGCGCCGCCGGCCAGGATGGCCGCGCAGAGGACAATGCCGGGCGCGAAGGCGCGCCGAACAAGACCGAGTGTGATCATCGATAGAGCCCTGTTCAGAACCGGTAGTTGACGCCGCCACGCACGATGTTCACTCGATCCGAGCTCACTCCGGTGCCGACGATTTTCGTGTAGAGATACTCGCCCTTCACGGACCAGTTCGGCGTGAACCCATATTCCACGCCAAGACCGGCCGAGATGCCCGGACGCCAGGACGAGCCCGAGCAATCCGGCAGGACGCCAAGCGTGCCGCAGGGTACGCCTGCGACGGTCGATGCGCTGGCGCTCGACTTGACGAAAGCTGCGCCGCCCGTGGCGTAGAGCAGCACATTGTTCATCGCCACACCGATCCGCGCCCTCACCGTCGACAGCGCACTGATGTTCGACGAGGTGTTCAGCGTGACGCCCTGCCCGATGCCGAGAATGCTGGGTGTTACGACGGACGAGCCCTTGATGTTGGCCCAATCCAAATCACCTTCCAGGCCGAGCACGACATATCCCTGCTGAATCTGTCCGCCAAACGTACCGCCGATCATGCCGCCACTGATGTCGAAACCAGCACGATCGAACCTGTTGGCGAACAGCACCAGCGGGTCCTGATTGCCCCAGCCATACCCGCCGTTAACGCCGACGTAGAATCCCGTCCAGTTATAGACGGCGGCAACCGAAGCCGGCGCCTTGTAGGCGGGTGCCGCCGACAAGTCTGCCGCAGCAGCGTAGCCGCCCATCATTCCCGAAGCTGCGATCGCAACTGCAAACTTACCAATCTTGTTCATTGCCCACCTGAGTGATTGAAGAAATTCGTGCAGCATCAAATCGCATCTGGCGCGCGCAACCCGCTATGCAGAATCTGACGTATGCCTTCAGTTTTCCCGACTGTGGCCAAGTTGCAGCAGCGGAAGCATTGGCTGACCGCAGGCCCACCTTCGCGAATGGCCTCTTGGTGCAAGGCGTGCGGTTGGACGAACATGCAAATTCTGACAATCGGTGATGTTGAGCGGTGACCGGGCGCTCGTGGCCTGGTTCAACTTTGGCGAACGCCATCCCCAACAATGCGTCGGAACGGTCTATGCAAAATCTGCCAATGCATAGCGGGCCGCATCGCAGCGGCTCCTACGGCAGATCTGCCTCTTTGGTGTCCTCGAAGGAGGCCGGCTCGACAAATGGCGGCTCGGACATTTCCGCAAGCCAATCGCAAATGAGCGTCGAGGGTATTGCCCGTCGCGGTGTGCAAGGATTGATGGTGCCCGCGGTCACGATGTATCCTTGCTCGAATTTCTGGCGAGCAAACCTCTGGGCGTCGAGCTCGGTCGGAAAGCTTTCACTTTGTCTCGAACGTCGTTGCGCCGATGCTTTGCGCACCTTCTTCGGCACCTCAAACGAAACATACCATGTTTTCGGGAGGTCAGCTGGCACCGGGGTTTTCCGATTTGTTTTCCCTGTGGGCTCGCCTATTTCTGCGGGCTCACTCTCGCCATCCGCTTTCGGCACCACGAACTGGAGCCGCGTCCCATCCCCTCACGCCAAAAGGCGCGGAGCGTCAGTAGACCGGACGCAGCTGTAGGCCGGAAAGGCCGACGGTGACGTCGATGGCAACCGACCCCTCTACGGAAACGGGCTGCAACGCAAATGACCGCCCCGAGCCACCGACAAGAACATTGACGCCGGCGCCCAAGCCGAGGGCGATATCACCTGACGCCCCGACATATTCGCCGGCGAGAGCTCCAACCGGAGGACCTGCCGTCGGGGCAAGAACCGCCCAAGCAAGTGCGCCTCCCGCCGAAACGCCGATATCGATTCCGACAGTGTTGAGTGCCCCTTCATAGAACTGAGTGGGGAACGGCGGGTTTTGTGTAAAGCGACATGACATCGATTGATGGCCAAATATGACAAACCCGATGCTGGGGTCGACCTTGCACCCCAGCATGCCGATCTGGGTCCACGATGCCTGCTGGGCGCCCGCGGAAGACACAGAGCCAGACCATGCGCCGAAGGCGCAGAGGGCAGCTAAAATTGGTGCACGCATTCGCTTCCCCATCATCACACAAAACCTCGTTGATCGCGGGCAGGAGCTTGGTCCTGGACCGCCCTCTGCTTTTGGTAGTTGAGCATGCTCGAAGCCGATCAGACTATGCAAAATCGGCACTCCGAACCTGCCGTGAGCGAAAAATCGCGCCCTCGACGGCTGAATCACGGGGTGAGAATCCAATAGCCGAGCCGCTTTGCGGACGTACGCGTCGCCTGGCGTAGTCGGGAACGGCTGGACGAGAACCTACGATCAGCCAGCGGAAACTTTGCCGAAATTGCATAGTCGACCTCGAGGGCGCGCGCTATTCGGGTCTCAATCCAAGCGTTACGTCCCCACCGCGCCTGCAAGTCGCGCCGCGCGGACCTGGTCCGCGGAAGAAAGCATCGCGATGCCGATCGACACACCGACTGCCGCGCACCTGTCGCAGGTCATTTCGCAGGTGACGCCGCCAGCGTTTCTCCTTGGCGCAGTTGCAGCTTTCGTTTCGGTTCTGATCGGACGGATGAACCGCATCGTCGACAGGCTACAGGCATTGCACGCTACAATCGACGGCGACATTTCCCCAGCGCATCCCGACGTGCCGCACCTTAGGCGCCGGGCAGTGCTTTTGAACAAGGCAATTATTCTTTCGACGATCAGCGCGATTGTCACGTCGCTCCTGGTGATCCTAGCGTTCGTCTGCACCTTCTTCCAGTTTCGGCATGAATACGGCGTTGCCCTGCTCTTTGTTATCGCGTTGAGTTTCTTCACGCTTTCGCTGGTGGATCTGGTCCGCGAGGCCCGCCTGTCGCTGCATGACCTCAGCCATCACAAACCACGCCGAAGCCCGTAGCAAACAAAATTCAAACGCCTGAGCGCTCCGGGCATCGATCATTTCCCGTCATAACCGAGACCTACCGGGAGCTGAATGCGACAACGCGAGGATTGCCCTTTCGTTTTCGAAATAGTAGCTTCATAGATCAGAAGTTGTATGCGACTTTGAGCTTCAATTTACCTGTTTGAAGACGATGTTACGTTCGTGCGATCTCTCTCAGGCATTCAAATGTTGCGGGGGTATCCGAAGTGTTTTGGGTTAGAAGGATGAGGATCGAAGATCCGCTGCTTTGCCCGAGCGCGGTTCAAGGATGCGAGATCAACGTATTTCCGACAAAGCGCGGCGAGCTCGATCTGACCATTGAGCAAATTGGTTTGAATCGGCTTTGGATGAGCCGGTATGAGCTGAATCTGCCTCAAGTCAATAAAATTGCCGTCCGGCCCGGGCGCAGATCCATCGGCTTTCTGACACGATTGGAAGGCCCCCCGATTCAGCACTGCGGTGTGGACGTCGCGCCGGGGGATATCGTCATCGACACGTACGATGTGTCGCATCAGCGTTGCGGCACCAACCATCGCTATGGCGGGATGTCGCTCTCCGAGGAAGATATGAGTGCAACGCTGGCAACCGTTGTTGGAGCTGACTTTCCGGCAAAGCTGCCAACCCGCGTCGTTCGGCCCCGCCCGGAGTTGATGTCACGCCTGTTGAAGATGCACGAAACCGTCGGCGAGTTAGCCCGTACGACGCCGGACGCTCTGGAATCGCCGGAGCTACGTCGCGGGTTCGAACAACAAATGTCTCATCTGATGGTTCGATGCCTTGCCGAGGGCGCCGGCATCGAGATCACCGCCGGCAGGCGGCGTCACGATGCGATCATCGCGCGGCTCGAGGATTATCTGGCCGAAAACCCGGACCGTGCCATCTATCTGACCGAACTCTGCGCTGCGACCGGCGTTTCCGAGCGGACGCTGCGATCGGCTTGCGAAGAACATCTCGGCATGGCTCCGATCCGCTATCTCACACTGCGAAGAATGCATCTGGTCCGGCGCGCGCTGCTGCGTGCTGACGCATCCAAGACCACCGTTACCCATATCGTGACCAACTACGGGTTCTGGGAGCTCGGGCGCTTCTCGGTCGCCTACCGCACGCTGTTTGGAGAGTTACCGTCGGAAACACTGCGGCGGCCCCCGCAGGATCCCCACGTCCATCTCATGCGTCCCACAACGCTGCCAGTCGAAGTCATTGTAGGACGGCTTCACTAGTCGCGGCATTTCCTTACCTGATGGCGCACATCGACCGGCCGATTTGCGCCATCGCAGCTTGCGATCGAAATGTCCTATTGCGCTCCTTGAAGCGCCCTTTTGTCTCATGGCGCCGGAATTGCATAGTCGAACCCTATCGATAGCCTGATGGTGCCTCATCGACGGGCCCCATGAGCATCAAATGGTCGCAAGAGCCATCCGCCCGTCCGATGGGACGAGGGGATATGGCTGAACGCTCCATTTCAAGGTTTGACGATCCCGGAGCCTACGAAGCCGGATTTGGCGATTTCGGTGTCAATCTCACGATAACTGGCCCCGGGGAATTCGAAGCGGAGTTGCTGCGGCTGAAACTGGACCATCTCGTCATCATGCGGCTGCGCGAATCGCTGCCGCGCATTGCCTGCATTTCGCTTGCAGCCGACAGGGTCTTTTTGTCCTTCCCAGTTGGCCGGGTGAGCCTGGAATGCGACGGGTTTGCTTTCCAAAGTGACCAGATCGCCCTTCATGGCCCGAGCCAGCAGATGCATCAGCTATCGAGCGGGAAATGCCAATGGGGCCTGATATCCTTGCCCGTGGAGCAGTTTGAAAAGAGTGGCGCGGCATTGACCGGCCAGCCGATCCTGCGCCCGCGCTCCACGAGGCTACTCCATCCTACCGGCGTGGACCTGGCCCTTTTTCGGCACCTGTTCCAACACGCCTGTCACCTCGCGGCTCCTGCAAACAAACTGATTGAGAAGCCCGAAGTGGCAAGGGCGCTCGAACAAGACATGATTCATGCCGTGATCCATTGCCTCACCGGCGACGGGACGGAAAACAGATCCAGGACACGCTCCAACCACACAGCCTTGATGACCCGCTTCGAAGCAGCGCTGCGCAAATCCGTCGACCGGAAGATCACGTTGCCCGATCTTTGCGCCGAAATCGGCGTGGCCGAACGCACATTGCGGATGTGCTGTCACGAATTTCTCGGCATCAGCCCGATGCGATACCTCCTGTTGCGCAGGCTGAACAAGGCCCGCGCCGCGCTACGGCGCGCCGATGCCTCTACCGCGAGCGTCGCCAGCATCGCGCGGGAGCATCAATTCTTTGAGCTCGGACGCTTCGCTGCGACTTACCGTGCAGCTTTCGGAGAAACGCCGCTGACGACGCTTCAGCGCAAGGCTTAGCTCTGTTCGGGAGAGGTGCACTTTTTGCCGATTTTGCATAGGCGGCCGGTTTCGGCGTGTCTACGGTCCGCCTCCACCAACGTGCCGGAAGCCCCCGGCTGATCGCAAGGAGAACGAGATGCGCAACAAGAAAGGCCTGCACATTTGCATGGCGTTGCTGGCGGCGACGTTACTGCTCGACACCGGGACTGCGCGGGCTCAGAGCGCACCCAACGGACAACTGAAGACGATCGGCGCGCCCTCCGCTGCAAATACTCAAATTGTGCCGTCGCTCATCGTTCTCAATTCTCGCAGCGCGACATTGCAAGGCGACAGCCTCGTGCTGACCGGCGTCACGCCGAACTCGATCATATTCGCAGACCGGCCCGTGCGCGCCGCCGGCCATCAGCTCACCGCTGACATCATCGCCGATTGGGGCACGGGCAAGGACAGCTTTGCCAGCGATCCTCCGAACGCGACTGTTTCGGCTTTCAACACCAAGGATGGCTCCGTCAAGGATGCCGTGGTCGTCCTGAAAAATCCGAAGCTGGATGGGGACAAGCTCGTCTTCGCGGTTCAGACACTCGAGGGCGATCTAAACGGTGCCGACGGCGCAGCCTCGATCTTCATCGATATTATCGGCCGCCCCTTTACACCGCTTTCCTTTGCGGGCGTCGCGCGGCGCACTGCATTCCGGGGCGCGATGTATGCCGGAGCCGCCGCTGTTGGAGCTGCAGCCGTGGGAGCCGCTTACGCCCGGCCCTATTGCGGCTATTATCCCTATCCTCCTTGTTATTGAACGCGTCCCGTGCCGGGCGGCACGTAGCTGCCGCCCGTTCCGGTTCGAACCTTGCAGCCTGGTCTCGCCTTGCCGGGCCCTGGTCGAGCAGGTGTCGTACCTGTATCTCCTGCTCTTCCCCCTCCTCAGCGCTATAGAGTCATCGCGCCAACGGCATGCACGTCACGGAGCGCTAGCGTTATTGCCGCCGCCCGCCGAAGTGGCGCAATTCTGGTAACCGATCGTCGTGCGTTCTTGACCCGATCGACGCCGACAATACGGCTCAAGGCGGTAGAAACATGGATTTTCTCGCGTCGGGAGCGTGGATCACAGACTGGCTGTGGGGACTCCCCTTGATCGTCCTTGCGTCGGTCATCCACGTCATCGGACTCGGAGCGATAGAGCTTGGCGTTGAGCGAGGTCTGAAGCGCGCGAAAAGAGTTCGCGGCCATCTGGCGACGTTTGTAGCGGTGGTGGGAGCGACCGTGCTGTCGGCCACCGCCTTGCACGCCATGGGGGCAGCTGTCTGGGCCGGAGCCTACCTCTGGCTCGGCGCTCTTCCAGACGAGCGCTCGGCGATGCTGTATTCAATTGGCGCGATGACGACCTTCGGCCATGCAAGCCTCCATCTTTCTGACCGTTGGCAGATGTTGGGGGCGCTCGAAGCTCTCAACGGCATGCTGCTGTTTGGGCTGACCACGGCCTTCCTCTACGCCACCATACGCAACGTTCATGCTGCCGTGTTGGGCACGCGGACGGTCGTAGTGGAGGCCGTCGAGGACATGCGAGCGGTCGATCCGGTTGGCCCAACGCGTCAGTCCAGGTCCTGAATGCAAACGGTCATTTTTCTCAGCATGGGCGGAGTAGCCACTGAAACAGCCAGGCGGCTCCCCTCCTGAGGTAGAACCGGAAACTTCTATCGCGGATTTGGAGATCGGAGCGTGCGGAGCGCTGGCGACATCATAGCGCCGCGACGAAGCAATGCTCATTCGCCATCGGCCGTGGCGCGCCGCCCTCTACGCAGAATGCAAAAGCCACTGGTCTACAGGAGGCGCACGATCGCCCGGCTACCTCTCTCGCCGAGATTCGTGCTTCTGCACCGTCGCCGATCAGCTTGGCGACGGTGCAGTGGGCTCACGAAGTGGCTATGCCGGCCCACCCAAGGACCGGCATAAGTTCATGTTTTCAACTGACCTTCTTGGCGGCGGGAACCGTCCAGGTGCCGTTGATGATCGACGGGTCCGTTTCCTGCGGCCAATACATGCGCAGCATGAGGATGAAATCTCCCTCGGGCGCGGGGAGCCAGTTCGACTCCTTGTCCTTACCAGGGGAGTCCTTCTGGATGTAGAGGTCGGTTGAGCCGTCCGGATTTTGCTTGAGGTCTTGCCGCGCGCTGATCGAATAGCGGTTGAGCGGATTGTCCACGAAGAAGTACGCGCTGTTGTACATCGTGAGCGACCAGAATCCCTCGGCGGGGGGCAGGTGCCCCTTCGGGAAATGCATGACGTACTTGTTTGCGCCATTGTACGCGCGGCCGTCCGCGTCCTTTTGCGAGGTCGGGTAGACCGCATCCTGCGGACGGTTGGCGCCGAGTCCGATCGCGGTGACGAGGGCCCGCATCAGATAGTCGGTGCCATAGATGCCGGTCCTCGTCGTGTAGGCAAAGCCATTCTCGTCCTTGATCGCCTTGTTGATCTTGAACTGAAGCATGATCCTGTCGAACGACACCTCCGGCACACGCTTCAGGAAGTCCGCCTTGAGCTTGCTCTCGTCAAAGTCCTGTCCGGGGACGATGCCGATGCGCGCAAACTTGGCAAGCTGGGGGGGCGTCCGCTTCGTAGGGCGGATTGGCTTTCATGAGCTCGCAGAGCAGCTTGAAATACGACACCGCGTCCATGCGATTGACCTGTTCGCGAACGGCCGTCTTCATGTCGATCGAGGGATCGACCTTGCCCGCAGGCGGCGTGTACGGCTTGCCGTAGGCGCTGAGCGGAACGAGCTTGCACTCATCCTGCAGCTTGTGCACAGCCTCGTAGTCCTCCGGCGTGCCGGTGCAATAGATGCGGCCGAGCAGCCAGACCATGTTGGTGGACGACTTGTACTCTTTCACGCCATCCGGCAGTGTGCCTTTCCAGCCAGGTCCGGTGATCGCGTAGGTCTGCGCCCCGGTGCCGGTGGTGCGCTTGCCTGGCGCCTGGAATACCGTGGTCCAGCCGTCCAGCATCGGCATCAGGAAATAGCGCCCCTTCATGTCCGGGATGCTGAGGACCCACGGTTCTTTCCCGACATCGAAGAAGGAGGTCGTGTATAGCGTGTCCGCGTTCGGTGCCGTGACGTCCTTGAATGAGGCGTTCGGATACTGGCGCAGCTTGATGATCTGCCCCATCGGCGCCTTCGTGCCCACGGGCTCGGCGACGTTGGTGAGAACCCGGCGGGTCATCTCCATCGTCACCAACGGATAGCCGAAAACGTAGGCGTCGCTCGCGAGCCAGAAATCTTCCAGGCCTCGCCCCACGCCAAAGAAGGAATCCTGCGCAAGGGCTGATTTTGTTGCAGCCGCGCCTGCCAGCAGGCCCATGCCTCCCAGCGCAAGATTACGACGAGTGATCTCCATTTCTTTCTCCTTGGTACCTGATTGAAACGACTTCAAACGATTGGCGAGTGGGGTCGACGACGATATTTCTTCCAGGATCACGACCGCAGAAATTCGCGCTTCGTCAGCACGTATGCGCTCTGGGTCAATCGCTTTTGCATCAAATGCTCCCTTGCCATGTTGAGCGGGCTGGCATGCCAGCCACTTCTGGTGCGCTTACCAACTTACGGAAAGCTCGGCGGGCGGCTATGCAAATTCGGCAAGCGCGAGCTTTGGTCGCGCACCAATGGACGCAGGATCAGCTTCGGTGCGACCACGAGGGACCGTTCATCGCACGCTGCCAACGGAATCCGCGCCTGTGCTGAAACTGCATAGCGGATCGGTAGAAATGCTCTCTAATGACTTCCATAGTGCGCGTTCGCCCCGACGCCTGAGGAAGCGGCGGCGCACTTGGCCGGTTCGCGAGGAAAGCATTCAATGCAGATTGATACTCCGTCAGCCGCGCACCTGTCGCAGGTCATTTCGCAGGTGACCGCGCGCGGGGCGCACCTCTCGCTCTATGAAATCTCACACATCATAAGCAAAGCTAAAGTCGGTTCGCGGCGTCGAATGGAGCTTGATATCCCTGTCACTCCGAGGCGGCACCAGCGCTCGAACAGCTTCATGCCGTGATCCATTGCCCGACCCGCGACGGGACGGAATACAATTCAGGGACATGATCACACTTCAGCGCAAGGCTTAGCTTTAGTCGGAGAATTGCTCGATGACCGCCGTCAAACTACCGGCCTGGCTTCGTATCGTGATGGTGAGCGGCGCATTCCTGCTGGCCATTGGCGCGGGGCTGTTCGCCTATTTCTGGTACATCCGACCGGTCACGCTGACCGCCGCGGTTGGATCGCTTGATGGCGAAGCCGATAAGGTCCTGTCGGCGATCGCAAGTCGCCTGACCGCCACGTCAGCACCGGTGAGGCTGCGGATCGTCAATCAATCGGGGGCCCTCGAAGCCGCCAATGCCTTTTCATCCGGCAAGGTCGACCTCGCGGTCGTCCGCGGCGACGTCGGCGACCTGTCGCAAGCCCAAGCAGTCCTCGTGCTTGCACATGCAGTCGTGCTGATTGTGGCCCCTCCTGGTTCGCCGCTGACTGACGTGGCGAGCCTGAAAGGCCACCGCGTTGGCGTGGTCGGCGGAGAGATCAACAGGTCCGTCGTTAACGCACTGCGTCAGCAATATGATCTCGAGCGCGCAAACGTGAAGTTCAGGGACCTCTCGTTGCCTGAGGCACGCCAGGCAGTCGACGCCAGGAGCGTCGATGCGCTTCTGCTCGTCATTCCCCTGACCCCAAAATACCTGTCGCTCGCGCGTAGCCTCTTCCCGCAAAACATGAAGTCCCAGCCGGTCCTCATTCCCATTGAATCGGCCGACGCGATTGCGGAAAGTCATCGTGCCTACGAAAGTTTCGACGTGCCGAAAGGCACGCTCAGAGGTTCGCCGGCAGTCCCGGATGACGACCTGACGACACTTCGGGTGTCTTTCTACCTGGTCGCGCAGAAGAAGCTCAATCCCGACACCATAGCCGATCTGACAAGATCACTTCTCGCCGCGCGCCGGGACCTCATCGGCGAACTGCCAGTCCTGGCGCAGGTCACAGCGCCTGACACGGATCCCGACGCCTTCCTGCCGGTCCACGCCGGTGCATCGGAATATTTCAACGGCACTCAAGAAGGTTTTTTGGACGAATGGAGCAATGCGATCTACCTGACGCCGATGATCCTCGGCGGAGTGGCTTCGGTCCTCGCTGCGGCCTGGAGGTTCATCGGCCTGCGGACACCGAAACCGGGCGAATCGGCGCTCGACGCGCTCTATGCCCTGGCCCGCCGGGTTCGCAAGGCGCAGCACGAGGATGAATTGTCCGACATCGAAAGCCGGATCGATGACATCTTGAGCGACCAGCGTCTCAAGATTGCAAGCGGAGACGAAGATGCCGCCGATATGGCGACATTGAACGTTGCCGCGAACAGGGTCGAGAGCCTGATCCATGCTCGCCGGGCCATGCTAAGCACGTCTTAATTGTCCACTTCTACCGATTTGCATAAGCGACCGGATGGTACGCGGACTGGCCGGTCTCCTTGGCGATCACACGTCCGGAGCCCATTCCAAGCAAATCGAGCGTCTCGACAACGGCATCGATGTCATAAGCGACGTTGTTCTCGCTTAACTAACCACTCATTTCGCGAAACACATTACTTAGGACATGGCTTGCTTCGCGCCGGAGCCGCCCCTTGGGCGCGACCATCAGCCCTACGAAATCGCAGAAACGGAGTGAAGATACGGAAACAAACAAAGAGTCCGACAGCAACCTGGCCGTGCGACCTCCTTCACAAAACACGTTTCACGAGAACCGTTCTGTTCTCGGCCTCCGTCTTGCGAAGCCATCGGAAAAGAAGGTTCTTTGTATGGTGGGCGCACCAGGGCTCGAACCTGGGACCCGCTGATTAAGAGTCAGCGACGGCTAAAGAACAATCAATGACTTATTCGTTGTACCACCGGGCTTATCCGACCGAAAACGAGCATTCGTCGCACGATCACAGTGCGTCGTTGCACTTCCTATTAGCGGGCCTTGATCGTCCGCCAAATGTCGAGTGCGCGATAACCTCGATACTCCGGCGTTGACGCCTGTGCTTTCCTGCATCAAACCGAGACGAGAGCTCCGCTTTCCGCCGCACGTTTGACCGCATCGATCACTCTGAGGGTTTTCAGCCCCTCGCGCCCGCTCACCACAGGCGCGGCCGTACCGCGGATAACCCCACAGAAATTGGCAATCTGCAGGCCAAGCGGGTCTTCTTTCTCGTACCTGGGCCGCTCGCGCTCGATCGGCGCCCACCAGCTGGCCTTGCTCGGGTGATGCCATAGATCGAGTTGCGGAATAGCCAGCGATGCTCTCGTACCGCCGATCTGGTAGCAGCTCTCCTGCGTATGACTGTAGGCCGGATTCTCACCAGCCGTGAATTCCCAGCTCCAAGGCGATTGGATGGTGTCGGAGACATTGACCGTTCCCAGTGCGCCCGAGGCGAAGTGCAGGATGATCACCGCTGTCTCTTCAACGGCATTTCCACGCAGCCGACTGGATTGCGCAGCTTGCACCGCGACGATATCCCCACACAGGTAGCGCAGCAGGTCGACATCGTGGATGAGATTCAAGAAGACCGGCCCCGCCCCCTTTTCGCGACGCCATGCTACATCGAAATAATCGTCCGGCTTGATCAGCCAGAACATGCCATGCACTGATACGATCGTGCCGAGCTGGCCGCCGTCGATCTCCGCCTTGGCGCGCTGGATCATCGGGTTGTGGCGGCGATGATGGCCGGTGAGCAAGGGCACGCGCGCCCGCTCGGAGGCTTCGACCAACGCCTGTGCAGCGACGATGTCATCCGCTAACGGCTTCTCGATCAGCGCCGGGATACCCGCAGCGATACAATCCATGCCGTTAGCCACGTGCATCTGATTGGGGGTGGCGACAATCACCCCCTCCGGCCGGTTTTCGGAGAGCATGTCCTGAAAAGACGGAAACCAGTCTACCTTCAGCGAAACCGCCAACTCTCGTGCCGCAGGCGCCGGGTCGACGATCGACGACAGTATCGCCTCCGGCCGCGCGAGAATGTGGTCGATGTGCCGCTTGCCGATGAGACCCGCTCCCATCACTGACAGCCGAACTGGTGAACTCATACAATGCTATCCCTTGTTCTCATCAAGCAGCCTGGCCACGCGACGCAAGCCGAGCAGGTACCCTTGAGTGCCGAAGCCTGCGATGACTCCATCAGCCCGTTTGGAGACAAACGAGTGGTGGCGGAATTCCTCACGTTTGTGCACGTTCGAAATGTGCACCTCGATGACGGCGCCCTCGAATGTGTTGAGAGCATCAAGGATGGCGACCGACGTATGGGTGAAAGCGGCGGGATTTATCACGATACCGGCGGCCGCCTCACGCGCCTCGTGGATCCAGTCGATCAGCTCGTATTCTCTGTTGGATTGATGAAAGCGAATCTGAAGGCCGAGCTCCTCGGCTAGCGCTCGACAATCCCGCTCCACATCCGCAAGCGTCTCGTGACCGTAGATGTGGGGCTGGCGCTTGCCGAGCAAATTGAGATTTGGTCCGTTGAGGACGTAGACAAGACGACTCATGGAAGTACTCCGTTCAGTGATGGGCGAGGATTTTCGCCAAGGAACTGCCTGGTGCGGGCGTGCTGTGGGTTGCGGAAGAAGGCGTCGGGCGAGCCTTCTTCGATGATCTGACCTTCAGCCATGAAGATCACACGATCCGCAACCTGGCGGGCAAAGCCCATCTCGTGGGTGACGCAAATCATGGTCATGCCGTCGTTGGCGAGGCCTATCATCGTGTCGAGCACCTCCTTGACCATTTCGGGATCGAGCGCCGAGGTCGGCTCGTCAAACAGCATCACCTTGGGCTGCATGCAGAGCGCACGCGCGATCGCGACGCGCTGTTGCTGGCCGCCCGAGAGCTGAGCAGGATACTTCTCGGCCTGGTCGCCGATGCGGACCCGCTCGAGAAATTTTCGCGCGGTCGCTTCCGCCGCGGACTTGCCGATGCGGCGCGCGCGAATGGGTGCAAGCATGCAATTCTGCAACACCGTCATATGCGGAAAAAGGTTGAAGCTCTGAAAGACCATGCCGACGTCCTGCCGTACGACATCGATGGCCTTGATGCTGTCGTCCAGCCGGTGACCGTTCACCACGATGTTGCCCTGCTGGATCGCCTCGAGGCGGTTGATGCAGCGGATCAGCGTCGACTTGCCCGAACCGGACGGACCGCAGAGCACGATCTTCTCGCCCTTGCGCACGGTGAGATCAACATCGCGAAGTGCCTGGTACCCGCCGTACCACTTCTGCACGCCCTTCATTTCGATCAGGATCTGGTCCTGCATGGATTCGGCTCCGCTGTGGGCGGCGGCCAACGCGGATTATGCGTCGGCCGCGCGCAGTGGCTACTGGACGGTGAATGGAACGCCGGGGACCGAGTCGGGGAAGATCGGCACGGGCGCCTTCATCCATTTGGCGTAGAATGCGGCCAGCTTGCCATTCGACTTGATCTCGTCGATGAATTTGTTGGCCGTCTCGTTCCACTCCTTGTCTCCAAGGCGCGTGCAGGCCCCGTTGTAAAGAGCAGTAAAGTGAAGCTTGGGCTCGAAACCCAAGTTCGCGCTTTGCCGCGTTCAGACGCTGCGGGTAGAAGCTGTTTGCGCCGACGGCTTGCACTTGGCCCGAGAGCAGCGCCTGGATCGTGGCCGCATCATCGTCAAATCGGCGGATTTCGGTGCCCGCTGGAGCGCTATTGGTGACCTGGGTGTCCTGCGTCGAGGACCTCGGAACGCCGATAACGTACTTGCCCATATCGGCATTGCTGTTGATCGGGGTCGCCTGGGCAGCGACCAGCGTAATCTCGTTGGCAACATACGGCTTGGAATACTGCACCGCTTTCGCGCGCTCGGGCAGCATGGCCATGGTTGCGAACAGAATGTCTACGCGGCCTGTGGTCAGCGCCGGAATACGATTGGCCACCGCCAGCGGCACGAACTCTGCCTTCACGCCGAGATACTCGGCGAAGGCGCGCCCCATGTCGGCGTCGATGCCATCCTGTTTTCCCGAGCTATCGACATAGCCCCAGGGAGGATTGTCGCCCTGAATGCCGACGACGACGACGCCCTTCTTCTTGACGTCTTCCAGCGTGCCGGCCTGTGATTTGCCTGCGATGGCGATAGCCGCCAATGCCAGCAGCGCGATGCCGAGCTGGCGGCGGTTGGATGAAAACAACATGAGTATCTCCTCCTGGTGATGGCTGTATTTGATTGAGCAGGTGCGCCGTTCCTACCTTTGGCTGGCCAGGGCGAGCCTGGCCTCCATCCGACTGCCCCACCACGACAGTGGCCAGCAGAGGATGAAATACATCGCGCCGACCACGCCGAAAACGAGCAACGGCTGGAAGGTCTGGTTCGAAACGATTTGACCGGCGCGGGCGAGTTCGATGAAGCCGACGATGGCCGCGAGCGACGTGCCTTTGATGAGCTGCACGAGATAGCCGATGGTCGCCGGCAGCGAGATGCGGATTGCCTGTGGCAATACGATGTCGCGCATGCGGGACGAATAGTGCAGTCCGAGCGCCATCGCCGCCTCGGTCTGGCCACGCGGCACGGCCTGGATTGCGCCGCGCCAGATCTCACCAAGGAAGGCGGAGGCATTCACGGTGAAACCGATCGCCACCGCGACGAAGGCGTCGAGCTTCAGCCCGGTCAGCGCCAGCCCGTAATACACGACGAAGAGCTGCAGCAGCAGCGGAGTGCCCTGGAATATCCCGATGTAGATGCGGGTGATCCATTCCACGCCCTTGTGACCGCAAGTGCGCAGCAATGCGACAGCGAGCCCCGCCGTGCAGCCGCCTGCGAATGCGACCAGCGTAAGCAGCACGGTCCATTGCAGACCACGCAGCAGGAAACCGAACTCGGGAAGGCCAAAATGCGGTGTCATGACCTGCCCTCCTCAGCGTGTCGGATAAGAGAAGAAGCGGTGAGAGATGACAGCAAAGCCCAGCATCAGCAGCCAGGAGATCGCGAGATAGAGGAAGGTGACGGAGAAATAGACCTCGAAGCTGCGGAATGTGTCGCTTTCGATCCGCTGCGCAACCGATGTCAATTCGTAAGCCGACACCGCCGAACAGATCGATGAGGTCAGCGTCAGCATGATGAACTGACCGGTGAGTGAAGGGTAGATCGCGCGGAGTGCGGGCTTGAGCACAATGAAGCGGAACACCTGCCCTTTGTGCAGTCCGAGCGCGTAGCCGGCCTCCACCTGCCCCTTGTGAATTGACTGCACGCCGCCGCGGATGATTTCGATGGCGTAGGCGCCACCATTCACTCCGAGTGCGATAATGGCGGTAGCGGTTGGATTGAGCTTCAACCCGATGAGCGGCAGGGCGAAGAACAGAAAGAAAATCTGCACCAGGAAAGGTGTATTGCGGACGATCTCGACGAAACCGATCACGATGGCCCGCAACCAGGCCGCTTTTGAATCGCGTGCCGCGACGCCGGCGACACCGATCACCATCGCGAGCGTCATGCCGGCAAGCGCCAGGCCCAACGTGCCCACGCAGCCCCACAGCAGGGCCGGCACCGCGTGCCAAACCACAGAGAAATCGAGCGTGTAGCCCATCTTGCGTTTCCTCTCAGGCGTTGTGCGTGCCGCTCGCCCATCGGCCGGGTGTCACCCTCCCAGGGATGCAAAAGTGGCGAAGAAGACGCCTGGATCAGGTGAGATGCCGGTGAACAGGCGGAATGCTTCGGTGCCCTGGAAGATGGCCATGCCGCCGCCATCGACGGTGCGGCAGCCGAGGGCACGTGCGGCCCGCAGCAGCGCGGTTTCCAGCGGGAAGTAGACGATCTCAGCGACCCACAGATCAGGGCGCAGCAGAGCCGTCGGCAGCGGCGTCCCTGGATATTTGTCCATGCCGATCGGCGTTGCGTTGACAATACCGTCTGCGGCAGCCACAGCTGCGGCGACATCCTGGCCGGCCCGTAAGCGCCCTTCTGGAAATCGGGGGGACAAGCTATCCACCAAACTCTGCGCCTTGGCCAAGTCGACATCGATGATGGTCAGCTCCTGCACGCCGAGCTTCATGAGCGCGAAAGCAACTGCCGCGCCCGCACCGCCCGCACCGAATTGGACGACGCGACCAAGCGATGCACCTTGCATGTTGCGGCGAAAGTTCTCAGCGAAGCCGAACCAGTCGGTGTTGTGGCCGGTCATTCGACCGTTCCTGATGACCACGGTGTTCACCGCACCAAGCGCCTCAGCGTCGGGCGACAACTCGTCGAGGAGGGGCAGGATCGCCTGCTTGCAGGGATGGGTCACGTTCAGCCCGTCGAAGCCCATCCGTCTTGCTGCCGTGAGCAGTTCCGGCAACGCCTCCACGCCCAGCTTCAACTCTGTCAGATCGATCTTCTTGTAGAGATAGCGGATGCCGGCGGCGTCAGCGGCCGCTTCGTGCATAGGCGGGGTGCGGGACGCGGCGATGCCGCTACCAATCAGGCCGACGAGAAAGCTGGACTTCGGATGCATGCTCGGCATCGCCCGTCAGCTCAATGGGACAGTCAGTTCGGCAATGACCTGAGCCGTGCCCGGTCGAACGCCGCGCCACCAGGCAAAAGCTTCTGCCGCCTGCTCCACCAGCATGCCGACGCCGTCGGCGAGCTTGGCTACGCCTTCGCCGCGGGCCGATTGCAGAAAGGGAGTCAATCCTTTGCCGTAGGCAAGTTCGTAAGCCAGCTCCGCACCGCGGAAGACATTGCCTGGAAGCGGCGGCATTTCACCTCGCAGGCTGGCCGATGTCGCGTTGACCACGACGTCATAGCCCTCGGCAAGATCGGCCAGCTCGGCGTAGCCGCTGACCATCAAGGGACCACAGCCGGCAAACTCTTCGGCCAGCGCCACCGCTTTCGCCAGCGTCCGATTGACGAGGACCAGCTCGGACGGCTCCTCACACAGGAACGGCAGCAGCGCGCCACGCGCCGCTCCTCCAGCGCCGAGCATCAGGACGCGCCGGCCGGCCAGCTTGACGCCGAGATTGACCGTGATGTCACGCGCGAGGCCGACACCATCGAAGTTCTCGGCAATGATCCGATCGCCCTCGAACTTCAGGCAGTTTGCGGCGCCCGCTCGTCTGGCGCTCTCTGAAAGCTCGTTTGCGTAGGCGAGAGCATCGAGCTTGAACGGCGCGGTGATGTTCAGCCCCTTGGCGCCCTCTGTCCGGAATTGATCAACCCGTTCGCTGAAGCCATTGAGGGGGCCCTCGATCGCTTCATAAACAAGGTCCTGTCCCGTCATGTTGGCGAAAGTGCCATGGATGAGAGGTGATTTGCTAAAGCTGATCGGATTGCCAATCACCGCATAGCGATCGCTCATGGCTCACTCCTGCACTGCAGCTTCGTTGTAGAGCACGCCATCGCGCACCATCGCTTCGACGACCTCGGCCGATAGTCCAAGCGACTTTGCAATGCGGCGATTATCTTGGCCGAGCAGTGGCGCCGGCGTGCGCACCGTGGTGTCGCAATCGGAGAAGCGGAACGGCAGATTCGGCAGCGTCACCGTGCCGAGCACGGGATGCTCCTGCTCGACCAGCATGCCACGCGCGTGGATCTGCGGATCCTTCACGACCTCTTCGATGGTCTGCACGGGAGCGGAGGGAACACCTGCTTGATCGAGTGCCGCAAGACAGGCATCCCGAGATGGCTGCGACAGCGTCCAGGCGCGCACGATCTCCATGGCTTCGGCATAATGGGCGTTCCGCGCAGCAGGCGTGGTGAAGCGCTCGTCGGATGCCAACGTGTCTCCCCCGATCAGGCGCGCCAATCGCCGCCACGCATCATCGACTTGCGCTGCGATGACAAGATTGCCGTCCTTGGCTGGAAAAACCCCGTAGACGGTCGAGTCCGGCTGTCCGCTTCCAGTCTGCTTCGGCAGGTCGCTACCGCCGGAGAGGAAGTAGCGCTGAACCGCATAGTCGTGCATCGAGACCATGCAGTCGTACAGCGCCAGATCGATATGTTGGCCGCGTCCGGACGACGCGCGGCCGACCAGCGCTGCATTGATGGCAGCCACACCGTGAATGCCGGTGTACATGTCCGCCAGCGGCATCCGCAGCAGCGGCGGGGCTTCCCCGGGGGAGCCCAGCTGCGCCAGAGCGCCCGACATCGCCTCTGCGATCAGGCCGAAGCCTGGACGGTCGGCATAGGGACCGGTGTGGCCATAGGCGGATACCGAACAGTAGATCAGCCTCGGATTCCGCGCCGACAGCGCCTTGTAACCCAGCCCGAGGCGCTCGAGCGCGCCCGGGCGGTAGTTCTCGATGAAGACGTCGGCTGTGTCGACCAGCTTCATCATAATGTCGAGGCCACGCTTGTCGCGCAGATCGATACACAGGCCCTGCTTTCCCATGTTCTGCTGCAGAAAATAGCCGGATTGCCCGTCCTTGAAATAGCCATGGGCACGGCCCGCATCGCCTTCCTTGGGACGCTCCACCTTGATGACTTCAGCGCCCATCGCGGCGAGGCAACGGCCCATGAACGGGCCTGCGAGAAAATGGCTGTAGTCGATGACGCGAATGCCCTTGAGCGGCAGATCTTGTGCGCTCATGCCCGCTCTCCCGCGATATCGGTCTTCGGACGCATCGGAATCATCAGCCGGTGTTCGCCGAGCTGCGCCACTTCGCCGCGCTGATTGATCAACTCGGAGGGCAACACCACGATGCCCCAACCTTCCCGCTTGGTGGCGCGCATCGAACCGACGCGGAACTTCACATGCACGGTATCGCCGAGCTTGATCGGCAGCTTGAAATCCCACGTCCAGCCCAGCGACATTCCCGGAAGGAAGCGGTAGTCGGCACGGGTCTTCAGACCGTCGGCCAGCGACAGACCAAACAGCCCGTGCGCGACGCGCGTGCCGAATGGTGTGGTCCTTGCGTATTCCTCGTCGACATGAACAGGCGTGAAATCACCCGTCAGTTCGGCATAGGCATTCACCATTGCTTCGGTGACCGTCACCGCGGGGGTGACGCATTCGTCGCCGACCTTGGCATCGTCCCAGTAGCGCTCATCGGTCATGTCGCGTGTTCCTTAGGCCCGTGGGTTGATCGCCAGCGCCGCTTCCACGGCACCCGCACTGGCTTGCAAGATTTCGACGTTCAGCCCGCCCGGCAGCTCGAGCCAGTTCGGCCCGGCAGGCAACGCCTTGGCGCCCCAGGCGGCGGCACGGGCGAGCACGCCTTCGTAATCGTCGACCATGATGCCGAGATGGGCGAGACGCCCCTCGGGTCCGACAAAGTTGCGATCTTCGATGAGTTGCACGCTCCCGAACACCCATACCTGCCGCGGGCGTGCACCATCGGCGGGTTGTTCGTCGCGAACGGCAAGACCAAGCACCTCACGAAAGAAGCTGACGTGCCGGTCAACATCCGGCACGCGGATCGCGACGTGTTCGACGTAGGCGCGCGGCAGCGACATCGCCTCAGGCCTTTCCTGGATAATTGTTGCGGGCGTATTCGAGCCCTTTGATCAATGCGACGAGGGTCGAGTTGACGGGGGTGGGCACGTTGAGCTTGGCGCCCCAACGCACGACGGAGCCGTGAATGTAATCGACCTCGGTCGGATTGCCTGATTGCAAGCTCTGCAACATCGACGTCTTGAACTCGGGCGGCAATCCAGCGGATGCCATCGTCCAGGCGCGGCGCGGATCGGCAATCGAGATCTTTACGCCGGCAGCCTGTGCGACCGCGATGCTCTCCGAGATCGCGGCCAGCGCGCAGTCTTCCAGGATCGGTAGGGAATAGAGGCCGCCATACGTCAGCCCGGTAATTGCGGTAATTCCTCCGCCGGCGACGTTGATGAACAACTTGTCCCACATCGTGCCCAAGATGTTATCGCTGAGCTGCGTGAGAATGCCGGCTCGATTGAAAGTCTCGGAAATTCGCTGTGCGCGTTCCGTCAAACGTCCATCAAGTTCGCCGATGATTGTTTCCTTGCCGATGACCCCGGAGCGAACGTGACCGGGGCCCAGCAGCACGCCGCCAACGTAGGTTTTGCCCGCCATGACCCGGTCACGACCAACTTCCTCCGAAAGAATGTCCTCGTGACCAAGGCCGTTTTGAAGCGACATCACAACGCTCTGCGGTCCGATGATCGGCGCCGCCGCCCGGATGGCTTCCCGCGTGTGGTAGGATTTGACGAGGACGATGACGAGGTCCGCCACGCTGCCAACCTCCGTCGCGGAGGTGCAGGCAGAGACCTTCACAACGGTCTCGGCGTCACCTTCGAGCATCCGCAGACCACGGGCATTGATCGCGTCGACATGAGCCTGAAACGGATCGATCAGCCAAACCTCGGCACCACCGCGCGCCAGCGTGCCTCCGATGGTCGAGCCCAAGGCGCCCGCTCCGATAAAGCAGATCCTCATCCGAACGCGTCTCCCCGGCCAATTTTGGCGTTCGAAGCGTGGTAGCAGGCTGCCTGGTATTTGGATATGCTATGATCCTTATACCCATTATTGTGATTTGCAATGAAACACCAGGATCACGCCGAGACCAACCTGCTCGACCCGCGCCTGCTCAGGCTCTTCGATGCATTGTTCACCACGGGGAGTGTCACCAAGGCAGCCGAGAAACTTGGCCAGAGTCAGCCGACCATCTCCATCTGGCTCGCACGCTTGCGACGGGAATTGAGTGATCCGCTGTTCATCCGGTCGGCGGAGGGAATGCTGCCGACGCCGCGCGCCGAGGCTCTCATCGGCACCGCCAGACAGGCATTGGAGATGCTGCGTCGACTGGCCGAGCTTCGCCCTGAGTTTGATCCGGCGACTGCAAAGCGCCGCTTCGTCATCTGCATGACGGACGCGAGCCACATCACGCTCCTTCCGGCCATCCTCGCCTACGTTCGTCGTGTTGCTCCGGGCATCCGCATCGAGGCGGCGCAGATCGGCGGCGATACGCCACGAATGCTGCAGTCAGGCGAGGCCGATTTGGCACTCGGCTACATCTCGGACCTCGACGCTGGGCACTTCCAACAGGCACTGTTTCCGCAGGATTGGGTCTGCCTGGCGAACGCCAAACATGCCCGGATCCGCGACCGCATCACCGCAAAGGATTTCAGGCGTGAGGCGCACGTCCTCATTCGTTCCGGCACCGGACATCGCTTGCTCGCGGAAGCGCTACGGGAGCAACGGATAGTCCTTGACGTTGCGCTCGAGCTACCTGGCTTTTTAGGACTCCCCGCAATCGTCGGGACGACTGATCTGATCGCCACCCTTCCAAGACACATCGGCGAAACGCTCGCTCACTATTACGGCCTGCGCGTGCTCGATTGCCCGCTAGCGATCACCGGTTTTACGGTGAAGCAGTATTGGCACGCCCGCTTCCATCACGACCCGGCAAGCCGATGGTTGCGTGATGTGTGCGGCGAGCTTTTTCAACAGCAGGAAGTGCGGGGTTTGCATCGTTCCGGGCGGCCAAAGAGGCGAAAGCCGCGCGATTTTCCGTCGTAGCCGAGAGCGTCCAGACGCGCCTCCCAAGGGCTTGGAAATAAGGACTTTCCAATGGCGGGCGCACCAGGGCTCCGCTTTCTGGAATTAGCCGACACGCAGGTTGAGTCGTTTGACGCCGGCCTCGAGTTGTCCGTGTACAGCCATGTCGGCGACGGCAATCTGCACTACAACGTGCTCGTTCCTCCTGACGTCGACCGGCTGGAGTTCACCAAACGGATCTAAGGCAGCCTATCGTTGCAACTCTACGACATGGCCGCGGCGCTCGGCGGCACCTTCAGCGCGGAGCACGGCGTCGGTCGTTTCAAGAAGCACCTTCTGGAACGGTACGGTGATGTCGGGCGTATCGCGGCGATGCGCCGGATCAAGACCGCCTTTGATCCGGCTGATATCATGAACGCCGGCGCGATCGTTCGTCCGCTGGACCAGACGTCTGCCTCTTGAACCATCGGCCGGCGAGCTGGCGATACTTTCGTCCAGGCCCAAACGTTGCGTCCTCGGCTGACGCCCCTCGATCGCCCAAATCGCTTTCTAAGATAAGGAAAGAGCCACTCCCAAGGAGTGGCTCAAGTTGGGGAGGAAACGCTCCTTCGGAACTGCTGACTTCCGGCTCGATCTTCAGATGGCAGAGATGTCCAGCTTCGAGCCATCGACCAGACGCGACAGCCGGAACGGTGTGGGATCGACGCAAGGCGTGTCGTTGACGACAAGCTCTGCGGCCAGATAGCCGAGCCCCGGGCCCAGACCAAAGCCGTGACCCGAGCAGCCTGCCGCGAGGACGAGGCCTTCCACCCCATCCACCTGCGACACCACAGGCACTGCGTCCGGCGTGCAATCGACGAAGCCGCCCCAGGCGCTATCGATCTTTATTTCGCCGAGTTGGGGGAAGGTTTTCCGGACACTCTCCACCACTTGGCTCACCAGCCATTTCAAGGGCGGAGGATCCAGCACGCGATTCTGTTCGAAGATCCGATCGTCGTTGGTCAGCAGGGCCGGCATCGAATCCGGCCCCGAAACGAACGATCGGCCGACGCCGAGCCTGACGTTCTTCAAGCGACGCAAGAACTGCGGCATGAATTCCCGGCTGTACCGGATGGCCTGGGGCGTGATTTCGAGGTTCGCCTTGCCGCTGATCGCAAGCGTATAGCTGCCGTCCAGTCGGCGCGTGATCGTGCAGTAGGGTGTGGAGACCGCCTCGCCTATGTTGATTGTCGGGGTAGAACGCAGCGCGGTCTGCCGGATGCTCGCTTGGGGGAAACTGATCCCGAGCGGCCGAAGGAAGCGCGAAGACCAGGCGCCGGCGGCGCACAGCACAGCGCTGGTTCTGATGTAGCCCTTCTCCGTGTGCACGCCCGCAATCTTGCCATTGGCCAGGTCGAGCGCCCGCGCGGCGCATCCCTGATGGATCGTGGCGCCCAGAGTTCTGGCCGCTTCGGCGATAGCCGGCGCAGCGAGCGCAGGTTCGGCCTTGCCGTCCCGCTCCGAATAGGTCCCGCCAACCCATTTGTCGCGCGCTTCCGGGACGCGCTCGGCCACCTCCGCCCGGCTCAGCACGCGCGTCTCGACGTCGTACTCCCTGGCGACCTCGCGCCACTTTTCCCAGCCGGCGAGCACAGCCTCGTCGTGGGTCGCATAGACGAGACCGCAGCGTCGAAATCCGAGGTCCCGATTGATATCGCGCGTGAGCTCGTCCCACAGCCGCATGGAGAGCACCGAGAGCGGCAGTTCGCGCCGGTCGCGGTTCTGCTGGCGGCACCAACCCCAGTTTCGGCTCGATTGTTCACAGGCGACGTGGCCTTTCTCGAGCAGCGCAACAGAGAGACCGCGCTTCGCCAGGTAATAGGCGGCCGTAGAGCCGAGAATGCCGCCGCCGATGACGACGACGTCCGCCTCGGCCGGAAGACGCTCATCGCTGTGAATGCGCTCGACGTGGGGCGACATGTTCCAACGAACCTCGGCTGCCAGGAATGCGGAAGCAAAATTCCGATCAGCTCTTCATCGCATCGTGCGCACGATACAATGTGCTGAAATCATCTAGAACTTCGCAAGAAGTTCGGTTTTTGAGCGCTTGAGCGATACGAGCTGCTCAAGCCCCGACCGAGTATGGTAGCAAGAACAGTGTAAGAGTTTCATCTCAAGCGCGATGCCGCAGCTTTTCGGAGCCGACATTGAGCTATCGGTAGAATCCGAGAACTGCTTTGGTCTCGAGATACTCCTCCATGCCCTCGATGCCATATTCCCGGCCGTTGCCGGAACGCTTGTAGCCGCCGAAAGGTGCGTTGGGGTCCCAGTCAGGATAGTTGAGATGCACTTGACCCGACTGGATCTGCCTGGCGACGGTCCGCACCATCTCCATATCGGTGCCCTGCACATGGGCGCCGAGGCCGTAGACGGTGTCGTTGGCGATCGCGATCGCCTCGTCCACGGTGTCGTAGGGAATGATCGACAGCACCGGGCCGAAGATCTCCTCCCTTGCGATCCTCATGTCGCGATGGACGTTCGAGAAGATCGTCGGGCTCACATAGAGGCCGATCCGCAGGTGGTCCGGCCGACCTCGCCCGCCGATGACGAGCTTGGCGCCTTCCTCCAGGCCGACACCGATCATGGTCTGCACACGCTCGAACTGTGGCCGGTTCGCAATCGGACCGTGAGTCGTGTTTTCCGCAAGGGGATCGCCGACCACCAGTTCCGAAGCGGTCGCCGCTGCCAGGCTCTCGACCTCTTCCATCTGCGGACGGTACACGAGCATCCGCGTCGGCGCGCTGCAGGATTGGCCGAGATTACGGAAGGCGGCGCCGACGCCGAGCGGAACAGCACGGCTGAGATCGGCGTCCGGCAAGATGATATTCGGCGACTTGCCGCCGAGCTCCTGGGCAACGCGCTTGACGGTGGGCGCCGCCGCTTGCGCAACGAGAACACCGGCCCGCGTCGAACCGGTGATCGAGATCATGTCGACCTCTGGATGCGACGCCAGAGCGGCGCCCACGATCGGACCTGTCCCATTGACGAGGTTGAACACGCCGGGCGGACAACCGGCATCGTCCATCAGCTCGGCGAACAGCAAGGCGCTCAGCGGCGACAATTCACTCGGCTTCAACACCACGGTGCAGCCGGCCGCGATCGCCGGGCCCACCTTGGCGGTGATCTGATAAAGTGGCCAGTTCCAAGGCGTGATGAGGCCGCAGACGCCAATGGACTCGCGCATGATCGCGGTGCTGCCGCGCGCGGCGATGAACGGATAATTCGCGAGATTATGCCGGGCGACACGGATGTGTTCGGCGGCCAGCGGCACCTGGGCGCGGCGCGCGTAGGTGATGGCGGCTCCCATCTCGCACGTGAGGGCCTGCGCGAACAACTCTAGCCGCTCCAGCAGCAAAGCATGAATCCGGTCGAGCAGCACCGCTCTCTCAGCAGGCGGTGTCATGGACCAGCCGGCGAAGGCTCGTCTGGCGGCTGCGATCGCGCAGTCCACATCATCGTCATCGCCGAGCGCAACGTCAGCTATCGGCTGCTCCGTCGCCGGATCGATGACGGTTGCTGCTGCCGTAACTGATCCGATCGGCTTCCGCCATTCTCCGTCGATGTAGAATTTTCCGAGGAAGCCGGCTTCCGTCAGGTGTCGAAGGGGCGAGGTCATTGGAAGCGATCCTTGATCCGGTAATAGGCGCCGATCTGCGGCAGGAACCACGGGGCCGAGGTGGGCGGGAATGACCGGCCAGTCCTACCAGCCGCGCATCCGCGGCCATCGGGCGTGAATCGCGTTGCTGCCGTCGGAGACGACGTTGTACAACTCGTGTTGCGACGCCGTCGCACAGGCGTGATTGGGGAGAATCCTGACCTTCGCGCCGATCGGAAGATTGGGCAAAGCGTGCGCCGACCCGGGCCTGATGGCGAGGATTCCGTGCTCCTGGCTTGCTTGCGCAACGATCAGGTCGGGATAGATCTTGCCGGCCACGTCGCAGACCAGACCATATCCCTGGTCGACCCGCTGCGCCGCGGTGCCACGGTCGCGCGACAGCGCCATCCACCCCGCATCGACCAAAATCCAGCCCTTCTCGGGTTTCGTGCCGATCACGGTGGCGAGCACCGAGATGGCGATGTCATCGGTTGTGCAGACGCCGACGCCGTGCATGACCAGATCGAAGAACATGTAGACGCCGGCGCGCATTTCCGTGACGCCGGTCAGGTCTTCGGCGAAATGGGCGGTCGGCGTCGAGCCGACGCTGACGACAGGACATTCATGGCCGGCCGCGCGCAATGTCGTTGCGGCCGCGACGGCCAAGGTGCGTTCGTTCTCCGCAGCCGCGACAAGGGCCGCCGGCATGCTGAGGCTGTAGGATTCGCCGGCATGGGTGAGAACGCCGGCAAGCTTGACGCCGGCCTCGGCCAGGGCTGTCGCGACGACCAGGAGCTTCGGATCGGTCCCGGTCAGCCCGCCGCGATGACCGTCGCAGTCGATCTCGATGAAGGCGGACGGTGTCACATCGGCTGCGCGCCCGGCCGCGCCAAGAATGGCGGCCTGCTCAGGCAAATCCAGCAGCACCTTGATGTCGATGCCTGCTTTCCGCAGGCGCATCGCCCTCGCGGCGGTGTGAGGTGCAAGTCCCACGGCATAGGTGATGTCCCGGAAGCCATGCTGCGCGAAGTACTCCGCCTCCGCCAAGGTTGAGACAGTGATTGGTCCCACCCCCGATGGATAGGCGCGTTGGGCGACGTCAATGGATTTCGCTGTCTTCATATGGGGACGCAGCACGATGCCTTGCGCGGCCATACGAGAGAAGAGGCGCGCGAGATTGCAATCCAGTCGGTCGCTGTCGAGCAGGAGAGCTGGTGTTGCCAGCGCGCCGAGCGTCGCGGCTGCCTGTTCCGACCCGGCGTCCGGGATATCCGTTCTGTCCATCTCCACCCGCAGCATCCCGATGTCCCCTAGCCGAATGACTGGTTGGCGAGCCCAAAGATGCGCGCCGGTCCCGTCCATGGAGCCGGCGTTCCCAGCACCATGGTTGTGGCATCGCTGACGCGCTGCAGGCCGATGCTTTCGAGCCATTCCCCGAGCTGCGAGGAGGCTGGAGTGTCGATCCGGACGAAGACAGGCCCGAGCCGCGCGATCGTGAATTCAATCAGCGCGCGCGCATCGGTCGGGCTCTCGGCCACCACGGGGCCGACGACATGCCCGCGGCCGAAAATGCGAGAGATGGCGTAGCCCCGAAGTGTGCCGTCACGCAGCAGGACATAGCCGTTATCGCTGTCAAACAGCCGATTCAGCAACTGCCGCCGCTCCAACCCCGTAGCGGCGCGGTCGAGCCGCGCGATCGCCTCGAACTCCGATGCGGACATCGGTCTGAGGAGACCCGATCGCGGCGTCTCGTGGGTTACACTTGGAATTCCCTGATGCTGGTGAATAATCCCGGTCGGTACGAAGCCGCGGCGGCGATACAGCGTGATGCCTTCGGCCGTCGAATTCAGTGCGATGGTCCGCGGATGGGCCGACGCCAGCAACGCGTCCATCAGCCGCGCCCCATAGCCACGGCCCTGAGCGGCCTTCGCGACAATGATCATGCCGGCGGAAGCATGAGTCTCGCCGTGCGGCCACCAGGCCGCAGTCCCGATCACCGTCCCGGCGTGCTCCAGAACAAAGCCATGGCCCAGCTGCAGCGCGACGTCCCAATCCTCGATCCGGTAAGGCCAGGACATCTCTTGCGAGAGCTTCAGGGCGCCTTCCAGATGCGATCTGGCGAATGGAAGCAGGACCACGTCCTCATTGTCGCGATGCCCGACTGGATAAGCGGCGGCTGTCATGATCGGTCGACGTCTCTTGCTCGGGTTGCCGGACTACTCGCCACAGTGCGAGTGCGATCTGACGATCGTCGCACGGTCTGCAGCGTATCTTGAGGCCGACAGCATTACGCAATCAGACTCGAGCAAAGTTCGGCATAGTATTTCATTGATGATGCGGCAGAACGACCAATCTGCCTTCAGCGGCTGGCGCGCCACAGCGCGAGCCGATCACGCATGCGATAGCCCGGAATGAAGGCGGGCATGAACCAGGGATTGCCTCGATAGAACGGGATGAAGGCTGGAGGGCGGAAGTCAAAGGCCGTGCGTGCCCGTTCCTCATGCTCCATGAGCTTGTGAGCTGCATGCATACCGACCCACGGCGCCCAGACCACGCCCGAGCCGCAAAAGCCGGTGGCATAGACGATGCCGTCCTTCTCGAAGATGCGAGGAACCATGTCGCGGTTCATCGCCACGTTGCCGAACCAGCTGTGCGAGAGGCGAACGCTCTCCAGTTCCGGAAACAGATTGATCAGGCCCTTGCGGAGAAGCAGCTTCGGGGCGATAGGATCGCCGACGCGGGAGCTGTCGCGGCCGCCGAGCAGAATGCGTTTGCCATCGGGCGAAGGCCGGTAATAGAAGCCGACCTCCCGATTCTCGGTGATCATCATCCGTTTCGGCATCAGCCGCGTCATGACGTCTGGCGCGAGTTGCTCTGTCGTAATGATCCGGCTGCGGACCGGCACCAACCTGCGACGCAGGAAGGGCAGGGCGGCATCGGTGTAACCATTTGTGCAGACCAGCACCTGACGTGCCTGCACCGAGCCGGCCGAAGTGACGACGCAGAATCCGGAGCCATCCCTCTCAATCGAGATGACCGGTGTTCGACCGTGGAGGGTCAACCCCGAAGCGAGTGCGACGCGCAGGAGTTCGGCGTGAAATTTCGCCGGATGCAGCCCGCCGATGTCCATCCGAACCGTGCCGCCGCGATAGACATCCGTGCCGATGTACTTTCGCTGCTCGGCATAGGGAACTGCATAAGCCTCGATCCCAAGCCTCTTCGCGAGCCTCTCCGCGGTCCGCGCCATGGATTCGTATTGTTCATAGCCGAATGCGCCTTTGAACTGTCCCACCGGCTGGAAGTCGCAGGCAAGTCCTTCCGTCTTGATGAAATCGTAAAGGAATTCGCGTGCGTTCTTGCCTTCGGCCTCGATCACCAGCGCCCTCTCCTCCCCGAACCGCCGCGTGAGCATCGCGAAGTCCGGCCGAATGGTTCCGCTGGTGATCCCGCCGTTGCGCGTAGATGCTCCCTCTCCCGGATCCATCGCATCGAACGTCGCAACAGAGCGTCCTTCGCGCGCCAGCACCAGACCGGCCGAAAGCCCGGCATAGCCCGCGCCCACGATCAGCACGTCGAGTTTCTTGGGCAGTGGCTGTTGAGGCAGCGGCTTGAGCGGTGAGGCTTCCCACCAGTAGGGCGTCGCCTTCTCGTCAACTCCCGGCGCGGGCATGGCGGTTTCTTCTCGTATGTTCAACGGCGACCCGGCTCGAAATATCAGATGTGGTCGTTTCGAACGTCGAGGGCATCTCGCAAGCCATCGCCGATGAAATTGAAGCTCGTCACCGCAATTGTAATCGCGGCACCGGGAATGATGGCGAGCCATGGAGCGCTCGCCAGATACTGCTGCGCGCCGTTGAGCATGTTGCCCCAGCTCGGCAGTGGCGGCTGGATGCCGTAGCCGAGGAAGCTGATATAGGCTTCCAGCAGAATTGCGCGGGCGACCGCCAAGCTTGCGGCGACGATGATTGGACCCATGGCATTGGGCAAGATCTCGCGGAACATGATATGCTTCCCGCTGAGCCCCACCATGCGGGCAGCCTGGACAAACTCGCGCTCGCGCAGCGAGCGGACTTCGGCCTCGACAATCCTGGCAGTCTCCATCCAGCTCGTGACGGCAATGATGACGGTGATCATGACGGGACTCGGCCGCAGCGTCGCGGCCAGCGCCAGGACGAGGAAGATCGAGGGATAGGACAGGAAGCCGTCCACGGTGCGCATCAACGCCGCCCCGACCCAACCGCCGCGATAGCCCGCCGTCACGCCAACCAGGGTGCCGATCAGCGTCGACAACAGCATCGCGGAGACTCCCACCAGCAGCGAGATGCGCCCTGCCATCAAGAGCCGTGCGGCCAAGTCACGTCCGAGAGGGTCGGTGCCGAGATAATGGTGACCGCTAAGAGGTGGAGCGAAGCGGGCGCGCAGATCGATGTGGAGTGAGTCGTAAGGCAACGCATAGGGGCCGATGACGCACGCCAGCACGAGCAGGGTGATCATCGCGATCCCAACGAGCGCCAGATGATGGCGCATGAAGCGGTACACCGCACGGCTGTGCCACCAGCGAGTTGGAGTAGCGTGCGCGGCGATGACGGTCATATCTGCTGCCTCCTGTTATCAGGCATGAGTCCGCGGGCTCAGCCCAGGCGAATGCGCGGGTCGACGGTGGCGATGATGATGTCTGCGATCAGGTTGCCCAACACGACCAGGACGGCCGAGAAGATCAGCAGCCCCATCACGACCGGATAGTCGCTGTAACCGAGACTATCGAGAAACAGCCGACCCATTCCGGGCCACGTAAAGACCGTCTCTGTGACCAATGCGCCGGTCAGAATGCTGGGCAGCTGCATCCCTGCCAGCGTGATCATCGGCAGCAATGCATTGCCGACGACATGCTTCAGCAAGATGCGGCGCTCGCTGACGCCCTTGGCCCGCGCCGTCTTGACGAAATCCTGACTCAACGCGTCGAGTGTCGCCGTGCGCATGTAGCGGCTCCAGATCGCGACGTGAACGAGCGAGAGCACCAGGCTCGGCAGGATCAGATGATGCAGATAGTCCAGCACCGAGCCGTCGCCGATCGTGTACATGTTACCTGCAGGAACCCACCCGAGCTTCAGGGTGAAGATATAAATGCCGATGAGGCCGAACCAGAAAGTCGGGACCGACAGGGCGACCATGGCGCCGGCTGTTGCGCAGTAGTCAAACAGGGAATAGCGGTGGGTGGCGCCGCGGATTCCGATCCAGGCACCGACCGCGATCGCAAATGCGGTGGACGTGCCCATCAGCAGTAGCGTCGCCAGCAAGTGTCGACCAATCACCGCCAGCACCGAAGAGCCGTCGCGGAACGAATGTCCCCAATCGCCCTGGAGCAGCCGCCAGGCCCAATCGAGATACTGTATCCATAGGGGCCGGTTCAACCCGAGCTGCGCTGCGAGCCGCTCCACATCCTTCTGCGTCATGCCCGGATCGAGCCCGAACTGCGCGAGAGGGCCGCCCGGCATGAGATTGAGAACCGTGAAGCCGATGATCGAGACGATCACCAGCAGCACGATGCTCTGCGAGAGACGATTGAGCAGGAACCCGGACATTCGAGTCACCATGTTGGCGTTGCAGCATCACTCCAGCGCCGACCTCGGCCACACGGGCCTCGGCCGGCAGAACATCAGCTCGCCCAATACCAGGCCAGCGCGTTCCAGGATTCCGTGCGCGTATTGCCATTCGGCACGAAACCGTTGATCCCCTTCTTGAGGCCTTCGACCGCATTGCTCTGGTACAACGGCAGGAAGGGGAGATCGCGACGGACAAGTTCCTGGACGCGAGAGTAGATCGCGCGCCGGGCTTCAGGATCGAAGGTCCGCGCGCCCTTGTCGAGCAGGGCATCGACCTCCGGATTGTTGTACTGCGCATTGTTCGAGCCGCGACCGCCTTTCACAGCGATCGAACGGGAGTGCAGGCGATTGGTGACATCCGGGTCGGCGCCGATCAGATACGAGCTGCCGACGATCACGGAATCGAATTGCGATTGCGTCCAGAACTCACCCCACATCACGGCAGCGGGCAGGTTCGATATCTTCATCTCGACGCCCAGTTGCGCAAACGTTTGCTGCAGGAACTGCTGCACCTGTTCGCGCAGGGGATCGCCGGACGTGGTCGAATTGGTGAAGGACAGGCGAACGCCGTTCTTGGCACGAATGCCGTCCGCGCCCTTTGCCCAGCCGGCCTGATCGAGAATCTTGCCCGCGCGATTCACGTCGAATTGTTGCAGGGGCAGGTTGGCGTTGAAGAAGAAGGACTGCCTCGGCATGAACGTCTCTGTCGGTGTCGGCACTCCATAATAGAGCCCCTGGATGATCGCCTCCTTGTCGATCGCCGCGTATAGCGCCTCGCGAACGGCAAGCTCCTTGAACTGCGGGCGCTCGAGGTTCAGGTAGAAGGATTCGAACGAGGTCCTTGGGACGAGGGTCACGACGCGGTTCGGCAGCGTCTTGGCTTCCCCGTAGTGGTCAGGGGTGATGTAGGGCTGACCCACCAGATCAACGTCGCCGCTCTTGAATTGGGTGTAGAGGACGGTGAGATCGGGAATGTATTTGAAGACCAGCCTCTCGATGTGAGGACCTTCACCGAAATAGTCGGGGTTAGCTACAAGCTCGAGATGATCGCCGGCGACCCGCTGGCCCCACTTGAACGGACCGGTGCCGACCGGCGCCTGATTGAAGGCGGCATTGTTCGGATTAGCCTCCTTCTCGAGGATGTGCTTGGGGACGATGAAGGTTTCGGTCAGGAAGGACAAATAGGGCGCGAAGGGCTCTTCCATTCGCCACGAGATCTCCGTCGGCGAGACCACCGTGATGTCGCGCACGAGAGCGTGTCCGGCGGTGCGCCAACTCCGGAAGTTGGGGTTCACGATCAGCTCGAGCGTGAACTTCACGTCCTCGGCGCTGAACGGCGTGCCGTCGTGCCAGCGAACGTCGTCACGCAGGCGGATGCGCCATTTGAGACCGTCCTCCGAAATTCCGCCATTCTTCAGGTCAGGCACTTCCACCGCAAGGTTGGGTTGAATGACGCCCTGCGGATCGATGCGGAAGAGCGCATCGAAGACCGAGAAATGCACGCCATCATCGACTTCGATGTGCACCATCAGCGGATTGAAGACGGTCGGCTCTTGTCCGAGCCCGACGATCACGCGGCCGGTCGGCTTTGCCGCAGAGGTACGTGCGAAGGCCGGCTCGCCAAGAAGGTTCGGCGTGATGAAGACAGCAGCTCCGCCGAACGCCACCATTCGGAGGGCGTCGCGCCGCGAGTAGTTCGATGAATCCGCAGAACGCTTGGTCATAACGTCTCTCCTTGCTTGGGGTACTCGACGTAGCCTTCATGTTCGAGCATGCTTCCGGGCTGTTCGCCCGGGATCGCCGCCACGAGTTCTCGCGTGTAACTGGATTTCGGGGCGAGAAAGATCTGGGATGGCGGTCCGCGTTCCACGATTTGTCCTCGATGCATGACCGCGATTTCATCGCAGATCTGGCTGGCGACGCGCAGATCATGCGTGATGAAGATCATCGAGACGCCGGTCTCGCGCTGAATCTGGTCCAGCAGCTTCAGGATCTGCGCCTGGATCGATACGTCGAGCGCTGAAACGGCCTCGTCAGCGATCAGCAGCTTCGGCTTGAACATCAGCGCCCGGGCGATGCCGATGCGTTGGCGCTGCCCGCCGGAGAACTCGTGTGGATAGCGATCGAAGGCTCCCGAATCGAGACCGACATGGAACAGAAGCTCCCGCGCCCGCTCGCAGGCTTCACTGTAGCGCATCCCATGCGCGACCGGACCAACTGTCAGAATTTGCCCGACCGTCGATCGCGGATTGAGCGAGGCAAAAGGATCCTGGAAGATCATCTGGATTTTTGGCCGCAGCGGCCGGAACTTGGCTTCGGAAAGCTGAGCAAGGTCGCGGCCCTCGAACAGGATCGAGCCGCTGTCGCTCTCCATAAGCTTGATCAGCAGTCGGCCGAGCGACGATTTCCCCGAGCCGCTTTCGCCGACGACGCCCAGCGTGCGCCCCAACGTGAGATCGAAGGTGATGCCATTGACCGCGGGCACGATGCGCTGCGTACGGAAAAGTGCGCTGCCGCTGCGATAGGTCTTTACAAGGCATTCAACCTTCAGGATGGGGCGCCTCTCGGCAGCGTCCAAGGGAGCACGGTTCGTGCCGGTCAGGTGGGGCACGGCCGCGATCAGGCGCCGCGTATAGAGGTGGCCGGGCGACTTCAGCACCTGCTCGGCACTGCCCTGCTCCACGCAATGGCCTTTCTCCATCACCACAACGTAGTCGGCGATCTCGGCCACGACGCCGAAGTCATGGGTGATGAACATGACGCTCATCCCCTTGCGGCGCTGAATGTCGCGGATCAATTTGAGGATCTGCGCCTGGGTCGTCACGTCCAGTGCGGTGGTCGGCTCGTCTGCAATCAGGATCGCGGGCTCCAGAGCCAGAGCCATGGCGATCATCACGCGCTGCCGCTGTCCGCCCGAAAGCCGGAATGGATACTGGTGATACATGAGCTGCGGATCGGGCAGACCCACTTCAATCAACAGGTCGATGGCCCTGCTGCGACGGGAGGCCGGCGTGCCGACATCGTGTGCAGCCATCACCTCCTCGATCTGCGCGCCCACGGTCATCACCGGGTTGAGCGCCGAGAGAGGGTCTTGAAAGATCATTGAAACGACGCGGCCGCGCAGGCTTCGGAGCTTGTCGGGCGAGAGGCTCACGATGTTCGTCCCATCCAGGTGGATGGCACCGGCAGAGACCCGGATCGCCTTCGGCAGAAGCCCCATGATCGCGTTGGCGGTGACGGACTTGCCCGATCCGGATTCCCCGATGATACAGAGAATCTGTCCACGTTTCAGATCGAAGGAGATGTTCACGACGGCGTGGGCCCGCTCCATTCCTTCAGGCAGACTCACGGTCAGCTCGCGCACCGACAGCGCGACATCAGCGGGGCTTGCCACCTGGATGCCAGAGGCCATAAGAGCATCCTCCCCTTTCAAGCCAATGCCGTCATCTTGCTGCGGCCGGCGCCTTCGGCTCCTTGCGCCTCCACGCTCCCTGGACAGGTCGATAATTCGCCGCTCAACTTGCCATTCCTTCATTGGAGGCTGCGACATGATTCAGGCCTCTTCGCGCAAGAAGCAAGAGCTGTTGCTCAGAGCGCAGCGCCGACCCGATCGGCCATATCGATCAAAGCGAAGCTCAGCTGACATCCACGTCATGACTTGATCGCTTCTGCGAAGGCCTGCTCCTGGACACGGCTCATGCAAGTTGCCTCCGCGGACTTTCGCCGATCGATCGACTGATTCTGCCGATCTTGACGATTTGAATCAGCCCGGAGTCGCCGAAAGCCGGCATCGAAGCAGCAGGAACTTCTGAAAACGAAGTCCGATTTGGCATTTCAGTCTGCGCCGCCAGGCCTGCCGTGGCGCTTGCCGGGAAGCGCGCGATGGCTTGCAGGAGCACGTGCATCGGTCTCGCCGCCTGCAAGCTGCAACGCAAGCAAAGTATTTTCGCAATAATAGCCTGTGTCAAAGGCAGTAAACCGCAGGATATTCGGTCTCATGACCAAAGTCCGCGGGGCCTGCCGCAATTCCTCGGTTACGCTACGGCAACCTCCGGAGATCCCAGTCCGATGAGCGCGCCGCTCCTGCATATCGAATCCAGTCCATCCCTGCCTCGTGAAGCGGACGTCGTCGTTATCGGCGGCGGTGTCGTGGGCGTATTCGCAAGCTACTACCTCGCCCGTCGCGGCCTCAAGGTTGCCTTGCTTGAGAAGGGCCGCGTCGCCGCCGAGCAGTCCAGCCGCAACTGGGGATGGTGCCGGCAACAGAACCGCGACGCGCGCGAGTTACCGCTTGCAACCAAGAGCCTCGATCTCTGGGAGAGAGTTGCCGAGGAGACCGGTGAAGATACGGGTTTTCGCCGCTGCGGCCTGTTGTATTTGTCGAACGACGAAAGTGAGCTGGAGGGCTGGGCCAAGTGGCGAGACTTCGCCAGGACAGTGGGCGTCACGACGCACATGTTGAGTGCGGAAGAAGCCAACGAGCGAGGCAAGGCGACGGGCCGCAAATGGAAAAGCGGTGTCTTCTCTCCGACCGATGGGACGGCAGATACCTCAAAGGCGGTGCCCATCGCCGCGCGTGCGATCATGGCGGCGGGCGGCACGGTACACCAGCAATGCGCGGCGCGCGGCTTGGAGCTCAGTGGCGGCCGGGTCAGCGGCGTGGTGACCGAAGCCGGCACGATCCGGACGAAAACGGCGGTCATGGCGGGAGGCGCATGGGCCTCTTCGTTCTGCAACCAGTTGGGAATTCGTTTCCCGCAGGCATCCGTGCGCCAGTCCATTCTCGCCGTCGCTCCTGGCGCCGCCGGCCTGCCTGATGCTCTTTACACCGGGCTCGTCTCGCTCACCCGGCGGGGCAATGGCGGATACACGCTCGCTATCAGCGGGCGCGCGCGAGTCGACGCCACGCCGCAGCAATTCAGATTCGGCCGCGAATTCCTGCCCATGTTCGCCCGCCGGTGGCGAAGTCTCAGCCCTGGGGCTTTCGAAGGGCTGCGGCAGGGCCATGAAACCCTGGCTAAATGGAGGCTGGATGAGGTGACTCCAATGGAGCTGAACCGCACGCTCGATCCTCGCCCCGACATGAAGCAAATTCGGGCGACGCATCGACGAGCTTGCAAGCTGCTGCCGGAACTTGAGCACCTCGAAATCTCGAATGTCTGGGCCGGCTACATCGACAGCACGCCAGACGGCATCCCCGCAATCGGCGAAGTTCAGTCGATTCCAGGTTTCATCCTGGCCGCAGGGTTCAGCGGCCACGGCTTCGGGATCGGCCCTGGCGCCGGGCATATGATCGCAGACATCATTACAGGCAGCGCGCCAATCGTCGACCCGCGCCCTTACAGGCCGGAGCGGTTGAAAATGAGCGCCTGGGGCAAGGTCAGCGACTTCTAGAATCCAGTTTCCGCCCCCGGTGGGAAAAAATGCTGGTTGGTGTTATGACAACGCATATGACGCTAAAGCCTTGTCGCCGTTGTCGGCCCCATCTCATGGCATTGCTATGAAGCTCGATAAGATCGACATCAGGATTTTATGCGAACTGCAGAAGAACGGGCGGATTTCCAACGTCGAGCTCGCAGAGCTTATAAACCTATCCCCGAGCCCGTGCCTGATGCGGGTCAAGAGGCTCCAGTCGGAGGGCTTCATCACCGGCTATTCCGCCCAGATCGACGTTGCCAAGCTCGGTCAAACTCTGACTGTCTTCGCCGAAATCACCCTCAAGAATCACCGGCAGATCGATTTCGCGCGCTTCCTTACAACGATCGAAAAGATCGATTCCGTCGTCGAATGCCATCTCGTTTCGGGCGGGTACGATTATCTCGTGAAATTCATCACGGCAGGGATCAGCGAATACCAGGCGGTCATGGAGCGCCTGGTCGAGATGGATATCGGCATCGACAAATACTTCAGCTTCGTCGTGCTGAAGTCGCCGATCGTGAAATCTCATTTGCCTCTCGAAAGCATATTCAACGGCTAGAGGACAGGCTCGATCCTCAACCTATCATGGCCGCGCGAACGTCCTTGTCTTCGAGCGTCTGGTCGAGCGTCTTCCTGGTTCGCTCGATGATGCCGTCGATGTCCGCATCCGTGCAGCACAGCGGCGGCGCATAGCCCAGCACGCCTTGCGCGAAGGCACGGATGACGAGACCGTTGTCCCAAGCGCGGTCAAAAATGCGGCGCGCCGCGTCGGCTTCCGTCGGCAGGGGCGTCTTGCGTTCCTTGTCGGTGACAAGCTCGATTGCGGCCAGCATACCGCGACCCCTGACATCGCCGACAAGCGGATGATCGGCGAGCGCGCGAAGACCCTCCATGAGCCGATGCCCGGCCTTCCGGCCGTTTTCCAGCAAGCCGTTTTCATAAAGATCAAGGCAAGCAAGTCCGACGGCCGCGCTGACGGGATGGGCGGAATAGGTGTAACCGTGGCCCACGGCCGCCTTGCCGGCACCATCGGCAATGGTGTTGTAGACACGGTCGGACATCAGAACGGCCCCCATCGGCACATAACCCGAGGTCAGTCCCTTTGCCGTGGTCATGAGATCCGGCACGACGTCATCCTCTTCACAGGCGAAGAGAGGACCGACACGGCCAAAGCCGGTGATGACCTCGTCGGCAACGAACAGAATGTCATGCTCCTTGCAAACAGCGTGCATGGCCTTCAGCCAGGACGGCGGCGGAACGAGGACGCCTCCCGAGCCCTGTATCGGCTCGACATAGAAGGCGGCAACGCGATCCGCGCCTAGTTCGGCAACTTTCGCCCGCAGGGCCGCGACCGACGCATCGATGATAGCCTGGGGATGGGACCCGACAGGATTGCGATAAGCATAATGCGACGGGATTTTGTGCTGCCAGTTGTATGGCACGCCGAAGCCCGCATGAAAGGCCGGCAGCGCCGTCAACCCGGCCCCTGCCGTCGACGATCCATGGTAGCCAGACTCGACGGAAATGAACTGATCCTTCTGTGGCGTACGCTTGGCATGATAATAGTACCGAATGAACCGGATCGTGCTGTCGACGGCATCGGAGCCGCCCAAGGTGAAATAGACATGGTTCAGATCGCCAGGCGCCAATTCAGCCAGCCTTGCGGCGAGCCGGATGGCCGGGTCGGAGCCCAACCCGAAATAGCCCGTCGCATAAGGCAGTTCGCGGAGCTGCCTCGAAGCCGCTTCAACGATGCTGTCCTGTCCGTAGCCCGCATTGACACACCACAGACCGGCGAAGCCGTCCAGCAATTGACGGCCCGAGACATCGGTCAGCGTCGCGCCCCTGCCTGACTTCAACACGCGGACGCCAGTCGCCTCGTGGCTGCGATACGATGAGACCGGATGAATCAGATGCGCGCGATCGAGTTCAATCAGCGAGTTGCTCAACATGTTGTCCTCCAGATCAACCGCAACACTTGTGCGGCCACCCCGATGTTTTCGCAATCAACGTAGGATGACCAAGACAGCAGCTGCTCCCAGGCTGAACACGGACGAAGGACATTTTGACTGTCATTGACGATCGGCGCCGCATCTTATGCCGGCATCGGCCTGCGCCAGTCTTTGGCGCTCACGTCGGAGGGGCCTTTTCGCACAACTCTCTGCCACAGCTCCGATCCGGTACGACACAATCTGCTCCCAGTCACCGCGACAGCGGTGCTTTATCCGGTCGTCTGCCCGCTATGATCCCTGTCGTACCGGAGCACGGTGCGTGAGGACCGAAAAGGATCGAGCCATGGCAACGTTTAGACCGAAATACATCACCTTCGACTGCTACGGCACGCTGACCAATTTCGACATGGCCGGCGCGGCAAGGAGAGTCTATGGCTCCGAGCTCTCGTCGATGGCCATGGCAAAGCTGATCAAGGATTTTTCAGCCTACCGCCTGGACGAGGTCCTCGGCGCCTGGAAGCCGTACTTCGAGGTCGTGCACAATGCGCTGGAGCGCGCGTGCAAGCGCAACGGCATCGTGTTTCGGCCGGAGCATGCTCAGCGCATCAATGAAGAGGTCCACACATGGGGTCCGCATGCCGACGTTCCGGCAGGCCTGGCCAAAGTTGCCAGGGAGATTCCGCTGGTCATCCTGTCGAATTCGATGAAGAATCTCATCATGTCGAACGTCGAAAAGCTCGGCGCTCCCTTCCACATGGTCATCACGGCGGAGGAAACCGGCGCCTACAAGCCGCACATGAAGGGTTTCGAATATATGCTGGACAAGCTGGGCTGCGGGCCGGAAGACATTACCCACGTCTCCTCCTCCTTCCGCTACGACCTGATGACGGCCTACGATCTCGGCATCAAGAGCAAGGTCTGGGTGAACCGCGGTCACGAGCCCGCGAACCCCTTCTATGAATACACCGAGGTCGCTGACATCGGAGGGCTAGCTGCGGCAGTCGGCCTCGAGCCCCTGCGCAAAAGCGCCTGAGCGCGGTTCTTTTCGGGATCTTTCGCGACACTTCAGTTCTTGTAAAACCTCAATAGAGATCTACGCTGTAAAGGAAAAAAGGGGGCGGTTCAGCCGCCCCCTTTTCTTGTTTCAGCTGCAGATTGGACGACCGCTCAGTCCAATCCGCCGACATGGAGCGCCTTGGTCTCGAGATATTCTTCGATCCCGAGCTGGGATCCCTCCCGTCCAAGGCCCGACTGCTTGACGCCACCGAACGGCGCAACCTCAGTTGAGATCAGGCCGGTGTTCAAGCCGACCATGCCGAACTCCAGCGCCTCGGCAACACGCCATGAGCGCTTGAGGTTTTCAGTGTAGAAATAGGCGGCAAGGCCGAACGGCGTACCGTTTGCGATTGCAATCGCCTCGTCCTCGGTCTCGAACCTGAAAAGCGGAGCCACCGGCCCGAAGGTCTCCTCCGAAGCGAGCAGCATCTCAGTCGTCGCGCCGCCGAGCACGAGAGGCCGGGCATATTGCCGCCCTTCTGGCACCATTTCACTCTGCGAGATGATCTTCGCGCCCTTATCAAGGGCGTCCATGACGTGCCGCTTGATCTTCTCGATCGCCGCGCCGTTGATCATCGGCCCGATTGCGACCCCCTCTTCGGTGCCGGCCCCGACCTTCATTTTCGCGACCTGGCTGGCGAGCTTCTGTGCAAAGGCATCGTAGATGCCTGATTGCACGAGAATGCGATTGCAGCAGACGCAGGTCTGCCCACCGTTGCGGAACTTCGACGCGATCGCGCCCTCGACGGCCCGGTCGAGATCCGCATCGTCAAAGACGATGAACGGCGCATTGCCGCCGAGCTCGAGGCTGAGCCTCTTGATGTTGTCGGCAGCGCCTCTCATCAACAAAGCGCCGACGCGGGTCGATCCGGTGAACGAGATCTTGCGGACGGTTTCGTTGGCCATCAGCTCCTGACCGATATCCGCCGGCATGCCCGTCACGATGTTGATCACGCCCGCCGGAATTCCGGCGCGCTCAGCCAGAACAGCGATGGCGAGAGCTGAAAAGGGCGTGAATTCAGACGGCTTGATGACGACTGTGCAACCCGCAGCGAGCGCTGGTGCCACCTTGCGCGTGATCATCGCATTTGGGAAATTCCAGGGTGTGATGATCCCGCAGACGCCGACCGCCTCTTTCAGAACCAGAATGCGGCGATCGACAGTGGGCGCGGGGATCGTCGATCCGTTGATGCGGCGGGCTTCTTCCGCAAACCATTTGATGAAGGATGCCCCGTAACGGATCTCTCCGAGCGCTTCAGCAAGCGGCTTGCCCTGTTCAAGCGTCAGCAGAAGCGCCAAATCCTGCTCATGAGACCGCATGAGCTCATACCAGCGCTCCAGCAGCGCAGCACGCTCTGCATGAGCCTTTGTCTTCCAATGCTTGAACGCGGCGGCTGCGGCGTCGATTGCTGTCCTTGTCTCGTCTCGGCCCATATCGGGGATGGTGCCAAGAACTTTCTGGCTCGCAGGATCGATCACATCAACGGTGGCTTTCGTGCTCGCATCCCGCCAATCGCCTCCGATCAGCGCTTGCTGGCGAAACAGATCCTTGTCCTTCAACGCAATCATGGGCTTGCTCCTTGCCTTCGGGCCCGACCTCGCCATCACTGCCTGATTTGCGAGTGGCGAGACGAAGCCGTCTCATGCGAGCAGTACAGGACCGCACGCCGCATTTTTCATTAAGAATGAAGTGTCTGGCCGCGTTGAATCTGGTCAGGCGCGGCCCCGGAGGTCGAATATTCTGAGGGCCGCTTGATTGTGCTGCCCTCAGCATCGTCTCAGTCATAATGGCAGACGTAGATCTTCCGCACGGTTTCGATCGTGCGCCAGACCCCGACGAAGCCAGGTTTCATCACAAAGCTGTCGCCGGCGCGGTACCTCCTGGTCTCGCCGCCCTTTTCCTCGATTTCGATCAGCCCCGAGAGTATGTGGCAGAACTCGAAGGTGGTGCCCTTGATGGAATGGGTCTCGCCCGGCGTTGCTTCCCAGACGCCGGTCAGCACCTTCTCGCCTTTCGAGGCGTCCTGGGCCCAGGTCTTGAACGATGGATTGCCAGAAATGAGCCGTTCCGGAGCAGGCAAGGCGTTCTTTGGAGCGAAGTCTGGATTGGTGTCGATGGTGACCAGAAGTGACATGCACTTTTCCTGTTAGTAGCCCAGTGTTCGATCGACGAGACCTATGGGATTTCGTCCGGCGCGGTGGCGGCGGATATTCTCTATGATGGATTGTGCTGCGGTATGCGGTTGCGTCACGGACGCGATATGCGGCGTGATGATCACCTTTGGATGCGACCAGAGTGGATGGTTTTCCGGCAGTGGCTCAGGCTCGGTGACGTCAAGCATGGCGGCTGACAGGCGCCCGCTGTCGAGCGCCTCGATGAGTGCACCGTGGTCAAGCTGCGGGCCGCGGCCGACATGCAGCAGCATCGCTCCCACCGGCAAAAGCGAGAAGAGCCTTGCGTTCAGGATGCCGCTTGTTTGCTCCGTCAGGGGAAGAAGACAGACGAGGACATCAGTTCCTTGCAGGAAATTGCCAAGCTGATCCGCGCCATGGAAACAGGTTACACCCTCGACCACCTTCTTGCTTCGGCTCCAGGCGGCAAGGGGAAATTGAAAAGGCCTCAAGCGGTCTATCGCGGCTTGCGCCAACATGCCAAGGCCGAGGAAGCCAACACGCCGATCAGTCGCCTGGGACGATGCTAGCGCTTGCCAAACGCCCCTTCTCTGCCGCTCCCGATAGGCCAGCATCTCGCGATGCAGCGTCAGCACCCCAAGGACGACGTATTCCTGCATCATGCGAACGATGCCGTCCTCGACCATGCGCACGAGCTTTACGTGGCCAGGTATGGTCTCCGACTTGAATCGGTCGACCCCGGCGCCGATGGAGAAGAGCACTTCCAGATTACAAAAACGCGAGAGATCGTCGGGCACGTTCCAGGTCAGGAGATACCGCACCTTTTCCGGGTCGAAACTCTCGCTGCAATGATGGAATTCCAGATCGGGGAGCTCGCGCGCAAAGACCTGACGGAAGACTGCCGCCCTCGCAGCATCGGAATTGAACAAAAATGCCATCGGTGCACGCCTCTGCCTAGCTTGGCGTGTCGACGACGCCGGGAAAAGCGACTAGCCTCGCAACACTTTCTTGAGCATTCACGGCGGCTCACTCTGCCTGCGCAGTTTGCCGAACATCGAGAGGGTAGCTGCGAGCCGGAGCTTTCCCTGCCGAATTGCGCTGCAAGACAGGCCGAAGATTTCGAAAAGAAGGCCCAAACAGGGGAAACCTGCTGGGTTTCCGTGCGATAGTGCGGCGAAATACTCCCGCTGCCCTATTGTGGCGGGAGAGAAAAGGCGCGATGTGCAAGAGACTGGCATCCCGCGAAGGAACGGACGAGTTGAGATGGGACGAACGGTACGCGTGAAGTCCTTTGAGCTGGCCGCGAAAGACATCAACGACGTTGATGTGACGCTGCTCCACGCACTCTCGACCGGGGTTGGCTGGCCGCATCGCCCCAAGGATTGGGATTTCCTACGCCGCGCAGGTCATGGGATCGTAGCCGTTGATGGCATAGGACGCGTCTTCGGCAGCGCGATGTGGTTTCCACATGGCCGCGATTTCGCGACCATTGGCTTGGTGATCACATCGCCTCGAACCCAGGCTCAAGGCACCGGGCGATGGCTCATGGAGCAGGTGTTCGAGCGGTGTGGCGACCGGAATCTGACTCTCAACTCGACCGACGCGGCGTATCATCTTTATCTCTCGCTGGGCTTCACAAAGGAAGCCACCGTGTATCTGTGGCAAGGGGAGGTTGTTTCACCGCCCCCGCCGGTGCCGGTTCTGGACGGCGAATTGAGCTCGCTGTCCACCGAGAATATTGAAGCAATCGCAGCACTGGATGAACGCGCGTTCGGAACCAGCCGTCGTAGGCTGCTTGCATTGCTTTCTGAAGGCGCGTCAATCTGCGTCCTGCGCCGCGGCCGAGAGACCGTCGGTTATTCGATGAAGCGCGAATTCGGGCGCGGTCATGTAATCGGCCCCATCGTCGCCAGCAATGATTGTGACGCGATCCATCTCACGGCCGTACATCTGAAGGATCTCACCGGACGGTTCGCTCGCGTCGATACGCGGGAGCAGACGGGTCTGTTTGCGGACTTTCTTCAACAGAGCCGCCTCGGGATGAACGACACAGTCACGACCATGTCCAAGGGACGGCGGTTCCTGAACCGAAAGGAAAACGAGCCGTGGGTCTACGGATTGGCCGGTCATGCATTGAGCTAAAGCTGTGCAAGTGGCCTGATTCAACCAGGCGCCTGAGGCTAGCCTGACGGCGCTATCGTGGGCGCTTCCGGGAGCAAATCCGCTCGATGGCGCCAGACCGACTTTGGTGGCGGTGAATGTAATCGTCGCCCACCCATCGGTTGGAGATGCTCCGACAGAGCCGCTGATTGAGAGCCTGATAATTGCCGAGGGCTATTCAACGGGCTGGCCCGCGCGCCAGCCCATCTCCCAGAAGTCTGCCTCGAGTCGCGTGGCTTCCTTGAAGATCGCAATCAGCTCTGCCTCGCGGGCCGGCGTGGCGTAGAGATTGGCGAGATGCTCCAGGTGCGCCCGCGCTTTCATCGCGACCTCCTGGTATGGCACGCCGGCGTACTCGGCGATCCAAACGCGATAGGGGTTTTTCGCAGCGTTCGCATCGGGGCGCGAGGCGAGCCGCATTGCGATCTCCGCGTAGCCGATCACGCAGGGGGCAAGTGCCACCTTGAGTGCCAGCAGATCACCGCGCATTCCCGCGTCGAGAACGTAGCGTGTGTAGGCCAGCATCTCGATGGCGGGAGAGGTTTGCTCAAGGTCGCTCGCGGAAAGACCCCAACCAGCACAGAGCTTCACATGCAGGTTCATCTCGACGTCAAGAATAGCCGAGAGGCCGGCCGCCGCTTCACGCATGTCGGCAAGTTTGGGCGACTTGTAGACCAAGAGCGCGTAAGCGCGAGCAAACTCGACAAGGAATAAATAGTCTTGAGCGAGGTAGTGACGAAACGCCGCTTCGGGAAGCGAGCCGTCCGCCAGCCCGTTCGTGAAGGGATGCTCTGTATAGTCCCGCCATTCGCCGGATGCTCCTATCTTTAGACGCTCGAAGAAACCCACGATTTTTTTCCCCGGCTTGCTTTCCCATGAACGTCTTTGGCTCGCTACCGATAGCGTAGCGAACCGGGCGAAGGTTGATCACTACACGTCGCCGCGATCGGCCGGCACCGAAATCGCCTGCCGTTGCTCGCTAGGATTGTCGAGACCAACTTGCGTTCTCTCGTTATCACGAACAGAAGGCACATGCCCTATCCCGATCCCCAGCGTGGAGGCCGCCCCGACAACGTACTGCGTTGTGGGCTTACAGTGCGCTCGGAGGGCGGTCGCATTTGTCGCGATTTCAACGGCTTATCCGAGTGCAGGAACACGGCGTCATTTACGAGGGGAAGGTGCATGGCTGGACGCGGGATCGCGTCGAATCCCAACATGCCCCGCTCTCCATTGCGCAGGCGACGGACCAACGCAGTCAAAACCCATTGCACCGGTTCGTTGCCTTCCGGCCAAGACCACGCCGTCATCAAACCGTGATTTGACATTTCGTCATACTTTGTAAATTTCGACAAATGCAAGTCAGGCAGTCGCCCCAGGACCGCATTCTGGATGCCGCCATGCGCGTGTTCCGCCGCCACGGCTTTCGTCGCTCCTCGATAGAACAGGCGGCCGAAGAGGCCGGGTTGACGCGGCAGGCGCTCTATCATCACTTCGCTTCCAAGGAAGCGCTGTTTCGCGCGGGCATCGAGCGACTCTACGAGCAGGCGCTCGCCGCCGAGATCGCGGCGGCCAAGGCAGCGGAAGAAGCCGGCGCAAGCCTTTCCGATATTCTTGTCGCCGAAATCGGCGCGAGGCTTGGTGCGCTGTTCGCGGCGCTTGAGGCTTCACCGCATCTCGACGAGTTGTTCTCCGAACATCTTGCGCATGCGCGCGACCTTTATCAGGCCTATTCGGTGCGTTTTGGCGCCGAGGTTGCGTCAACGATCGCTCGCGTCCGCCGCGCACGAAAGCTTGAATTGGCCGGCGGCGTGACGGTCGAAGAGCTCGCGCGCTGCGTCGAGATGGCGATCCACGGCACCAAATCCGCTTACCCCTCGATGCAGCCGGTCGACGCATTCCTGAAACAGCTCGAAACAATGCTGCGCATGCTGATCGCGGGCGCGATGGCGCCAGTCGCAAAGAAATCCCCACGCAAAACGGGAGTTCGAAAATGACAACCACGACCATCAATGGCCGCCCCCAAGCGCTACCGGACGACCCGGACGCGCTCATGATCGACGTCATCCGCGATGGCGGTCTCACCGGCACGAAACTCGTCTGCGGCTCCGGCGTCTGCGGCGCCTGCACCGTGCTGCTCGACGGCGCGCCGGTCGTGAGCTGCCTGTTGCCGGCGCATGCGGCCGGCGGCAAATCGCTGACGACGATTGAAGGCATCTGCGCCAACGGCCTGCATCCGGTGCAGAAGGCCTTCATGGCGCACGACGCCCTGCAATGCGGCTTCTGCACGCCGGGTTTTGTCGTGGAAGCCACCGCCTTCCATGACCGCTGGCGCGCGACCAAGGGCACGGCCACGCCCTCGCGCGAGGAGATCGCCGCCGCGCTGTCGGGACATCTCTGCCGCTGCGGCGCCTATGAAGGGATTTTTCGCGCGGTGGCGGAGGTCTGTGCGGGCCGCTTCGACGGCAACGACCCGGTCCCATCGCGCCTCGAAGCGCGCGACAAGGTGACGGGAGTGGCGCGCTACACTGTCGATATCAGCCATAGCGGCCAGTTCGAAGGCGTCATCCTCCGCGCCCACCTCGCGCATGCGAAGATCACGGGCCTCGACCTTGCACCCGCGCGCGCCATCGCTGGCGTCGCTGCGGCCGTCTCGCTGCTCGGCGAGGATAACATGGTCCGCTTTGTCGGCGCGCCGATCGCGGCCGTCGCCGCCAGGGATCGCCGCACCGCGCTCAAGGCGATCGCCGCGATCAGATTCAGGTCCGAGGAATTGCCCGCGGTGATCGGGCTCGATGCAGCGCGTCGTGACGACGCCCCCGTCGTGTTCGAAAAAAAAGGACCGCAAACGCGCCGGCAATGTGTCCGAGGGCGCCGGCGGTGCTCCGGTGTCGTGGAAGGGCAATGTGCGTGGACCCTCGGCGCCGTTCTCGCAGAAGGCGAAACAGGCGAAAGGCTGGCTAGCGGAGGCGCGCGAGGCACGCAACCCGCTTCTGGTGGAAGAGACCTTCCGCGTCTCCACGCAGCAGCACGCGTGCCTCGAGCCGCATGCCGCAGTGGCGAAGTTCGACGGCGATCAGCTCACCGTGCACGTCTCCACGCAGGCCGTTCATGAGACAATGGAGAAGATAGCCAAGCGCTATCAGCTTTCCCACGACAAGGTGCGTGTGATCGCCGATCACGTCGGCGGCGGTTTCGGCTCCAAGGGCAGCCTCGGCCTGGAGACCATTGCCGCAATCGAGCTTGCGCGTGCCGCGAAAGCGCCGGTGCGCGTGGTGTTCGACCGCGAGGAGGAGCTTTCCGTCGCCGGCTATCGACCGGCGGCCGAATTGAAGCTGTCCCTGTTGCCTTCCGCACAAGGCGGCCTGAAAGCGCTGTCGCTCACCGCCCATGCCGACACCGGCGCCGCGGTGAACTCATTGATCGCGGGCCTCGCGCGGCTGATCTATCCGGCCGAGGCGAAAGAGCTCGTCGACTTCGACGTGCTCAGCAATCTGCCGCCTGGCGCGCCGTTCCGCGGCCCGGGCGGCCCGCCGATGGCCTTTGCGCTGGAGCAGGCGGTCGACGAAGCGGCTTTGCGGATGAAGATCGATCCGATTCACTTGCGCAAGCTTTGGATCGCGATCCCAACCGGCAGCGGCTTTACGACTGGGCCGCCGGCCTCGACGTCTGGCGCAACCGCATGCCGGCCTCCTCGCAAAGCGGCCGCTACAGGCGCGGTGTCGGTGTCGCCGCCGGATACTGGCTCTATCTCTGGCAGACCGGTTCGACGGTGGAACTCGCAATCAAGGGCGGACGCATCGCCGCAAGCTGTGCGGTGCAGGATATCGGCACCGGAACGCGCAGCGTGATCGCGAATACCGTCGCGAAGGCGTTCGACCTGGAGCCGCAGGACATCGACGTCAGCATAGGCCGGTCCAATCTGCCGCCGGGACCAGGCTCCGGCGGCAGCCGCGTCACTGCCTCGGTCGTGCCGCCGACATTGCTCGCGATCGAGAAGCTGAAGGCGGAGATCCAGCGGACCGCGGCGCAGAGGCCAATTCCCGGCTCGAACGCTCCGTGGCGCGAATTGATCGCGGCCGCGCCCGACCTTGCGGTGTCCGCGAAACGTCCGGAGGATCACAAGCCCCCGCCGGGCGTCAGGCCGGCGCTGAGGGAGGCCGGTTTCATGGGCATGGTGTTCGGCTGGGTGCTTCGGCTGATGAACCACATGGTGGTTGGCGCCGGCGTGCCGAGCTCGGTGCAGGTGATGGAGGTCGAGGTCGACACCTGGCTCGGCCATGTGCGGGTGCTAAACGCTTATACCGGGCTGGCGATCGGCAAGCTCGCCGCACCTGCGCTGGCGCGTAGCCAGGCCGCAGGCGCGGTCATTCAAGGCATCGGCTACGCGCTCTATGAAGCGCGTGAGACCGATCCCGGCAGCGGCCATATCCTGAGCGGAAGCATGGAGGATTATCGCATCCCCGGCATCGCCGACATGCCACGGCTCGAGGTGCATTTCGACGAGGCAGGTTTCGAGCATGTGCCCGGCGGCAGCGTCGGTATCGGCGAAGTCGCGACCGTGCCGACCTCGCCGGCGATCGCGAATGCGATCCGTGATGCCATCGGCGTGAGACTGACCGAGATTCCGTTCCGGCCCGATCGCCTGGTCGCCGCGCTGAAAGGGAGGAATGCCGCATGAGTGCCGCCGTCATGACCATCGAAGCCGCGCCGGAGTTCCGCGCCGCCGGCACCGATCTCAGCGAGCGCCGCCGCAGCGGCGTGTCGAGGGGACCGCTGATCGATCTCGCTGCAGCGGGCGACAACGCCATTTCCTGGGACGCGAAAGGCGCCGCCAGCATCGGCGCACTTGCCACCATTGCCACCATCGCGACCAACATGCGCATGATGGAAGCCTATCCTGGCATTGCGGCAAGCGCACAAGGCCTTGCCACCCCGCAGGTGCGCCATCTTGCAACGCTTGGCGGCAACCTCGCGCAGCGGTCGCGCTGCTGGTATTTTCGCAAAGCCGACATTGATTGCCTCAAGAAGGGCGGCAGTGCCTGCCCTGCCCGATCGGGCAATCATCTCTATGGCGTCGCCTTCGATCTCGGCCCCTGCGTCGCGCCGCATCCCTCCACCATGGCAGCGGCATTGCTCGCCTATGACGCCAGCGTCGTCACGGATTCCCGCGGCGGACTGACGATCGCCGATTTGCTCGGCGATGGTTCGCATGCGCGCTCCGATCACACGCTCGCGGCGGGTGAGATGATCAAGAGCGTCGCGCTTCCTGCTCCTCTTGCCGGCGAGCGCGCATCCTACAAACGCGCGATCAGCCGCACCTACGCCGAATGGCCGCTGGTGGAAGTCTGCGCTCGAATCGTGATCGCCGACGGCAAGTTCCAGTTCGTGCGTCTTGCCGCCGGCGGCATCGCGCCGGTGCCGCTTCGTCTCATTGCTTGCGAAACGGCGCTGCAGGGTAAGGCTACAAACGCCGCAACGATCGCTGAAGCCGTGGGGCAAGCCACCTCCGGCGCCAAGCCGCTGCCGATGACGGCTTACAAGCTCGACTTGCTCGAGGGACTCTTGCGCGATCTCCTGGAGCGCCTCATGGCATAGCGCGATAGATCATCGCTCGGCCATGTGCTGAGAGAGTCGGTCCGGCGCACCGATCTTAAGGATACATTGTTTTTCGGGAACGCTCGGCGGCGCCCACCGTCAGCGGTGCGGCTCAAAAAAAATCGATCGATCCCGCCGCAAGAGCCTCGGGTCTTTCTTCCGCGATCCAGTGCCCCGCACCAGACATCCCGAGGCCATGCACTGGCACCCGCGCCATACGACCGATCCAGGACATATGTGGTTGAGAGAGAAACTGCTCAACGACACCGCCTTGAATTTTGCGGGCGATGCAAGGTTTTTCCGGCCTCGAAGAGCTACAGCGGCAGAATGGATTGTCCGTTTTGCTCGCTGTAATATCCTAATCTACGACGAGCGCGTAATCGGCCTGCATCATCGGATTTGCACGCTGTATTGAATCGGTGAGAGTACAGAAATCAGGGAAAGGTCGAACAGCAGCCGGCTGACCAGTGTCCGATCACAAGAAACGTCGCACGAGACTCATTTTGTTCTCGGCGATTTCTCCGCGAGGGTATTGGAAAATAAGAGCTTTCCAATGGTGGGCGCACCAGGGCTCGAACCTGGGACCCGCTGATTAAGAGTCAGCTGCTCTACCAACTGAGCTATGCGCCCGAAAGGCGGTCAATGCCTTGCGAGGCCGGTCGTTTAGCAAAGCGATCCGGGTCTGGCAAGCGATGTGATGCAGGTTTTCCAAGAGTTCGTCCACAGGCCCCAAAAAGCGAAAAGCCGTTGGATTCCAGCGGCTTCGCCAAGGTTGATCTCCGGAAAACCCTCGAAGGCTCAGAGCCGCCCGTCACGGTCCTGGTCCTGGCCGCTGTCACGGTCGAAACGATCGCCCTGGAAGCGGTCCATACCCCGCTCCATCATGCGGTCCATCATGCGGTTCATGCCGCGTTCCATGAAGCGGCCGGGCGAGCCGTCCTCGCCGCCGCCGAACGGGCCGCGGTGACGGGTCAGCATGGCGAGACGCCGCTTCTGGCCCTCGTCGAGCGTCTTGTAGAGCGGATCGGCGGCATCGGCGATCTTCTTCAGGGCTGCGGAGGTAGCGCCCAGGTCCTCGGCGCGCTGGCGGAGGCGCGCGACCGGATCCTCGGGCTTGTCGGCGTCGCCCGGCGCCGCACTCATCCGCGCATTGGCGCGGTCGATCCGCATCTTGGCGAACTCGCGCACGGCAGCCTCGACCGGCGGCCACAGCTTCTCCTGATCGGCGTTGAGCTTCAGCCCCGCATGGACGGCGGCGATCCGCGCATCGACGAGGGCGGCGCGGTCTTCCGGGTTCACGCGCATGTGGCGGAAGTGCTCCATCCACGGGGAATGATACTGGGCATAGACCGCGCCCGAGCCGGCGATGCTGAGCACGGCGATGGCGGCGATGGTGAACTTCCTCATACGAACCTCCTTTGGAAGGATGCCCATGAGGATGAGCGCCGAACCGCTGACGCGCAAATTACAACTTGGACAGGGAGCGCGTTCTTACGGAAATGTCACTGCCCTGAATTTCTGTTCAGTCGCAATCTGAAATCATTCGCAACAAAGGGCTTCCGCGCCCGGCACGGAAGCCCTTTATTCATCATTCAGTCTGTTTAGATTAGTTCGTCGCGCTCTTCGCTTCCTTCTGGAACTCGTCGATCAGCGGCTGGCCGACGCGGCTTGCGGCGTCCTTGTAGACCGGCTCCATCGCCTTGCGCATTGCCGCGTCCTGCTCCGGCGTGAGCTTGATGATCTCGCTCTTGCCGCTCTTCTTGATCTCGGCAAGTGCGTCGTCGTTCTCCTTCTGCGACTGCGCGTTGTTGAAGTCGGTCGCTTCCTTCATCGCCTTCGCGAGCTGGTCGCGGATATCGCCCGGCAGGTCGTCCCAGAACTTCTTGTTCACGATCACGACGTAGCCGATGTAGCCGTGATTGGTCTCGGTGATGTACTTCTGCACCTCGTGCATCTTCTGGGTATAGATGTTCGACCAGGTGTTCTCCTGCCCGTCGACCACGCCGGTCTGCAGCGCCTGGTAGACTTCCGAGAACGCCATCACCTGCGGCAGCGAGCCGAGCGCCTTGAACTGGGCCTGGAGCACGCGCGAGGACTGGATGCGGAATTTCACGCCCTGATAGTCGGCCGGCGCCACCAGCTTCTTGTTGGCGCTCATCTGCTTGAAGCCGTTGTCCCAATAGGCAAGGCCAGTGATGCCCTTGGTGTCGAGCAGCTTGAGCAGCTTTATGCCGAGCGGGCCTTCCGTGACCTTCCGCAGCGTCTTCAGGTCGGGAAGGATATAGGGCAGATCAAACACCTCGAACTCTCGGATGCCGAGCGGGCCGAACTTGGAGTTGGACGGCGCCAGCATCTGCACGCTGCCGAGCTGGAGCGCTTCGAGCTCTTCCTTGTCCTTGTAGAGCGTCGAGTTCGGGTAGACCTCGACCTTGACCTTGCCGCCCGTGTACTTCTCGGCGAGTTCCTTGAATTTCTCGGCTGCCTTGCCCTTCGGCGTGTCGGTGGCCACGACGTGGCTGAACTTGATGATGATCGGCGATTGGGCCGATGCCGGCCCGGTCAACGCCAACGCCCCGGTCAAGGCCGCAATCGATGCCGCAGCCCAAATCAGTTTCCGCATGCTTCCTCCCGCACATTTTTGTGGAGCGCGGATCGCCGGCCCCTACCCTTAATTTCAAGCCTTAAAGTCAAGACTTGAGGGCAGCTTTATAGGGAAGCCGGCGGAGGTGCTATTGCCCCTTAGCAGGGGGCCGCCTGCAAAAATGCGGTATCCGAAACGAGAGCGAAGGAGAGCGGCTCGCACGAGACGACGAACGAAAAACGCGGCGCCGAGGGCGCCGCGTTTCTGCTGATTGGCTGTGAGAACGGGCGTCAGCTTGCAGCTGCCGTCGTCACCGTATCGCGCTGGCGCTTCATGACGATCTTGTTGAGCGCGCCGAGATAGGCCTTCGCCGAGGCCACCAGCGTATCCGGGTCCGCCGCGCGCGCCGTCATCGCACGGCCGTCCTGCGACAAGCGCACCGAGACTTCAGCCTGCGCGTCGGTGCCTTCGGTCACCGCATGGACCTGGTACAGCTCGAGCTTGGCCTCATGCGGCACCAGGCGCTTGATGCAGTTGAACACCGCGTCGACCGGACCGTTGCCCTCGGCCTCCTCGATCTTGATCTGGCCGTCGACGTCGAGCTTCATGGTCGCGCGCTGCGGGCCATGAGTGCCGGCGATCACGGTCAGCGAGGTCAGCTTGATGCGATCGTGCGATGCCGCCATCTCCTCATCGACCAGCGCCTCGATGTCCTCGTCGTAGATGTCCTTCTTCCGGTCGGCGAGCGCCTTCATCCGCGTAAACGCATCTTCCAGCTGGTTCGGACCGAGCTTGTAGCCCATCTCCTCCAGCTTGTGCACGAAGGCATGGCGGCCGGAGTGCTTGCCGAGCACCAGCGAGGACTGCTTCAGGCCGACCATCTCAGGCCGCATGATCTCGTAGGTGGAGGCATCCTTCAGCACGCCGTCCTGATGAATGCCGCTCTCGTGCGCGAAGGCATTCCGGCCGACGATGGCCTTGTTGTACTGCACCGGGAACGAGGTCGCCGCCGACACCACCTTCGAGGCGCGGGTGAGCTGCGTGGTGTCGATCTTGTTCCAGTACGGGAATTTGTCGTTGCGGACGTTGATCGCCATCACGATCTCTTCCAGCGCGGCGTTGCCGGCGCGCTCGCCGATGCCGTTGATGGTGCATTCGACCTGGCGCGCGCCGCCGACGATGCCGGCCAGCGAGTTGGCCACGGCCATGCCGAGGTCGTTATGGCAGTGCACGGAGAACACCGCCTTGTCCGAGTTCGGCACGCGCTCGATCAGCGTCTTCATGAAGTACGTGTATTCCTCCGGCACCGTGTAGCCGACGGTGTCGGGGATATTCACCGTGGTAGCGCCGGCCTTGATGACGGCCTCGACGATGCGGCACAGGAAGTCCATCTCGCTGCGGGTGCCGTCCTCAGCCGACCATTCGACATCGTCGATCTGGTTGCGGGCGCGCGCGACCATGGCGACCGAGGTCTCGATCACCTGCTCCGGGGTCTTGTTCAACTTCACCCGCATATGCAGCGGCGAGGTCGCGATCACAGTGTGGACGCGGCCGCGCTTGGCAAATTTCACCGCCTCGGCACAGCGATCGATATCGGCGGGATGAGCGCGGGACAGACCGGCGATGACCGCGTTCTTGGAGCGACGGGCGATCTCGCTGACCGCCTGGAAGTCGCCTTCGGAGGTGATCGGGAAACCGGCCTCGATGACGTCCACGCCCATATCATCCAGTAGCTCGGCGACCTCGAGCTTCTCCTCGAAGGTCATGGTGGCGCCGGGGCACTGCTCGCCGTCGCGCAGCGTGGTGTCGAAAATGATGACGCGGTCCTTCTCGGACTTGTTCACGGAGGCCATTACTAGATTTCCTTTTGAGCTTTTGCGCCGTTCAGTACTGGGCGCTTGAGGTGTCCGGTGATCTCGTACAACCCCTGAGTGCCCAGGCGCGTGGCGCCCAGCCGGCCCTCAGGGGCAAGTAAGAAGAAGGCCGCCGATAAGGAGGGTGGGCAGCAGCGCAGCCGGGATCGTGGCGGCGGCCAGAGCCACCTCCCCCGAAATCCCATCGATTTGGCCGCGAATCAGCATTGCCAGACCCTTTCAAGCCCTGAAATCCTCGGTCAAAACCGTTGACGGTTGGTTGCCGGGAGGCTCGATGCGCTGTTTCTAGACGAGAATTGGCCGCAACTGCAACGCCAAAAGATGGTCAGAATGGCTTACCTGATTGCGGGTGCGCGAGGCTATCCGGTACGGCGGGCGCGTGCCCTGGTTTCCCAGCGGTCCAGCATCTGGCCGAGCTCGCCGGTTGCAGGTGGCGCAATCCGATTGATGTTTGCAATCTCGTTGGTGTTGGCAGGTGCGTTGGCCTTAAGCCAATCCGGCTCAGTATATTCGCGCCAGCGGCGCGCCTCGGCCCGCCTTTTGCGCGAGACGTAATCGCGGGTGAAATAGCCGGCGGCAAACGCGATCCCAAGCAGCAAAACCAGTACGACGACGCCTAACACCATGAACTCCGGCCTTTGCCCCGAAAGACGTTCTGCCAGCATCGCGCAGAAGATCAAGGCTTGACATGCCCCAAGACCGGGCCCGGTCAACAGCTCGTGGCCGGGACGAATTATCGCCTTTGCACCTCGCACGGCGGCAATGCGGAAATAATTTGGCGTAGGCCTACATCCAGCGCTCCGGCCCCACCTGCAAGAGGCGGCGCCGGAATCCACATGGTGACGCGCTTGCCCGGATCAGGCACTATTGCGAGCGGTCCGAGGTCCAGCCCTTGTACTCGCCGACATTGTCGCGCGTTACGAGCTTTGACGGCAGCAGCTCGACCGTTGAGGCCGGCTTCTGTCCGTTCAAGATGCCGACGCCGACCTGCACGGCGCGGCGCGCCATGAAGAACGGGTCCTGCGAGGCGGAGGCCTGGATCTGCGGCGAGCCCGGATCCTTTAGCGCGGCCTCGATGTCGGGCGCGCCGTCGACCGCGGTGATGATGATGCCGCTGCGGTTCTGCTGGCGCGCGGCGAGATCGGTGCCGATCGCCTGCGGATCGTTGATGGCGAAGATCGCATCGATCTTGGGGAAGCGGGTCAGATAGCCCTGCGCGACCGTGAGGCCGCCCTCGCGCGAGCCCTTGCCGTCCTGGTCGCTGGACAACACCTTGATGCCGGCATTCTTGCCGAACACGGTCTTGCAGCCATTGACGCGATCGATCACGGCAGAGACCTGCGGCCCGTTTTCGATAATCACCTCGCCTTTGCCGCCGAGCTTGTCGACGATGTACTGGCACGAGATTTCGCCGGCCTGGACGTTGTTGGTGGTGACGGTCGCATCAGCGCCTTCGGCCGCGGTGTCTACGGCCACGACGATGATGCCGGCGGCCTGCGCCTTCTTGATCGCCGGGCCGATCGCCTTGGGATCGCCGGGGTTGAGCAGGATCAGGTCGACGCCGGCGGCGATGAAATTGTCGATCTGAGTCACCTGCTTGCCGAGATCATATTCGAAGCCGACGGTGGTGATCTTTACGTTGGGATTGGTCTTCTTGGCCTCGAACTCGGCGCCCTTCGACAACGCGACGAAGAACGGATTGCCCATCGATCCCAGCGAGACGCCGATCGATTTGAGCTCTTTTGCGAAGGACGGCGTGGTGCTCAGGGCGAGCGCCATCGCAGCACCGGCAAGCGTGATCGTCTTCAACATGGACTTCCTCCCTGGTCGGTCTTCATCCCCGGGCACGGCAGACCAGTTGCCGCAACCGAATCCACGTCGCGCGCTAGGTGCGCGCCGAGCCTTTTAGGTTCTGGCCGAGCCTTGCAGCCGGTAACGATCGAGCGCGACGGCGCCGATGATCACCAGGCCCTTGATGACGTATTGCCAGATGTCGGACACTCCGACGAGAATGAGGCCGTTCGACAGCACGGCGATGATCAGCGCGCCGACCAGCGTTCCCCAGATCGAGCCAATGCCGCCGACGAAGGAGGTACCGCCGAGGATCACCGCGGTGATGGCGTCGAGCTCGTAGGACTGGCCGAGTTGCAAACCGTTGGCCGCATAGAGCCGTGCCGCCTGCATGGCGCCCCCTAGCCCCGCCAGCAATCCCGACACCCCATAGACGAAGATCAGCACGGCCCAGACCTTGATGCCGGCCAGCCGCGCCGCGCTCTCATTGCCGCCAACCGCGTAGATGTGCACACCGAGCACGGTCCGGCGCAGCACCAGCCAGGACACGAGGATGACGAGCAAGGCGATCACCGACAGCCATGGGATCGACGCTACACCGGGAATGAGCGTCAGCGAGCCGTTGCCGATGAAGGCATAGGGAATGGCGGGGTTGAACACCGTGGTGTCGGCGCCGAGTAGGCGCGCTAGCCCGCGCACTGCGGTGAGCGAGCCCAGCGTCACGATGAAGGGTGGCAGCCGCAACAGCGCGATCAAGGCACCATTGACGACACCGAAGCCAAGGCCGGTGAGGACGGAGACCGGCAGCCACAGCGCGCCGAACTCGGGCAGTTTCGACAGCGTCAGCCCCGCCATCGCGGAGGCCGCCAGAATCGAACCGACCGACAGATCGATACCGCCCGTGAGGATAACGAAGGTCATGCCGGCGGCGAGCACGGTGTTGACGGCAGCCTGCTGCAACACGATTCCGAGGTTCTGTCCCGTGAAGAAACGCCCCTCGGACAGCACGTGAAAGCCGATGCAAAGGATCAGCAGCACCGGCAGCATGCCGAGTGCACTGATCAGCATCCGCACCCGTTGGCGCCCGGTTTCCGCGGCGGTGCCATTGGTCGCGCCCGAGGCGGCCTTGGCCTGCGAAGCACCATTATCCGGCATCGAGATGCTCCATCCCCGTGGCAAGCGCCATGATGTCCTCTTGCGTCAGCGGCGAGTCTGGCCCGCGCGCGACCTCGCCGGCAATGCGGCCCGCGCGCATGACGATGACGCGATCGCAGATGCCGATGATCTCCGGCAGATCGGATGAGATGACGAGGATCGCGGTGCCGGATTTGGCGAGATTGTCGATAATCGAATAGATCTCGGACTTCGCGCCGACATCGACCCCGCGGGTCGGCTCGTCGAGGATCAGTATTTTTGGCGCAATCGCAAGCAGCCGTGACAGCAGCACCTTCTGCTGGTTGCCGCCGGAGAGCCCGCCGGCGGAGACGCCGACATTGGCGGCCCGGATGTTGAGCGACGTGAAAGCCTTGTTGGCACGGTCTCGCGCCTTGTCGCGATCGAGGATGCAGCCGAGTTTTGCGTCATGGCCGAGGACGGCGAGATTGATATTGTCCAGGCACGACATGTCCAGGAACAGGCCGAGCGCTTTCCGATCTTCGGTGAGATAGGCGACGCCAGCCTCGAGCGCCTCGCCGGGCGTACGAATATCGACTTCGTGGCCCTCGACCTCGACGCGGCCCGATGTCCTGGTTGCAGCGCCGATGATGAGAAGCGCAAGCTCGGTGCGACCGGCGCCGATCAAGCCGGCGAGCCCGACCACCTCGCCCGCATGCACGGTGAGCGAACAGCCTTTGACGCGTTGCCCGTCCGCCATGTCGATCGCCGCAAGCACGGGATGGCCCCGCCCGCCGTCCGGATCATGCTCCTTCTTGTAGAAAGAAGAGACGTCGCGCCCGACCATCAGGCGGACGATGGTGTCGGCGCGAATGTCCGCCTTGTCGAGCGAGCCGACCAGGCGGCCGTCGCGCAGTACGGTGACGCGGTCGCCGAGCGCGTAGACCTCGTCCATGCGGTGCGAGATGTAGATGATGGCGAGGCCCTCGGCCCGGAGCTGGCGGATCAGCGCGAACAACCGCTCGCTCTCGCCGGCCGACAGCGCCGTGGTCGGCTCGTCCATGATCAGGATTTTCGACCGCGCGTGCAGCGCACGCGCTATCTCAACGAGCTGGCGCTGGCCCATGGACAAATGCGCGACCAGCGCCGACGGCAAAAAGTCCGCGCCCAGCCGCTGCAGGATCGGACCGACGCCTTCGCGCATGGCGCCGCGCGCCAGCAGGCCGGAACTGGAGATCTCGCGGCCGAGATAAATGTTCTCAGCAACGGTCAGGTTCGGGGCGAGTGAAAGTTCCTGATAGATGATCGAGATGCCGGCCGCGCGGCCGCCGAGCGGGCCTTCGATCCTGACCGGCTGGCCCTCGATGCGGATCTCGCCGCCGGGATCGGGCCGGTAGGCACCCGACAGAATCTTCATCAGGGTCGATTTGCCGGCGCCGTTCTCACCCATCAGGGCATGAATCTCGCCGGCATAGACGGTGAGGTCCACCGCCCTCAGCGCCTTGATGCCGAAAAAAGATTTCGAGACCCCGCGCATCTCGAGGATGGGATCGTTCACCGTGCCTCCCGGCGCAATGCGTTTCCTGTCCGCGTCTTTGGGTTTGGCAGCGCGGTTCGCGCATTAAACAAAAGGCCGTGGCAGAGGGCAATACCGAACCGGGGGCGTCGAGGCGATGGAACGCAATTTCACACGCGGAAGATGCGGCTAGTAACGCGGCCGGTACAGCTTGCGCCACTCGATCAGCCGCGCGGCATAGGCCTCGCTGAGCGCGCGGTCGGGTTCGAACGTCGTGATGCGCCGCGGCGGCGTGCACACGCTTGTGATCGTCTCGCCGGTGACGGCAAGGCGCCCCAATCGTGCCGCACCGAACGCAGCTCCAGTCTCGCCGTCAGCAAAACGATGGATCGGCACGTTCAGGACATTGGCCAACACCGCGAGCCAGAACGGCGACCGCGAGCCGCCGCCGATGACGTCGGCTTCCGCGACTTTGATGCCCGCGCTGGCGAGCGCATCGCGGCAGTCGGCGAGCGCAAAAGCCACGCCTTCGAGCACGGCCTGCGTGATCGCGGAGCGATCGGTGCCGTGATCGAGGCCATCGAGCAGGCCGCGGACGTCGGGATCATCATGCGGCGTCCGTTCGCCGGAGAGATAAGGCAGGAAGCTGACGGGCGACGGCGCCTGCGGACGTTGACCGAGCGGCGCCAGCAGTTCCGCCTCGGAGGCGCCGAACAACCGCGCGGCCCAGGTCAGGCAGGACGCCGCCGAGAGGATCGCACCGGCCTGAAGCCACATTCCGGGGATCGCATGGCAGAAGGTGTGCACCACCCGCTCCGGGTTGGCGGCGACTGCATCGGTCGGCGTCAGCAACGCACCTGAGGTTCCGAGCGAGATGAACGCGCTGCCCGGCAGGATCGCACCGATGCCGACCGCGCCAGCCGGATTGTCGCCGGCGCCGCCCGCGATCACCGGCTGCTTCGTCATGCCCCAGCGCTGCGCGAGCTCCCGCGTCAGCCGCGTCGCGGGCGCACAGCCCTCGACAAGGCGCGGCATCTGCGCGCGCGACAGGCCCGTGGCCGCGAGGCCTTCGTCCGACCAATCGCGCCGCGTCACGTCGAGCCAGAGCGAGCCCGAGGCATCCGAGGCGTCCTCGATCGCCTCACCTGACAGGATCAGGCGCAGATAGGCCTTTGGCTGCAGGACGAGCTTCGTCGCCGCAAAACTCTCCGACTCGTGCGCTGCGATCCAAAGCAGTTTTGGCGCGGTGAAGCCTGGCATCGCCTTGTTGCCGGTCGTGGTCCGAAGCGCCGGCCAGCGCTCTTCCAGCAAACGACATTCGGCGGCGGCGCGGCCGTCGTTCCAGATAATGCAGGGCCGCAGCGGCTTGTGATCGGCATCGAGCAGCGTGGCGCCGTGCATCTGACCGGACAAGCCGATGCCCTCGACCGCGGCAAGCTCGCGCGGATGATCCGCCTTGAGGGCATCCAGTGTCGCAAAGGCGGCCTCGATCCATTGCCGGGGATCCTGCTCGGAATGGCCTGAATGCGGCGAGAGCGTCTCGATGGGATGACTGCGGTTCGCGACCACGCGCTGCCTGTCGTCGACAAGCACAGTCTTCACCGCCGAGGTGCCGAGATCGATGCCAAGATACATGATACAGTCCGGTACGCGATCCGGATCGCGGCGGCAATTGTATCAAATGTGTGGCGCTGGCGCATTGTGCCGCGCGAAGAGTTCGCTCGGCGCCCTCGCAACTCGCCGCGGACCGGACTAACCTTAAGGTTGCCGAGCCGGATCGACCGGCCGGCGATACACCGGGAGGCTACGACGATGCGCGAGCAAGATCGCGACTTTGACGCTACACTCTCACGACGAACCCTTGTCCAGGGCCTGGCCGCAGCCGCCGGCGCCACGGTCGCCGGAGCGGGCACTGCATTGGCGCAGAATGCGACGCCAGGTCCGGCGGCGCCACCAACCACGATTACGACGCCGCCGCGCGATTTCAGCCCGCGCGGTGCGCCGACCACCTATTTCTGGGACCCCGATATTCTCGCGGTCGATCCGTCCTTCAACGACCTCGCGCAGCCGAACACCGCGATCAAGCGGCTCCACACCGGCCTCTTGTGGGCCGAGGGCCCGGCCTGGAGCGCCCAGGGCCGCTATCTGCTGTGGAGCGACATCCCCAACAACAGGCAGATGCGCTGGAGCGAGGACGACGGCCACGTCAGCGTATTCCGTTCGCCGTCCAACAACTCCAACGGTAACTCGTTCGACTTCCAGGGCCGACAGCTCTCGTGCGAACACCTGACGCGCCGGGTGACGCGCTACGAGCACGACGGCACCGCGACCGTGCTTGCGGACTCCTATCAGGGCAAGCGGCTGAACTCGCCGAACGACATCGCCGCGCATCCCGACGGCAGCTACTGGTTCACCGACCCGCCCTATGGCGGCCAGCTCTACGAGGGCGAACCGGACGGACCCGGCGGCCCGAGCAATGCGGGCGGCAAGCTCAATCCGCGGATCGGACAGCCGGCCGGCTTCGTGCCGGGCAAGCGCGAACTGCCGACCAATTGCTATCGCATCGATCCCTCAGGCCGCATCGATCTCGTCGTCTCCGAGGAGCAGGTGCCCGATCCGAACGGCCTGTGCTTCTCGCCGGACTTCAAGAAGCTCTATGTCATCTCGACCGGGAAAGGCCCTGGCGACACCGGGCCTGGTGGCAAGGGCGAGATCTTCGTGTTCGACGTCGGCAGTGACAACAAGCTGTCCAACCAGAAGCGCTTCTCCGACTGCGTGATCGACGGCGTGAAGTGCGGGCCGGACGGCGTACGCTGCGACGTCAACGGCAATGTCTGGGCCTCCAGCAATGCCGGCCGCGCCGTCGGCTACAGCGGCGTGACGGTGTGGTCGCCGGAGGGCAAGCTGCTCGGCCGCATCCGCCTGCCGGAAGTCTGCGGCAATATCTGCTTCGGCGGACCCAAGCGCAACCGTCTGTTCATGGCCGCGAGCCAGTCGCTCTACGCGGTGTACACGGCGACGCAAGGTGCCGGCCCGGGCTGAAGCGGCGCAAGCGTGCGACGCGGCGCCGGCATGCCTCGCCGGCGCCGCATCTTCTCTCCACCCGATGTTTTTCGGGGCTCAGCTATTCAGCTGCAGGAACGCGCCATATTGCTTGCTCGCGGCAACGGCGGCGGCCTGGCCGACAACACGCATCGTCGCCAACATAGGCCACGGCCCGAGACTCACCCGCCGAACGCCGACGCGGGCGAGATCGGGGATTTCGGGAACACCCTGGGTCACCATGATGTTGACCGGCAGAGGCGTAAGCTGAACGAGCTTCTCGATCAGGGCGAGGTCCGTGAGGCCGGGGACAAAGATTCCATCAGCTCCAGCATCGGCATAGACCTTCGCGCGCCTTGCGGCTTCATTCAGGCATTCATCCGGCGATCCGAATTTCAACAGAAATGGATCAGTCCGCGCATTGATGAACAAGCGCACATCCAGCTTTTGCGCAGCATCCCGCACTGCTCTGATCTTCGCCGCGTGCAGCTCGGGACTGACGAGTTGCCGCCTTCCACCGGAGAGCCCGTCTTCGATATTGATGCCGATGGCGCCGGCTCTGAGGATCCTGGTCGCTGAATTCGCGGCAGCGTCCGGGGTGTCGCCGTATCCTGCCTCCAGATCGATCGATACCGGAACCGACACGACCGCGGTCATTCGCGAAACCAGGCCTTCTACCATATCGAGCGGGGCATTTTCTCCGTCCGCGTATCCGAGTGCGGACGCGACCGCGCCGCTACTGGTCGCGATGGCCGGGGACGTCTTCGCAATGGCCCTGGCCGTCGCGACATCCCATGCGTTGAAGAGGACGAGCGGATCGCCCGTCTTGTGAAGACCGTGAAACGTCTCGGCGTATTGCTGCTGTGTCTTGGCGTCCATCGCCCACTCCTGGTCAGAGAGCCCGAGAGATATTGCACCTCGCGCGACTCATGGCTTCGGCACGTGAATTTCAGTTGGGGGCGTGCGTCTGGAACCAGTCCATGATCAGACCGGTGACTTCGGCTTCTCGCTCGAGGTGCGGGAAGTGACCGACATCGGGCAAGACAATGCGCTTGTGCGGCCCCTTGAAGAAGGGCTCCTCTTTGACCGAATACCTCGAGGTCGGATCGTTGGCGCCATAGATTGTCAACGTCGGCGTATGCATCTCATTCATCGGCAGCCGGCGCGCGCGTCCCGATTCGAACAAACCCCCGTAGTATTTCAACGCCGCCGTCATGGTGCCGGGAGAGCTAAGCGTCTCCTTGATCGAACGTAGGTGCTCATCATTCTTGAACGAGGGCGACCACAGCTTCCAGAGATAATCGACGAAGGGCAGGCCCTCGATATTGACCGCCGTGTCGGCGCCGGGAAGCTGGAAGAAATAGAAATGGAAGAGCGATCGAACGGCATCGGGATCCCTCCTGATGCTTGAGAATGTGATCGGGTGCGCGGTGTTCATGACCACCGCGGCCTTGATCGCCGACGGCGCCGTGGCCAGCGTCTGGAAGGTCGACGTGCCGCCCCAATCCATGCCGACGACGCGCGCCTGTCCGTCGTCGCTCAGCGCCGCGATGAGCGCTTCGAGATCCTTGCCCAGTGCGATGGGATCGAAGATTCCGTCTGCGGGAATCTCGGTCGGCGCATAGCCACGCAGGAATGGCGCGACCGCACGATACCCCGCATCCGCGAAGACCTGCATTTGCTTTCGATACGACCAGGCATTGTCGGGAAAGCCATGCATGAACATGACGAGAGGCCCGCTTCCCTGTTCGAGGTAGGCAAACCGCACGCCATTGGCCTGCACGTATTTAAGGACGGGCTCGCTGCCGGCGGCATTCGGCGTTGTTGATGCAGTGCTTCGCATATTCATCGCTCTTCTCCATGCTTCTTCGTCTGCGGTCGCGCGAGACAGGCGGCACTCAACAGCCGCGTTGACCTCGCCCTGGTGTGATGGTTGCTCGCCTTCATCCAAATATGTGCGCTACGCACATATTTGGTCAAGTTGTTTTTTGTGTGCTGCGCACATATTGTTCCGCGCATGGACACAGGAATCGCAAATCTGCTGGGGGCGCTTTCGCTCGCCGTCATGGATCGGATCGAGCAAGGCGCGCGCGAGGTCGTGGGCCGTGGCGGCGAAACGCCCGCAGCGCTGATCGTCATCGGGTATGGCCAGGGCATGACCAACGACACGCTGCGGCGGATCCTAGGCTTGTCGCATTCGGGAACCGTCCGGCTGGTGGATCGCCTGGTTTCTGATCAGCTCGTCGAACGCCGGCCGGGAAAGGACGGCCGGGAGGTCGCCTTGCACCTGACGACTAAAGGGGCTGCGAGCCGGAACGATCTGTTGGCTTCCCGGATTTCAGCTGTTGCGTCGCTTCTGGAAGTGCTGTCTCCGGCCGAAACCAAACGCCTGGGAACGCTGATACACGACTTGCTGGAGAGGCAGGACACCTCCGAGATGGATCGTTTCACGATCTGCCGGATGTGCGACGACAAGTGCTGTACCAATTGTCCATTGCCCACGAGCAAGAGCAAGCTCGATCGCTAGTATCAGCCTTGCTTGCCGGCGCGGCGGCAACACAGGATAGCTCCTGGCGTCCTGGGACTTGCGGACGGGATCATCAGGGAAGACCCCATGCGCGTCATCATCTGTGGCGGAGGCGTGATCGGCGCCTGCATCGCTTATTTCCTTCGCCGCCAGGGCGTCAATGTCGTCGTGGTCGAGCGGACCGAGGTGGCGGCTGCCGCCTCCGGCAAGGCCGGTGGCTTCCTGGCGCGCGACTGGTGCGCCGGCACCCCGCTCGATGCGCTGGCGCGACGCGGTTTTGCGCTTCACGCGCAACTGTCCGGGCAGATCGCAGGCGATTGGGGCTATCGCCCGATGATGGCTTATAGCGGTTTCGTTGCCTCCGATGCCGATCCGCGCCGGGACGCGCCATCCGCGCTCGGCTGGCTCGCCAAAGGCGTCGTCATCGCCCAGCGCATCGGCACGACGGAGACGACTGCGATCGTTCATCCCCGCAAATTCACTTTGGCCGTGATGAACGCTGCACTCGCGCAAGGCGCAAAGCTTCGCGTTGGCCGCATCACAGGCATCGTACGCGATGCAGATGGCACGACCGCGAAAGGCGTCGAGATCGACGGCAACGTCATCGAAGCTGACGCCGTCGTGATCGCGATGGGACCTTGGTCGCTGCTCGCCGCGCAATGGATGACCCTGCCCGCTGTCTATGGCCAGCGCAGCCCAAGCATCGTGTACGACACCGGCACCAATGTGCCGGCCGATGCGCTGTTCCTGGAGCATAAGGGCGACGACGGCGCCGTCTCGATCGAGGTTTTCCCGCGAGCGGACGGCAGCACGCACATCACGGCATTGTCCGACATCGCGCCGCTGCCGATCGACCCTGCGGCCGTGACACCGGACGCCGACGCGATCGCGCGTCTGCAAGCCATGTCCGAGCGGCTGTCGCCGCTGTTCCGTCCCGAGAAGATCATCGCGCAGCAGGCCTGCTTCCGCCCGGTGACACAGGACGGCCTGCCGCTGATCGGCCGGGTACCGCAGAGTGACGGCCTCTATGTTGCAACCGGACACAATGTCTGGGGCATCCTGAATGCCCCCGCGACGGGCGAAGCGCTGGCGCAACTGATCGCCGAAGGCGCAGCGCGCGACGTCGATCTCTCGCCATTCGATCCCGCCCGGCTTCAGCCGCTCGATCCAGCGCTGCTGCAAGCGCGTTGAAACCATTCGACGGCATCGCTGTTCATCGATCGGGTTATTGTGTGCTTGCGATACCCACGCATGCCCGCCGACCAAATCTGCATGCCTGCGCACGAAACGGGGTCCTGCGCCTATCCTGCCCGCTATTTACGCAGCGGTAGACTTTAGTCCGGCTCTCACAATCCTGAACGCGGTTTCACTTGCCGAGAATGCCGTCGCCGTTATAGTCGCGGCCCAATAGCTCAAAAGAAGCTTGGTTCAAGGGAGAGAACAACATGAATAGAGCACTCTCTGGTGCATTACGAATTGCGCTTGGTGCGGCCGCGACTGGCGCGGTGATGGCAGCTTCAGGCGCGGCACTTGCGGCCGACCCCATCAAGATCGGCGTGATCGCGGAAGCGCAGGCAATTGCCGGCGCGTCGATTCCACAGGCGGCGCAGCTCGCGGCCGACGAGATCAACGCCAAGGGCGGCGTCGATGGCCGCAAGATCGAGATCATCGGCTACGACAATCACTCCTCCTCGGCGGATTCGGTGCGAGCGTTCCAGCGCGCGGTGAACGAGGACAAGGTCAACGCGGTCATCGCCAGCTACATCAGCGAAGTGGTGCTGGCACTGGAGCCCTGGGCCTCGCGGCTGAAGACACCGTTCATCACGCCGGGCGCCGCCTCCAACGAGATCAGCAAGAGCGTTCACGCCGATTACGAGAAGAACAAGTACACTTTCCACGGCTATCTGACCTCGGCGGCGCTGGCGCTGTCGGTCTGCGATGCCGCCAAGGATCTGCTCGTCGACAGGATGCACATGAAGTCGGCGGTCATCATGAGCGAGGACGCCGCCTGGACCAAGCCGCTCGACGTCGGCTACGAGGAGTGCCTGCCCAAGATCGGGCTGAAGGTGCTCGACCACATCCGCTTCTCGCCTGATACGACCGACTTCACGCCGATCTTCAACAAGATCGAGGGCTCCAAGCCGGACGTGATCATCACCGGCATCTCGCATGTCGGCGTGCAGCCGACCGTGCAGTGGAAGAACCAGCAGGTGCCGATCCCGATGTTCGGCATCTCCTCGCAGGCCACCAACGAAACCTTCGGCAAGGACACCAACCAGGCTGCCGAAGGCGTGCTCTACCAGGGCGTCTCCGGACCCGGCGTCGCCGTGACACCGAAGTCGGTGCCGTTCGCGGAAAACTTCAAGAAAAAGTACGGCAACTATCCGTCCTATGCCGGCTACACCGCCTATGACGAGGTCTACTACATCGCCGATGCGGTGAAGCGGGCCGGCTCGACCGACGCCGACAAGCTGGTCGATGCACTCGAGAAGACCGACTGGGAGGGCACGATCGGCCGCGTCCAGTTCTACGGCAAGGACGATCCGTTCACCCACTCGATCAAATACGGCAAGGGTCTGATCACCGGGCTGATGCTGCAATGGCAGGACGGCAAGCAGATCGCGGTCTGGCCCAAGGACGTCGCGAAGGTCGACGTCAAATTCCCGAGCTTCATCAAGCTCAGCAACTAGCCGGAACAGCTCCCGGGATCACCTCCCGGGAGCTTCCACATGCGGCCACCCGCAGCACCTTCCCTCAAAGCGGCAGCCTGGCTGCCACCCGGCCAATCATAGATGCGAGCTTTCCAGATTCTGATCGATGGCTTTGCCATCAGCGCTCTCTACGCTCTCGGTGCCACCGGCTTCACGTTGATCTTCGGCGTCTCCGGCGTGCTCAACCTCTCCCACGGTGCCATCATGGTGGCGGCAGCGGTGGCGGCCTGGGCCGCCGCCAGCATCCTCGGTGTCGGCACCTATGCCGGCGCGCTGATCGGGGTCGCCGTCGCCCTCCTCACCGCCTTCGCCACCTATTTCGCGGTGGTCAAGCCGATCCAGGATTCCCGGCGCATTCCCAATGAGGAGAAGGAGATCTTCGTCCTCACCGGCACGCTGCTCTGGGGCATCATGATCCAGGAGCTGATCGCCTATTTCTTCACCAACAACGCCAAGACGGTGCTGCCGATCGTCGAGGGCGTGGTCGAGATCCTCGGCGTCCGCACGCCGAAGAACGAGATCTTCACCGCGATCGTGTGCTGCCTCGTGATTGCGCTGCTGTGGCTGCTGGTGAACCGCACCCGCACCGGCAAAGCGGTGCTGGCGGCCTCGATGAACCCGCGCGGCGTCACCCTGCTGGGACTCGAGCTCACCAACATCTACATCGTGGTGTGGGCGATCTACGGGATCCTCGCCGGCATCGCCGGCGTCCTGCTCGGAATGTTCTTAGGGGTAAGCTCCTACAGCGTCGGTCCGCTGACCGCGAGCGCCTTCTCGATCGTCGTGCTCGGCGGGCTCGGCAGCGTCTCCGGCTCGCTGATCGCGGCCTTCGTGGTCGGCTATCTCGAAACCCTCACGGCCTACCTGGTCTCGCCGGCGTACCGGACCATTCCGGCGCTGCTGCTGCTCGTGTTCGTAATGTACATCCGGCCCCAGGGCCTTCTGGGGAGGCGCTGAGATGTCCACCTTCTTCACCTCGCGCCTGTTCTTCGTTTCGCTCGCGCTCGTCATCATCGCGGCGACGCTGCCGCTCTACGTCTCCGGCTATGTGCTCGGCCTCCTGACCGTCGCCTTCTATTTCGGCGTGTTCGCGATGGCCTGGGACCTCTTGTTCGGCTTCGCGGGCGAGGTCAATTTCGGCCCGACCTTCCTGATCGGCGTCGGCGCCTACACTGCCGGCATCCTCAACAACCAGTTTGGCTGGTCGGTCTATCTCTGCATCTTGTTAGGGGCGCTCGCCTCGGTCATCGCCGGGCTCGTGCTGGCGCTGCCGGCGCTGCGGGTGCGAGGACCGTATTTCGGCTTGACCACGTTGGTCGCGGTCCTGATGCTGCAGAATTTTATCGTGGTGTTCGCCGATCTCACCGGCGGCGAGATCGGCCTGACCATCCCCGACGTCATCACCATCAACGCCGGTGCCAACTACTGGATCGCGCTCGGCTTCATGACGATCTCGGCTGCCATCCTCTACGGCCTGTCGCAATCGCCGATCGGGCTGGTGCTCCAGGCGAGCGGTCAGGACCCGGTGCAGGCCGGCGCGCTCGGCTTCAACATCGTCAAGCACAAGCTCGCCGCCTTCGTCGTCAGCGCGTTCTTCTCAGGGCTCTCGGGCGCGCTGCTGGTGTTCTACTTCGGCACCGCCTCGGTCGGCACCGTCGTCGACGTTGCGGTCGGCGTGAACGTCATCGTCTCGGCTGTGCTCGGCGGCCGGCGTACCGTGCTTGGCGCTGCGCTTGGCGCAATCTTCCTGATTGTGGCCGGAGAATTCCTGAGGCCAACCGGCGAGCTCGCGACCTTCATCGTCTCGGCGGTCGCTCTCCTCGTCGTGCTGTTCTTCCCCGGCGGCTTCCTTGGAGCGGCCCTCTCGCGCGAGGCTCGCTCGTAATGGACCAGAGGCTTTCAAACCGACCCGTGCTCGAAGTCCGTGGCCTGACAAAACGCTTCGGCGGCTTGACCGCCGTGAAGAACCTCGGCTTCGAGGTCAACAGCGGCGAGATCTTTGGCCTGATCGGACCGAACGGCTCGGGCAAGTCGACCGCGATGAAGAGCGTGATGGGCATCGAACGCCCGACCGCAGGCGAAGTGGTCTTCGAGGGCGAGAACGTCGCCGGTCTTCCCGCGCACAAGATCGCGCGAAAAGGCTTTGGCATGGTGTTCCAGCACTCGCGGCCGCTCAACCGGCAGACCGTGCTGGAAAACATCATGGTCGCGCTGCTGCCGGACAGCCTGTTCATGCTGTTCCCGGACAAGGCGCTGGTCGAGCGCGCCAAGTGGATTGCCGATCGCGTTGGGCTCGGTGCCGTGATGAACCGCCGCCCGCCGACGCTGCCATTTGCCGATCTGCGCCGGCTCGAGCTTGCGAAAGCGATCGCGCGCGATCCGAAGGTCGTGCTGGTGGACGAGCCCTTCGCCGGGCTCACGCGCGCGGAGGTCGATGTTTTCTCCGACCTGATTCGCAGTTTCCGCGACGAGGGCCGCGCCGTCATGCTGGTCGACCACAACGTCAAGAGCGTCGCCGCGCTCGTTGATCGCGTGCTCGCGATGTATCTCGGCGAGGAGATCGTCACCGGCAAGGCTGACGACGTCATGAAGAACGAGACCGTGCGCCGGGTCTATCTCGGCGGCGCGATCGAGACTCATGCGCGGCCCGAGACCAGCTTCAAGGACAAGGTGCCGCTGCTCCAGGTCGAGAATGTCAGCGTGTTCTACGGCAAGGCGCAGGCGCTGGAGAACGTCTCGATCCACGTCCACGAGGGCGAGTTCGTCTCCGTCGTCGGCCTCAACGGCGCCGGCAAGACCACGCTGTTCAACACGATCTCCGGCTTCCTGCCTTATACCGGCGAGATCGTGCGCGGCGGCGACAAGCTGCGCGGCAGGAGCCCGGCGAAGATCGCACGCAGCGGTCTCGTGCAGTGCCCGGAATCGCGCGAGCTGTTCGGCGAGATGAGCGTGCGCGAAAACCTCGATCTCGGCGGCCAGCACCTCGCCGACGAGAAGCGCGCCGCGCAGCTTGCCTGGCTGTTCGAGCTGTTCCCGATCCTCAAAGAGCGCCAGGGCCAAATGGCGCAGACCCTGTCGGGCGGCGAGCAGCAGATGCTCGCAATCGGCCGCGCGCTGATGATGCAGCCGCAGATCCTGATCCTGGACGAGCCGACGCTGGGCCTCGCGCCCGTCATCCTCGAGCAATTGTCCAAGGCGCTGGAGAAGCTGCGGCAGACGACCTCGATCACTGTACTGCTCGGCGAGCAGAACGTGACTTTCGCGCTGCCCCACGCTGACCGCGTCTACGTGCTGGAGCATGCCCGGATCGTCTGGGAAGGCGATCCCGGCCGCTTCGCCGCGGAAGCCGGCGCCGACTTTCTCTAGTTCTGGCGTATCAACAACAAAACAAGCAAAGGGAAACGACCATACGATCATCGACGATTCTCGGCAGCAGCTTCCTCGCCTCCGCGTTGGCGCTGTGCCTCGCCGCACCCGCCTACGCGCAGTCGAACGATCCGATCAAGATCGGAGTCATCGCCGAGGTGCAGTCGATCGCAGGTGCCGCGACCCCGGGCGGCGCGCAGATCGCCGCCGACGAGATCAACGCCAAGGGCGGCGTGCTCGGCCGCAAGATCGAGATCGTCACCTACGACAACAAGAGCTCGTCCGCGGATTCCGTGCGCGCGTTCCAGCGCGCGGTGAGCGAGGACAAGGTCTCCGCCGTGATCGCGAGCTACATCAGCGAGGTCGTGCTGGCGCTCGAGCCCTGGGCCGCGCGGCTTAAAATGCCGCTGATCACGCCCGGCGCCGCCTCGAACGAGATCACCAAGGCTATTCACAACGACTATGAGAAGAACAAGTACACCTTTCACGGCTATCTGACCTCGGCCGCACAAGCGCAGCTCGTCTGCGACGCAGCCAAGGATCTTCTCGTCGACAAGCTCAAGTTCAAGACGGTCGCGATCATGAGCGAGGACGCTGCCTGGACCAAGCCGCTCGACGTCGGCTACGAGGCCTGCCTGCCCAAGGCCGGGCTGAAGGTCGTCGAGCATGTGCGCTTCTCGCCCGATACCACCGACTTCACGCCGATCTTCAACAACATCGAGAGCAAGAAGCCGGACGTGATCGTGACCGGCATCTCGCATGTCGGCGTGCAGCCGACGGTGCAGTGGAAGAACCAGCAGGTGCCGATCCCGATGTTCGGCATCAGCGCGCAGGCGCTGAGCCCTACTTTCTGGAAAGACACCAACGGTGCCGCCGACGGCGTGCCCTCGCTCGCGGTGGCGACGCCCGATGTCGCCGTGACCTCCAAGACGAAGCCGTTCGCGGCCGCCTTCAAGGCCAAGTTCGGCACGCCGCCGGCCTATACCGGCTACACCTCTTATGACGAGGTCTACATCATCTCCGAGGCGATCAAGCGCGCCGGTTCGACCGATCCCGACAAGATGGTCACTGAACTCGAGAAGACCGATTTCGAAGGCACGATCGGCCAGATCAAGTTCTACGGCAAGGACGACGAGTTCACCCACGGCATCAAGTCCGGCCCCGGCGCCGTGACCGGCCTCGTCTTCCAGTGGCAGGACGGCAAGCAGATCGTGGTCTGGCCCGAGAAGATCGCCGAAGGCAAGATGAAGTTTCCGAACTTCGTGAAACTGTCGCAGTAATCGGCTCACGCCGGCGTCAAGCCCATCGCTCTGCAAGGAGCGGTGGGCTTTTTCTTTGTCTCTCGCAGATGCGTAGGGCCGCGGCCGGCGCGTATCGACCTTGGGCGATGTTGACTTTCCGCTTTCCCGCTCCCCATACTTCGCAAACAAGAATAACAAGACCAATCACACGACGGTTTTGAGGGAGGATAGGATGCCGACTTCACGCAGGCAGCTGCTGAAGACTTCGGCGGCTGCCGCCGCCGCACTCAGCCTCGATTGGACACGGGCCCAGGCGCAAGCCGAGACATTGCGCATCGGCCTGATTTACGACCTCACCGGTCCGTTTGCCGCCGGCGGCTCGGTTGCTTCCTCGGTCGGCGCGCAGATCGCCATCGACCTCGTCAACGAGAAGGGCGGCATCGGTGGCAAGACCAGGATCGTGCCTGTTGCCGCCGACTCCCAGAGCAAGGCCGATGTGGCGATCAACGAGGCCGAACGGCTGATCAGCCAGGAAAAGGTCGACATAATCAACGGTGTCTATTCCAGCGCGCACGCGGTGCCGATGGCGGCGAAGGTCGAGCAGCAGAAGAAGATCCTCTGGATCACGACTGCCGTCTCCACCGCCGTGTTCAAGGACAAGAACCTGCAATACGTGTTTCGCGCGCAGATCCACTCGGATCAGTATGGCCAGGCGTTTGCCGGCTTCATGAGCGAGCACGCCAAGGCGAAGCTCGGCATGGAGCCAAAGGACGTCAAGATCGCGCTGATCCACGAGGACGGCCCTTACGGCGTCGGTGTCGCCGCCGCCGACGAGGCCTATGCCAAGGAGGCCGGGCTTCAGGTCGTGCTGAAGGAAGGCTATTCGGCCTCGGCCCCGGATTTGTCGGTGCTGGTCACGAAGATCAAGCGCGCCAAGGCCGACGTGATCTCGCATGCCGGCTACAACCCCGACATCACCCTGTTCCTGCGCCAGGCGCGAGAAAGCGGCTTGCGCTTCAAGATGCTGTTCGGCGCGGGTGCCGGCTATAGCCAGCTCGACAAGCTGCGCGCGACCTTCGGCGCCGACATCGACAATTTCTGCAACATCGATCCGGTACCGGCGCAGCTGCTGGACCCGGCAAAGCTCGCACCGGGCATCGGCGATCTCATCAAGACCATGGTCAGCCGCTACCAGGCCAAGACCGGCGCAACCGACGTGCCGCCGCACTGCTCGATGGGCTTCAACCAGACCTGGGTGCTGCTCAACAACGTGCTGCCGGTCGCCAAGGAAAAGTACGGCAGCTTCGAACCCGAGGCTGTTCGGAAAGCGGCGCTCGACGTCGACATCCCGGCCGGCGGCACCATCCAGGGATACGGCGTGAAATTCTTCCCACCGGGCACGCCGCTCTCGGGCCAGAACGAGCGCTCGACACCAGTCGTGATGCAGAACGCCGGCGAGCACATCTCGGTGGTGTGGCCGACGAACATTCGCACACAAGACCCGGTGTTCCCGCTGCCGAAGGGATCGACTTACGGGGCGTAGCTCTTTGCGCTGCGTTGACGGTGCCCCCTCTCCCCTCGTGGGTCCCCTTGTGGGAGAGGGTGGCATAGGCGGCCTTCGGCGGCCGTTTCACAGCCTGCCTGCCGCTAACCAATCGGTACTGAGACTCTACAAAACCTCCTCATCGCGCTGACGGCGTTGCATGCGATTGTGCTTGCATCCAGAAGTAAGTTGTTTCGCTTTGTAGTTGGATTTTTGACCGCGCGGCAGCGCGCTCAGGTTGTTTGACGAAATTTTTCTGAAACAGAAAACCGCTACAAATGTGATCTAGGTAATTTTGCCTGTTCCGCTTTCTTTGTACATACAGGCCAGTCAGCCAATCGCGTTTGAGTCGAATTGGCGCAGTCTGCCGAGAGGCTCCCATAGAGGAGCCAAGGCTCTCGTTGAGGAGCCTTCGAGCAGTACCTTGAAATTTCAGACCGTGAATTTCAACGATGGGGGTGAGGATGCCCGCCATATTTGACTTGCTCTATCGCGAATATTGCCGCGCCCGCCTTGCAGAAATGCGCAAACAGCTTCTGCTCACGGGCAAGCATCCCGAACTCTTTCATGCAGATTACGACCCTGCTGATCCGAATAGCGTTGGCGGGAAGGACACTCAAGACGACATCGAATCGAAGCGCGCCCCGAAATAGGGGCCTCTCGTCGTGGCCACAGAAATCAGGAAAGGACATTAACTCAGGAGGCAACAATGAACACACCCGAATTCTATACTGCGTCGATTGCCTGCATCTCATGTATGACCATTTTTGTTATGATGGCTATCGGGGCGTGGTAAGTGGCGGCATCGCCGGTCAGCAAGCACGTGGCGGCGTCCTACAGCACCACCCGCCGCCCCTCCTCCGCCGCCCAATAGCCGGCGTAATTTACCTTGATTGTCTCGTACGCCAGCGCCAGATCCGACAGTGGCTGTCGTCCGCTCGCGGCGCATTCCATGAAATCCTGCATCTCCTGCAAATATCCGCGCGTCCATTCCTCCTCCAGGCAGACATATTGCCAGCCGGTTTTGCGATCGACCTTCTCGGTGATGTAGACTGAGCTGAGCTTTTCTTCGCTGGTCTGGTAGCTCATCAGATGTGTGTTCGGCGTGATGTTGGCGAACAGCGAACCGCCGCTCGTGTAGGTCTCGATCAGGTTGCGCACACCCCCCATGATCATGTCACCGGAGAACAGGGTCGCCTTGGTGCCGTCGGAGAACGTGGCCGTGAGCGTGCCCCAGTCCTCGACATCGACCGGGTTGGCCTTGATGTAGGTGCGCTCCTCCGGCCTGAGGCTGGCTGTGACGTTGCCGACATCGCCGGTGACGCTGGCGACGCGGATGGTCTCGCCGCGCGCTTTCGCCTCGACCTGCTTGAGATAGAGCACTGCCGAGAGCGGATGACAGCCCATGCGGATCAGCGAACCGCCGCCGGTCATCGCCCATTGCGCGGCATGCGCCGCGTGTGAGCCGGAATGGCTCTCCTCGCCCTTCATGAACAGGATCTTGTCCTTGGTCGCCTTGATGATCTCAGCGGTCTTGGTCACCGCAGGCGCGTAGATCCAGTCCTCGGCATACATGAAGAGTTTTCCGGTGCGCTCGATCGCAGCACGGGTCTGGTCCATCTCCTCCAGCACGCGCTCATACATCAGCGCCTTCGGCACGTGCTTGCCGATCGGCTGCCTGTCGCCCTCGCGGCCGAAATAGCCAGCGAACGGCTTTTCGCAGATCACATGCTTGCCGGCCTGCATGCTGGCTATGATCATCTCGGCATGGAGATTGGGCGGCGTGCAGATGTCGATGACATCGAGCTCGCGGTCCGCGATCAGCTCGGCGAAGCTGCGATAGACCCGCGCAATCTGATGCCGGCGGGCGAATTCGACGACATGGTCGCCGCGCGCGGCCACAGCCACGACCTCGACGTCCACACCGTAGACGCGCCGGAACGCATACATATGCAGCTCCGACACGAAGCCGCAGCCCACCAAACCCACCCTGATCTGCGTCATAGCGCCCCTCACCTTGCTTTGGGGGCACTATAGCGCGCCGTCAGGCCTATTCCACCGAGACCCGCACCACGCCGGCGCTCATCATGCCGAGCGCGCGGGCGGCAGGCACCGAGAGATCGACGATACGGCCGCGGATGAAGGGGCCGCGATCGTTGACGCGGCACTGGATGGTGCGACCGCTATAGGACACCGTGAGCACGCTGCCGAACGGGCGCGTGCGGTGCGCGCAGGTCATCTCGCCGCTCCTGCCAACTTTTCCGTACCCGTAGTAGGAGGCAAGCCCGCTTTCGGCATGTGCAAAAGGAAGAGCTGAAAGCGAAAAGGTGGACAGGCAAAACAGTAGCGTCGTTTGCGCTCGCACGGCATCGCTCCGGGTTTGCCCCGCGCTGCAAACGACCGCTTGTTCCGATAAGTTCCTAAAGCTGCCGGGCTAGCGCCCGGCAGTTCCATCAAAGATTGTTACTGTTTGTGAAAGACGAGGGTCCGGATTTCGATGCTCTCGCGCGGGGCTGCGTCGGCCGGCGTGGTCGGATCGACGAAGGCCGTGTGCGGCCCGAAGCGCGTGCGGCCGTCGGTTGCGGAATCATAGCACTTGAGCAGCAACGCTTCGTCCGGCGTCATCTCCGGGAAATAGAACCAACGATGGTTCGGATTGTATTTCACCGAATAGGTCTCGCCCCGGCGGTTGGGATAGATCAGGTCGGAGGCAACGAGATCATCAGCCGCCACCGTCGTGCCGTCGGCCATCGCCAGCGGTGAATCGCGAAGCGGACCGCGGATCGGCCGCCACAGATTGATCACCTGCACACGCCCCCCTGAGCAGCTCGTCGGCTTCATCAGGCAGATGCTCGCGCACGCGGTTGGCGCCCGAGATATCGGTCTGGTCCACATGGACGCGCGTTGCCGGCTGACGCGGTCCGCCACCGCGGATATCGGCTGCGCCTTCGACACGCTTGCGAACAGTATGGTCGAAGATGAAGACGCGTTCGGCCTTCAGCGTCGCGCGCAGGAACGCTTCGACAGCGGGATAGTAGACCGCCCTCACCTCCTCTTCGTTGTAGAAATCCTTCACCTGCGTCGGATGACGGACGAGCGCAAAGCCCTCGCGATCGAGCGAGAAGTTCTGCGCGATAAGGCGTGCATCGAAGATCGGGACCTGGTGCGGCTCTGGCAGCGACGTGCTCTTGGGCTCGCCCGGCGGCGGATCGAAGGCATAGGTGCGAGGCTTGCCCGAAACCGGCGCGAGGTAGTTGAGTTCGGCAGTGACGAAGGGAAGCGATTCGATTTTTGTTTCTTGCAGGCCCATGGCCGGTCTCCCGATGTGGTCGTCTGTCTGATTTTTGCCGGGATGCAGCGCGCTGCAAGGGAGGTGGTGCAAATAGCAACGCGGCTATCGCCGAGCGCAGGAAATGCAGAAGGAATGTTTCGAGGACGGCGATCAGGTTGGAAGCCTCGTTCCTATCTCACGGGCCCTTGATGAACTCGTGAGGTATCGTGCCCCGGACGCAGCGCATCACGCAGTGGTGCGCTGCCGAGCCGGAGCCCATGTGACCAGGAGCAATCCGTGTGGCATGGGTCCCGGCTCTGCGCCGCAGCGTTGCACGCTGCGCCGCGTCCGGGACACGGGGCCTATAATCCCGCCTTCGCAATCGCGTCCGCGAAGGAGCGATCGACGATCTCCGCCGCATCGAGCTTCTGCTTGATCAGTCCCCAGCGGAAGTAAAGGTCGATCGTGCCCTGCTCGTCCGCGACCACGCCGTCATCGATCGGCGCGATCCGGATCTTTGCGCGCGACAGCCAGTTTTGCGGCACGGCCGTCGGGACGTTCATCAGCTTGCCCCACATCGCAGCGTAGCTGTCGACGTTGTTCAGCGACCACGCCCGTGCCGTAGTGAGGCGCCGGATGAAGTCCGTCAGCTCGGCGCGCTTGTCGTGGATGGCGTCGGGCCTGGCCACCTGAAAGCTCAGCCCCGGCGTCAGGCCCTCCGAGGTGATGACACGGCGCGACCGGAACAGCACCTCCTCCTGGCTGACATAGGGCTCCCAGGTCGACCAGGCATCGACGGCGCCTTGCGTGTAGGCGATCTTGGCATCGGATGGCGCGAGGAACGCGATCTGCACGTCGCTCGCACTCCAGCCGTTCTTCTCGAGCGCGGCGAGAATCAGCTGGTGGCCGATCGAGCCGCGGCCGGTTGCGATCTTCTTGCCACGCAGATCGTCGAACGTTCGGATCGGCGAGTTCTCCGGCACGAGGATAGCGAGCCCCTCGCGCGTCTGCCGGATCGCAGCGATCGCCTTCACCGGCGCGCCCGAGGCGGCGGCGAAGGTGAACGGCGCATCGCCGACGAGACCCGTCTCGATCGCACCGGCGCTGAGCGCCTCGAGCAGCGGCGCGGCGGCCGGGAATTCCTTCCACTCGATCTTGTACGGGACGTCCTTGAGCACGCCCGCCGCCTCCATCACGGCTTGCGAATTGCCCTTCTGGTCGCCGACACGCAGTGTGGTCTGCGCCGCCGCCAACTCGAACGAGCCGAACAGCAGCGCGCCGGCCAGCATGAGGCGGATCATTCCGCCGCCTCGCCGCGAACAGCCTGACGCTTCGCGATCAGCTCGCGCGTCAGCGGGATCAACTCGCGGCCGTATTCGATGGTGTCGATCAGGGGATCGAAGCCGCGGATCAGGAAATGGCTGATGCCGAGGTCGTAATAGTCGCCGAAGACTTCGGCGACCTGCTCGGGCGTCCCCACCAGTGCGGTGGTGTTGCTGTTGGCGCCGGTGAGCTTTGCGATCTCGGTCCAGAGCCGCTTGTCGATGCGGGTGCCCTGGTCGGCGAGCGCAAGCAGCCGCCGCGCGCCGGCAGTGGCGTGGCCGTCGGCGGGCTTGCGGTAGCCGGTCTTGTCCTGAAGCGCGGTGGCGCGCGCGAGAATCTCCTCCGCCTTCTCCCAGGCCTGCTTTTCGGTCGGGGCGATGATCGGCCGCACTGAGAGGCTGAAGCGCGGCGTCGACCGCCCGTGCCTGATTGCCGCGTTGTGGACGCGGGAGGTGACATCGCGCACCTGCGCGTAGGACTCACCCCACAGCGCGAAGGTGTCGGCATGCTTGCCGGCGACGTCGATCGCCGCATCCGAGGCCCCGCCGAAATAGATGCGGATGCCCTCGGGACGATACGGCTTCACCTGCGAGAAGGCGTTCTCGACCTGGTAGTACTTGCCCTTGTAGGTGAATGGCTTGTCGCTGGTCCATTCCAGCTTGAGGATGTCGAGGAACTCCGAGGTGCGGGCGTAACGTTCATCCTTGTCGTCAAGCGTATTGCCGTCCTGCCGGAGCTCTGTCGCGTTGCCGCCGGTGATGACGTGGAGCGCGACGCGGCCACGGGAGAACTGGTCGAGCACCGCGAACTGCCGCGCCAGCAACGTCGGGGCGGTGAAGCCCGGCCGCTGCGCGATCAGCACGTTGAGGCGATCGGTGACACCAAGGATGTGCTGGGCAACCTGGAGCGCGTCCGGCGTGGTCGAATGAAACGCCAGCAGCGCACGATCGAAGCCGGCATTCTCGTGCGCTTTCGCCACCGTCTCGATGTGGGTCGGGTTGAGGATCGGACCTTCGCGGACGATGGTCTCGGACGAATTGTTGTTGCTGATGAAGCCGATGAACTCGATCGACATGGTCGTCTCCCTGTTTGTCTCTTAGAGCCCGAGCGCCGCGCGGCCGAGGCCGGTGCGTGTGGAATCGTCCTGCGGCGTGTGCACGCGCCCGCATAGGACATCGCGATAATGCCGCTCCAGCGGATTGGTGCGGGACAGGCCGTGATTGCCGGTCAGCGACAGGGCATCCTCGACCACGGCGACGGCGTTGTTGGTCACCGTCAGCTTGATGACGTTGGATTCGCCGGCGGAAAGCTGGACCCCGTCATCGAAATCGCGGGCGAAGGACTCGATCAGCCGCGCATTGACGGCGAGCCGCGCCTCGATGGCGCCGAGGATTTCCTGCGCGCGCGGCAAGGTCGCGAGCGGCGCGCCGAGGCTGGCGGGGACACGCTGTTTCAGGAACGAGATCAGCCAGTCGCGGGCGGCGCGCGCGACGCCGTCATAGATCGCAGCGACGAAGACCGTGTGGACGGTCGCTTGCGCAACGTCGGGCGCACGCCACTCCGCCGGCTTGCGGAGATCGACCTCGGCATCAAGGGGGATCACGACGTCGTCGAAGATGACGTCATGGCTGCCGCTGGCGCGCAGGCCGTGATGATCCCAGGTCTCGACGATGCGGGTGCCCGGCAGGCCCGCCGGCACCAGGAACTGTCCGACCCGCGGCTCGGCTTCGTCCGTCCGCGCCCAGACGAGATACCATTTCAGGATCGGTGATCCCGTCGAATAGATCTTGTGACCGGTCAGGCGCCAGCCGGTCTCGGTGCGACGCGCGATTGTTGCCGGCAATCCGCCGCGCGCAGGCGAGCCGAGCTCGGGCTCGACGCGCAGTGCGTTGATGAGCGCGAGACCCTCCACACTCTCGCGCGCGAGCTTGCGCGACAATCGCGCCGGCCAGGTCGGGCTTCGCGCCATGACCAGATGGTTGATGTAATGCATCGACAGCACCAGCGCGGTCGACGGATCGGCCTTGCCGATGATGCCGACGACGCGCGCGGCATATCGTGCGCCCGCTCCGGCCCCGCCATGGGCCGCCGGCACCGTGAGCGACAGCAAGCCCGCCTCGGATAGTTCGCGAACATTTTCGAAGGGGAAGCTGCCGGTGCGGTCATGTTCAGCCGCACGCGCGGAAAAGCTGTCCGCGAGCCCTTCGGCACGCGCGATGTAGTCGGGCTCGCCATGAATTGCCCGGCCCAGAGCTACAGAGGTCACCATGTGGCGTCGAGCCCCAACAGGCTGAGGATCTGGCGGCGCAAATCGGCCAGATACGGATCACCGCGATGGCGCGGATAGGGCCGGTCGACGCGGATGTCAGCCTTCACGCGCGCGGGGCGATCGCTGAACACGATCACGCGGTTGGCGAGCACCAAAGCCTCCTCGGCGTCATGCGTCACCAGCAGCGTGGTGAATCCCTTACGCTGCCAGAGCGCGACGATCTCGGCCTGCATGGTGATGCGGGTGAGCGAGTCGAGTTTTCCCAGTGGCTCGTCGAGGATGAGGATCTTGGGATCGTTGACCAGCGCACGGGCCAGCGCGACGCGCTGCGCCATGCCGCCCGAGAGCTGATGCGGATAGGCATTGCGGAAGGAGGCAAGGCCGACGAGATCGAGCGCGTCGTCGACACGCTGCCGCTGGCTCTTCAGGATACCCTGCGCCTCCAGCCCGAGCGCGACATTGTCCCACACCGATCGCCAGGGAAACAGCGTCGGATCCTGGAACACGACGACGCGCGAAGGATGCGGCCGGGTGATGCGGCTCTCGTCCTCGCGCAGCGTTCCTGCCTTCGGCTTGTCGAGGCCGGCGACGAGCCGCAGCAAGGTCGACTTGCCGCAACCGGAGGGGCCGAGCAGCGCGACGAATTCGCCCGGCTCGACCGAGATGCTGACGTCGCTCAGCACCGGCAGCTGGGCACCATCGATGTCGAAGGCGTGGCTGACCTGCTCGATATCGAGCGCGGCACCAGCGGCGGGCAGAGTGACAGTTTCGGCTAATGCGGCTGCGGCTACCATTTCACGGTCCCCTTCTGCCAGACCAGCAGGCGATCGCGGATCGCGAACAGCAGCGTGATCGCGCCGGAGCAGAGCAGCGACATCACGATCAGCGCGGCATACATGTTGGCGTAGGCGGCCCAGCCCTGCGCCCATTGCAGGTACCAGCCGAGCCCGGCCTTGACGCCGATCATCTCGGCGACGACGAGCACGGCGAAGGACGAGCCGAGCCCCATGAACAGGCCGACGAAGACGTGCGGGAGTGCGGCCGGTATCGCGACCTTCAGCACCAGGAAGGACGGCTTCGCGCCGAGCGTCCGCGCGACGTCGTAGTAGGCGTTGCTGACGCTCGCAACGCCCGACCACGTCAGCACGGTCACCGGGAAGCCGGTTGCGAGCGCGATCAGGAAGGTCGAGGCGCTCCAGCTCGATGGGAAGGTGAAGAAGGCGATCGGGAGCCAGGCGGTCGCCGGCAGCGGCCCGATGAAGCGGAGCACCGGATGCACCCAATAGCCGACAGCGCGCGACCATCCAATCGAGACGCCGGTCAGGAAGCCGACCGTGGCGCCTATCAAATAGCCGCCAAGCTGGAGCTTGACCGAGGCGAAGACACTGTCGAGCAGCTTTGGCAGGTCATCGGTATAGACCTCGACGATCGACTGCGGCGGCGGAAAGAACGGCAGCGGCAACCAGGCGAACTTTGCCGTGGCGACCTCCCACAAGGTCAGGAATGCGCCAAGCGCGACGAGCCAGGGCGCGCGCTGGCGCAGAGCGCGGCCTGCGGAGCCGAGATAATCGGCGCCGACCGTCCCGAACAAGGCGACCGCAGCGACGACGAAGGCGGCAATGCCGAGCGAATGGGTGCGCGACCAGTCGCCGACATCCTCCCACCACAGGCAGGACAGGCCGAAGGCGACCCACGCGATGCTGGCGAGCACGCCGACGCCCGATTCCCGCACCCAGTTCGCAAGCAGTGGCGCGCGCGACAGGCGCGGCGCGCCGGACGCGAGACCGTCAGACAGCGAATACGTCGACATAGATGCGCTCCGCGAATTTGGCCGTGTCGGTGCCCTGCTTGAAGACCTGCACGCTCTTGAGATCGTCGGCATAGGACTTCAGCTCGCGCTTCAGCACCTCGCCGACGGGATGATGGTGGTGGGTGTGGTAGCGCACCATGCCCTCGATATCGGCGAGCGTTGCCGCCTTCGGCGCGTAAGGCTGGAACGACTTTGCCGCCACTGTCGGATTCTGCGAGGTGAACATCGCGGCATCGAGCAACGCCTGCGTGATGGCGCGGGCGACCTGCGGCTCCTCGCGCACGAGGCTGCCGCGCAGGCCAACGATGCAGCAGCTCTTGTCGCGATATTCACCGTCGAGATTGGAGGCGACTTCCTTGTACTGGGTGTCCTTGAGCCAGAGATATGCCAGCGGATCGGACGACAGGAAGGCCTGCACCTCGCCCTTTTCCACGGCGACGTTGAGGAGGTTGCCGGGATAAGCGCGCCAGTCGACATCCTTGTTGGGATCGATGCCGAGCTTGGCCAACTGGATCGAGAAGAAGTTCTTGTCGGGCCCGGCGAGGTCGCCGACAGCGACGATCTTGCCCTTGAGGTCGGCAAGCTTGGCGACGCCGGAATCCGTGCGCGTCAGGACGCGCATGCAGCCGCCATGGGTGCCGGCGGCGATCTTGACGTCAAAGCCCTGCTCCAGCGGCTTCAGCCAGCGCAGCGCCATGCCGAGGCCGGCATCGCTCTTGCCGGTCGCGATCGCCTCGAGCAGCTGGTCGGTCGAGCCGGAATAATTGACAAGTTCGACGTCGAGATTCTGCTTCTGAAAGAAGCCGTGCTCGATGGCGACGGGCAGTGGCGCGAGACACACCGCGCCGGCATTCCATGACAGTTTCAGTTTGCGCGGCGCGCCGGTGAGCGCGGGGCCATCTGCGGCCGTCCGGCACAGCGGAAACTCCGAGAAGTCGACACCGAGCGCGATCCCGCGCGGCGCAAAGGCCTGCGCACCCAGCGGCGCAGCGAAAGCCGCCGCAAGCCCCGCCTGGAGCAGATGGCGCCGGTCGAGGCTCGATCCGCCGCGCTTGTTGTCGTTGTTCATCAGTCCCATTCCTGCGCTGGCACGGCTCCACCACTTGCGCAACGTTTCGCGTTGCGCATGTTCCCGGCGGAGCTGCGTTGAGAGAAAATCTTTCCGTCGGCGCTTCGCGCGCCGAATTGGTGCGATGCGCAAATCATGCGACGCGCACGCCGCATCGTCAATGAAATGGAATTTCGAATGTTGCGCAAAGCGAAGTCATTCTCTCCATCGGCGTGCGCGGACGCGATGAAAGGATTTTCGCAGATGAGATTGCCGGCGATGCGCATCGCGATCTCGCGATCTGAATCACCTTCATGCATCTTTCCAGCGAGCGCACGCTGCCTTCTCACGCAAGACGTTTCAGTGAAACGTCCTTGCTTGATGCATGCGCAATACGGACGGACATTTTATTGACTGCGTATTGCGCGGTCATAGACTTGATTATCTCGCTGCATCGTTCGCTCACGCGTCGTGAGCAAAGCAACAAGACAGGCCACATGAGCATCAACTCCCACGACCATCCCATCACGCGTCGGCTCGCGCTATCGCTGTTCGCCGCCGTCGTCACCTTGTCGACGACGGCCGCGTCATTCGCGGCGGACGCGGTCGTACTGCGCGTCGGCGACCAGAAAGACGGCAACCGCTCGCTGCTCGAAATCTCCGGCTACGCGAAAGATTTGCCCTACAAGATCGAGTGGTCGGAATTCCCCGCGGCCGCGCCGATCCTGGAAGCACTCAACGCCGGCGCGCTCGACGTCGGCTATACCGGCGATCTCTCCTTCCTCTCGGTTTATGCGGCCGGCGCGCCGATCAAGGCGATCGGCGGCACCAGGTCGGATGCGAAGACGCAAGCCATCCTCGTGCGCCAGGATTCGCCGATCAAGTCGGCGGCCGACCTCAAGGGCAGACGCCTCGCCGGCACGCGCGGCGGCTGGGGCCAGTTCCTGATCGACGCGACGCTGGAGAAGGCTGAGATCAAGCTGGAGGATGCGACTTTCGCGCCGCTCGGTCCTGTCGATGCCAAGATCGCGCTGGTGGCCGGCTCGATCGACGCCTGGGCGGTGTGGGAGCCCTACGTCTCGTTCGCGACGCTGAAGGACAAGGCCCGCGTGATCGCCGACGGCGAAGGCCTGACACCGACCATCACCTTCATCGTCGCCTCCGACAACGCCATCGCCACCAAGCGCGCGGCGGTGCAGGACCTGGTGCAGCGGCTGAACAAGGCGCGGCTGTGGTCGCTGGATCACCTCGGCGAATACGCCAGGAACACGGCCGAGCTGACCAAGCTGCCCGAAGACGTGCTGCTGTCGGCCTACACCGCGCAGCGCACCAGCCCGATCGTGATCGACGAGACCATCGTGAAGGAGGTCCAGGAAGCGTCCGACCGCTCCACGCGCTACGGCATCCTGCCGAAGCCGCTCGATGTGAACAAAGCCGTCGACCGCAGCTTCACGGCCGCGGCCGCCGGATCGAACTAGGCGGAGGCGGCGAGATGCGTGGGCTTCCTCTCAAGGCCGGCCCGCTGCATCTCGCCGTGATCGTGCTCGCGCATCTGGCCTGCATGAGTCTGCTCGTGTGGCTTTCGCTCTAGCCGCGCGAGGCGCTCACCAATATCCGCCGTAATAGCTGCGCGGATAGACCGGGTACGGCCGGTAGTAGTCACCGTAATACGGACGATAAGGCCGATAGTACCGCCGATAGGCGTAGGCAGGCCCATAGCCATAATAGGCCGGCGCATAACCATAGCCGTAACCCGGCCCCGGATATCCATAGCCGCCGTAATACGGGCCGCCGCCATAATAGCCATAGGGTGTGCTGCTCGCGATAGCAGCGCCGATGATCGCACCGGCCGCGAAGCCACCGAGGCCCCATCCCCAACCGCCGCCCCAGCCTCCGCCGCGCCATTGTACTTGGGTGACATCATCGCCCACAGCGGCCTTGATGGTCGCGACATTGGTTGGAAGCGGGGCCGCCGCCACCTGCTCCATTTGACCGGCCATAACCGCGCCCGCCAGCGAACAGGCAATTACCCTTTTCCACATACTCATGGTCTCCCTCCCTGTCTGACGTTTTCACCTGGAAGAGGATCGCCGGCGCATGATCGGTCATCCTTGCGCCAGGTCAAAGCCCCGATTTTTGCGTGCGACGCACAAGAGAGCCGCGCATGCCAGGATTGTGGTCTGCCCGGCGCCGGCACGCCGTGCGGTTATGACACCGGTGCGACGAAGCCCAAGGCCACCTCAAAGGCCACAGACACCGCAAAGCATTAAGCTTCCCGCGCGGTCGCAACCAACAACGACCTTTCCGATTTACTATTCGTACCGCTACTATCGGTTCCAATGGTGCGCGGCCGAAAGCCGTCTCGCGAAGGCCGGGCATGCGCCAGAGTGTGGGAGGATGACATGAGTGCCGTCGGAAATGAGCCGCTTGCCCGTCAGGCGCTAGCGTTCGTCCTCGCCGGCGGGCGCGGCAGCCGGCTTTTGGAGTTGACCGACCGGCGCGCCAAGCCTGCGGTCTATTTCGGCGGCAAATCCCGCATCATCGATTTCGCCCTCTCGAACGCGGTGAACTCAGGCATCCGCCGTATCGCGGTCGCCACCCAGTACAAGGCACACAGCCTGATCCGGCATTTGCAGATGGGCTGGAACTTCTTCCGTCCGGAGCGCAACGAGAGCTTCGACATTCTTCCCGCCAGCCAGCGCGTCTCCGAGAACATGTGGTATGTCGGCACAGCAGATGCGGTGTACCAGAACATCGACATCATCGAGTCCCACAACGCCCGCTTCATCGTGGTGCTCGCCGGCGACCACATCTACAAGATGGATTACGAGGTGATGCTGCGCCAGCACGTTGCGAGCGGCGCCGACGTCACGGTCGGCTGCCTCGAAATGCCGCGCGCGGAATCCTCTGGCTTCGGCATCATGCATATCGACGAGAACGGCTGGATCCAGTCGTTCCTCGAGAAGCCCGCCGATCCGCCGCCGATGCCTGGCAAGCCGGACGTCTCGCTCGCCAGTATGGGCATCTATGTGTTCGATGCGAAATTCCTTTACGAGGAACTCAAGCGCGACGCCGCGGACCCGAACTCGAACCACGATTTCGGCAAGGACATCATTCCCTACATCGTCAAGAACGGCCGCGCGATCGCGCACCAGTTCTCGACCTCCTGCGTTCGCTCCGGCAACAACGGCAGCGCCTATTGGCGCGATGTCGGTACCGTCGACGCCTATTGGGCCGCCAATATCGACCTCACCGATGTGGTGCCGGAACTCGATCTGTTCGACCGCGCCTGGCCGATCTGGTCCTACGCGGAGATCACGCCACCTGCGAAATTCGTCCACGACGAGGAGAGCCGGCGCGGCCAGGCCGTGAGCTCGCTGGTCTCGGGCGGCTGCATCATCTCCGGCGCCTCGCTGCGCCGTTCCCTGCTGTTCACCGGCGTGCGCATCAACTCCTACGCCAATGTCGAAAACGCCGTGATCATGCCCTATGTGAGTGTCGGGCGCGGGGCGCGGTTGAAGAACGTCGTGATCGATCGCGGCGTCGAGATTCCCGAGGGCCTCGTCGTCGGCGAGGATCCGCAATTCGATGCCCAGCGCTTCCGGACCACTGAGACCGGCATTTCGCTCATCACCCAGCCGATGCTCGACAGGCTCAATACATGATGCCTGTTCGCGTCCTCGCGGTCGCCTCCGAAGTCTACCCCATCGTCAAGACCGGCGGCCTCGCCGATGTCGCCGGCGCGCTGCCGCTCGCACTGAAGGCGCACGGCGTAGAGATGCGCACGCTGATGCCGGGCTATCCCGACGTGATACGGCTCGTCTCGGGCACAGAGGAAATCCGGCGCTGGCCGGACTATTTCGGCGGACCAGGCCGGCTGCTCGCCGGCTCCCAGAATGGGCTCGACCTCTTCGTGCTCGACGTGCCGCATCTCTACGCACGGCCGGGCAACCCTTACGTGACAGCCGAGGGCGTCGACTGGCCCGACAATGGCATGCGCTTCGCAGCGCTGTCGCGCGTCGCCGCCGACATCGGCCACGGCCTCGTTCCGGCTTTCGTGCCCGATGTCGTGCACGCCCATGACTGGCAGGCGGGGCTCGCGCCAGCCTATCTGCACTATGACAATCGTCCGCGGCCCGGCACCGTGATGACCATCCACAACATGGCCTATCAGGGCAAGTTCGACCGCGAGCTGATCGGTGCGATCGGCCTGCCCTGGTCCTCCTTCGACGTTCATGGCCTCGAATATTTCGGCGGCATCAGCTTCCTGAAGGCCGGACTGCAATTCGCCGATCGCATCACGACGGTGTCGCCGACCTATGCGCATGAGATCCAGAGCGACGAAGGCGGGATGGGGCTCGGCGGCTTGCTTCGCGAACGCGCGGGCGTGCTGAGCGGCATCCTCAACGGCATCGACATCGAGGTCTGGAATCCGAAAGAGGATCCGCACATCGCCTACCGCTTCGGCGCGGAGGATCTTACGTTTCGCGCGGCGAACAAGGCGGTGCTTCAGAAGCAGTTCAATCTTGCCTCCTCGGACGAGGCGCCGTTGCTCGGCGTCATCAGCCGCCTGTCCTGGCAGAAGGGACTCGATGTCCTGCTCGAGGCCATTCCGACCATTTTGGGCGAAGGCATGCAGCTCGCGCTGCTCGGCAGCGGCGACCGCGATCTCCAGGACCGCTATCAGGCGGTTGCGCGCGCAAATCCCGGCCGCATCGGGGTTGTGATCGGCTACGACGAGATTCTGGCGCATCTGATCCAGGCCGGCTCCGACGCGCTGATCGTGCCGTCGCGGTTCGAGCCATGCGGCCTGACACAGCTCTGCGCGCTGCGCTATGGCGCCGTGCCGATCGTGTCCCGCGTCGGCGGTCTCGAGGATACCATCGTCGATATCGGCGAGGCCGACACGTCGGACCGCGATGCCACCGGCTTCAAGTTCGGCCCCGTGACCGCGGATGCCCTCGCCGGCACGCTGCGCAAGGTCAACACCGCCTTCCACGACAAGCTGACCTGGCGCCGGCTGCAATTGAGTGGACTTGCGACCGACGTCTCCTGGCGCAACCGCGCCGGCGACTATGCCGCGCTCTATCGCGGTCTCATGGCATCCCGCCGGGCCTAGAGCCATTTCCGTTCCGATGGAATCGGAACGGGGCTCTAGATTCTCATTTTGACGCGTTTTCTTTACGCGAACCGGTATCCACTTCGCTCGAAAACGCTCCAGGCACGCCCAGGAGCGAATCCATGCTATAGAGTCGGCATGGAACCATTCGCGATCAAGCTGCTCGGCTTTGCCGCCGCAACCTGCACCACCGTCGCCTATGCGCCGCAGTTCATCAAGGTGTGGAAGACGCGCTCGGCCCGCGACATCTCGCTCGGCATGTTCCTGGTCATGGTGCTGGGCCTGGCGCTCTGGCTCGTCTACGGCCTGCTCAGCGGCGACGCCCCGCTGGTCGCCGCCAACGCCGTCACCATGGTGCTCGCCGGCGGCATTCTGTTCATGAAGCTGAAGTACGGGTGAGCTTGCAGCTGCGTAGGACGGATTAGCGCGTGCCCCCATAAATCCGGAATGTCTGCTTTTACGAAGAGGTCGCCGTTGAACTAACCAAAGCGCGGCCGAACGTACTCGTGGTATTCGGACCCGACGCAGCACGCGCTGCACAAAAAGCTACTCAACGCATTCCCATCGTTGCGCTTGCAGATGACTTGCTCGGCAGCAAGCTCGTCGCCTCCATGTCTCATCCCGACGGCAACACAACCGGTGTCGCCATTTTCGCATTTCAGCTAGATGTAAAGCGGTTGGCGCTGTTACATGAGGCACTCCCCGCAGCTCGAAAAATAGCTGTGTTTGCCGATCACGAGCCAATACGAAACATCGACGCTCTTGAAAGTGCTGCCCGTGCGTTCGGCATCGAGATCGTTCCGTATGTCGCAGGGTCTGAGGGGGAAGTCATTCGGGCGATAGATGCCATGAAGGCGACATCGGTCGAGGCGGTCAATGTCTTGGCGTCACCCTTACTGGGGGGATCTCTCCGTTTGCTAATCCGTGACCGCTTCGATCTGCATCGCCTGCCGGCCATCTTGCAATGGCCTGAAGAGGCTGAGGCAGGCGGCCTGATTGCCTATGGTCCCCGTCTCAGCGTTGTTTTTCGTCAATGCGCTCGTCAGGTCGCGAAGCTCTTGCGAGGCGCCAAAGTGGCGGAAGTACCTGTGGAACAGCCGACTGAAATCGTTCTGGCTATAAACCTTAAGACGGCCAAAGCATTTTGTGATCATTCCGCCAACGCTCCTCAGCGGTGCGGACCAAGTGATCGACTGAGGTCTGGTGTTGGTTCTGAGCTGACATCGCCGCGGTGCTGGCCGACATCCTAGCGTCAGCTTCTGCCAGTTCGCCGTTGTGCTAGAGTTTTGCGGTCAATCCAAGGGGGGGACGGACTTTGGTCGAGCAGCATGTCGAGCGCAGGCTTGCCGCGATCCTGGCCGCCGACGTGGCTGGCTACAGTCGGCTGACAGGGGCTGATGAAGAAGGAACAATTGCAAGGCTACGGACGCTGCGGAAGGAGGTCATCGATCCGGCTGTCTCGACCCATCATGGCCACATCGTCAAAACGACCGGAGACGGAATGTTGGTAGAGTTCGCTTCCCTCGTCGATGCCGTCCGGTGCGCCGTCGAGTTGCAGCGGCAGACGATCGATCGAAATACCGGCATCACTGCCGACAAGCAGATCAGTTTCCGGATCGGCATCAACCTCGGTGACGTCGTGGTCGAACCGGACGGCGATCTGATGGGCGATGGCGTCAATGTGGCTGCCCGCTTGGAGAACTTGGCGCCTCCGGGCAATATCTGTCTGTCCCGCGCGGCCTACGATCAGGTCAAGGGCAAGATTGCAATCGCGATGCACGATTGGGGTCAACAGCGCCTGAAAAACATCGCGGAGCCGGTCCAGGTGTTCATGCTCGATCCGGTCGGCGCGAAGCTGCCGACGCTGGCGAAACCCGGCATGCGATCAATCACAGTGGCCGCATCCGCAATTCTCGCTCTCGTAACCATTGGAGGCGGCGGGGCGTGGTATCTGTTAGGTGGCACGGGCGTCACATCGCGGGTAATCCAGGCCCCGAATACAGTGCCACTCAGGACGGCACCGCGCTTATCGATTGTCGTGCTTCCCTTTACCAACATGAGCGGAGATCCTCGGCAGGATTACTTTGCCGATGCGGTCGCCGACAGCCTGACCACAGATCTCTCCCGGATTCAGGGCAGCTTTGTTATCGCGCGCAATACGGCGTTCACCTACAAGAGCCGGGCGATAGAAGTCCGCCAGATCGGACGTGAACTCGGTGTTCGCTACGCACTCGAAGGCAGCGTGCAGCGCGCCGGTGATCAGGTTCGGGTCAACGCGCAGCTCATCGATACCGAAACTGGGGGCTATGTCTGGTCCGACCGCTTCGATCGTCCGCGCAGCAACTATCTGGAATTGCAGGATGATATAACCGGCCGGATTGCACGCATGCTGGGATTGGAACTGGTCGTCCTCGCGGCCAGGAGCATCGAACTGGAGCACCAGACCAATCCGACCGCGTCGGACCTTGCCTTGCAGGGATGGGCCGCGGTGTACAAGCCGACGACGCCCGAGACGCGAGAGGAAGCGCGGCATCTGTTTGAGCGGGCGCTTGAGCTTGATCCCCACACGTTACGGGCATTGACAGGCCTTTCCCTGACGCTCGCCAATCTGGTCATCAATGGACAATCGAGCAACGCGGCCGAGGATTTGCGGCGTGCCGACGTGCTCTCGCAGCAAGCAATCACGCTCGATCCGAACAGCTCAGTTGCCCATGCGCAACGCGCCCGAGTTCTGCAGGCACACGGGCGGCAGCAGGAGGCCGCCGAAGAGTACAGGATCTCGCTGCAACTTAACGGCAATCTACCGGCGCCGACGCTTTTTCTTGGCGAAACATTGGTATTCACCGGGAAATCCGTGGATGCAATTCCGCTGTTCGAACGCGCCATTGAACTCAGTCCCCGCGACCCCGGCCTAGGTACGTGGCAGTTTGAAATGGGCCGCGCGATGATCCTGCTCAGGCGCGATGACGATGCGCTGGCCTGGCTGAGCAAGTCGGTCGCGACCAATTCGAGACTGGCGTATGGCCAGCTTTATTACGCCGCGATCATGGCTATTAGAGGTGACCTTTACGCTGCTCGCGCGGCACTTGCGTCGGCGGGTCGCCTGAATCCAAATTACACGACACTCGCGAAATTTCGGGCCACCGATCTATCGGACGATCCCACCTATGTGGAGCAGCGCGTGTACGTGGAGAACGCGTTGCACAAGGCGGGACTGCCGGAGCAGTGACTTCCGATTTTTCCGGCTATAACTGGCAGAGGTCGCGCTTTGAGCTAGAGGAGGCAAATATGAAGCGATCAATCGCCTTGTCCGCGTCGCTAATTGTTGACTTCTCGATAGGAAGCATGGAGGCGTGAGTGCCGCAACTTACTGCCAATACGTTGGCTATCCCGCCAATTGTGTCGTTCGGCCCGGCGTCATTGTCGCGCCAATCCATGATGCTCGCGGACCGCCACCGTCGACTGATCCCCGCCCGAGCGGCGTGATAAGGCAGGACTTGTTCGAAAGGAACAATCCGAACAACCTGCGATCGGATTGGCCCAGTCCACCCGCTCAACCGGCCCAGTTCTAAAATTACGCGGCACGGTCGTGGCTGTGGAGTAGAAGTAGCAGAACCAAATTCGCGGGCATTTCCCAAACCGCTTCGTCCGAGTTTGGGCCCTGAGCTGACATCGCCGCAGCGCCGGCCGATGCCGCCCTTTGAATCATTCTGATCTTATCGCAAGCACTCGAAGCTGAGCATCTATGCGCTGCGCTGCGAATGGCTGCGCCGCGCGGCCCCGGCCGCGACGCACGGAGGCCTTTCGCCATGATAGGATAACGCACGGTCCACCCAGGCTGTCCGAGAGCAAGTCAAGCCCGGGCCGTTGAGCGAGACTATCTTTGTCTTAAATTCCTCTGCCTCAAGAAGGGAGGACACTCTATGCCGAGAAAAGAGATTCTCGACCAGATCCAGAAGTATATCCACCCATTCCGTATCTCCAGCGGCAAGGGCTTTCAGCTGAAGGACTTCGACCCCGGCGACACGCGCGGTCTAAACATGGAAAAGGGCGAAGCTGCTGACCTTCTTCAACGGGGCACCCGGTGGCTCGCAGAAGAACAGGACATGCTTTATGCCCAGGACCGTTGGTCGCTGCTGCTCGTGTTCCAAGCCATGGATGCGGCTGGCAAGGACAGCACGATCAAACACGTCATGACGGGGGTGAATCCGCAGGGCTGCCAGGTCTTTTCGTTCAAGCCGCCCTCACAGGAGGATCTCGCACATGACTTCATGTGGCGCTACGTCTCGCGTCTGCCCGAACGTGGGCGGATCGGAATCTTCAATCGTTCCTATTACGAGGAGGTCCTCGTTGTGCGCGTTCACGAGGAAATCTTGAAGCAGCAGAGACTCCCGCCGCCGTTCGTGAGCTCCCGGATCTGGGACGAACGGCTGGCAGACATCGCGCACTTCGAGGATTACCTCACCCGGCAGGGCACAGTCATTCTCAAGTTCTTCCTGCATGTCTCGCGCGAAGAGCAGAAGAAGCGCTTCATGAAGCGCCTCGACAACCCCGGAAAGAACTGGAAGTTCTCGGCATCGGACGTGCGCGAGCGCAAGTACTGGCTCGACTTCATGGACTCGTATGAAGGGGCGATCGCAGCCACTGCATCCGAGCACGCGCCGTGGTACGTGGTGCCGGCCGACAACCGATGGTTCACCCGCCTAGTCGTCGCAGCGGCAATCGTGGAGGCCGTAGAGAAGCTCGACCTTGCGTATCCGAAGGTGAGCCCGGAGCAGAAGAAGGAGCTGGCAGCGGCTCGTGCGGAACTTGCGCGAGAAGCTTAGCTCCCGTAGCCCGAACACTCGAAGGTCGGCGCAATCGGCGCAGCAACAAAAATCACGCCGCGGGTGACGCTCCGCGGCGCATTTCTGTCGGCCGCGGCGCCAAGCCGCGGCAAGAGATCGAAGCACGCGCACGCCTGCGAAAAGGAACCGCTCACGCGCCTGCTTCCGCGGCGACAACAAACTTTCGCAACGAGCTCGACGAGCGAATGACAAGCTTTTCTGCCTCGACCACGAGGAAGAACAGCAATCCGCCGGCAAGGAGCCAGGGCCACACCCAAAGCGGGATGGATTCGTTGCCGAACATCGCCTGGACCGGTGGTGCGTAGGTGAAAATCAGTTGCAAGATCACGACGGCAATGATGCCGAGCGGCAAGTACGCGTTGCCTATGTGCGCCTTCAGGGAGAGCGACGAATCGAGCAGGTAGCGGCTATTGAGCAGATAGAACACCTGGCCAATCGTGATGGCATTGACGGCTACCGTTCGGGCAAGCCCATCCGAGGCGCCTTGCGCCTTCATCCAGAAGAACGCCAACAAGGTGTAAGCAAGCAGCGCCAAGCCGACAAAGATGATCCGCCAGATCCCGAAGCCGGTCACGATGGGGCGGTCTACTGCGCGCGGGGGCCGATCCATCACATCGATCTCGTGCGGCTCAAAGGAGATGACCAGGCCGAGCGCGACCGACGTGACCATATTGACCCAGAGCACTTGCGGGGCCGTGATCGGCATCGTGAACCCTGCAAAGATTGCCACCGCAATGACCAGCGCCTGCGCGACGTTGGTCGGCAGGATGAATAGCATCGCCTTCTCGATGTTGTTGTAGACGGTGCGCCCTTCCTTCACCGCCGCCGAGATCGAGGCGAAGTTATCGTCGGCCAGGATCATTTCAGCCGCTTCCTTCGTGACCTCGGTGCCTTTGATACCCATCGCGACCCCGATGTCGGCTTTCTTGAGAGCGGGCGCGTCGTTCACCCCATCGCCTGTCATCGCCACGATTTGATTGTTGGCCTGGATCGCTTTCACCAGGCGCAGCTTGTGTTCGGGGCTGGCGCGCGCGAAAACGTCAACCGCGCGAACGCGTTCCTGCAGCGTCGCGGCGTCCATGTCCTCGATTTCGGCGCCGGTGATCGCGGTCTTTCCGTCACCAAGCCCAAGCATCTTGGCGATGGCCGCGGCGGTGATCTTGTGATCGCCGGTGATCATGGTGACGCGGATGCCACCACCGTGGCACTCCTTCACGGCTTCGATGGCCTCTTTGCGCGGCGGATCCAGCAGGCCGATCAGACCAAGCAAGACAAGCGTCCTTGGCAGGTCAGCCGCGGTGAGACCGCCAGCCTTCACCTTCGGGTTCTGGAGCCACGCGAACGCCAGCACACGTTCGCCTTGGGCCGCAAGCCTGTCCGATTGTTTCAAGAAGTGCTCGCGATCGAGCGGACTCGACTGGCCGTCGGCGGTCTGCTGGCGATCGCAGTGCTCAAAGATGACTTCCGGGGCGCCCTTGACGAGCAGGACTTGCTCCCCGTTCGCATCTCTTTGGAGCGTCGCCATGAACTTGTGCTCGGATTCGAACGGAATGGCGTCGATACGCGGAGATGCTGTCTGCTCGAGCTGCCGATCCATACCGAGCTTGGCTGCGAACGGATAAAGCGCGCCCTCGGTCGGATCGCCCTCAACCTTCCAGGTGCCCTCCTGCTGGAACAGCTCTGCGTCGTTGCAGAGCAAGGAGACTCGCCCCATCAGCGCGAGTACCGGGTCCTTGCCCGCGGGCTGTCCGTCCTTTTTGATTTCCCCCTCGGGAGAATAGCCGTCGCCGGTGACCTGATACGCCGACTCAGCCGTGACGGCGGACACCACCATCATCTCCATGAGCGTCAGCGTGCCCGTCTTGTCCGAGCAGATCCGCGACACCGAGCCGAGCGTTTCGACTGCGGGCAACCGCCGGATAATCGCGTTACGCTGGGCCATGCGCTGGACGCCGATGGCCAGGGTGATCGTGATAAGTGCGGGTAGTCCTTCCGGGATGAGCGATACGGCGATGCCGACGACTGCCTGGAAGAGCTCCACAAAGTCGATCCCCTTCACCCACTTGCCGTAGGCAAAGACCAGAACGCTGATCACCCCGATTACCGCACTGATGGTGTAGCCAAACTTCTTGATCTGGCGCAGCAGCGGAGTCTCGAGCGGGCTCACGTCGGCGAGCAACTGGTTGATACGGCCGAGTTCCGTCTCAGTACCGGTCGCGACGACCAATCCGGTCGCGCGACCCGATACAACCATGGTGCCGGAAAATGCCATGTTTGCGCGGTCGCCAACCGTCGCGTTCGCAGGCACCGGCTCGACGCTTTTTTCTGCCGGCACCGATTCACCTGTGAGGGCCGCCTCTTCAGTTCGCAAGTTCTTTGTCTCGAACAGTCGCAGATCCGCAGGAATCTTGTCTCCCGACTCCAGGAGCACGACGTCCCCCGGAACGAGATCCTCCGCGGGAATCATGCGGGTCTCCCCACCGCGTACCGTCCGTGCCTCCGCGGTCAGCATATTGCGGATGGAATCCAGCGCCTTCTCGGCCTTGCCCTCCTGAATGAACCCGAGAAGCGCGTTGAGAACGACCACGCCAAAGATGATGGCCGCGTCGACCCACAGGTTCAACATCAGCTTGGTGAACCCTGCAGCGAGCAGCACGTAGACCAGGATGTTGTTGAACTGTGAGAGAAGCCTCGCAAACCAACCGCGCTTCCTGCCTTCGGGCAGGCGGTTCTGACCGTATTTCTGAAGTCGGACAGCGGCCTCAGCCGGAGCAAGCCCGTTCTCGTAGCTGGTAGCATGTCGCTCCACGACCTCATGTTGAGGTAGTGCGTGCCAGCGCGCCACCTCATTGGTCGTGTTCGCATTCGCTGCTGCGCTCATGCTATTTTGCCTACCGGCCGACGTCTAAGACTGGTCAAGCCCGCTTACGGCGTTGACGTCTGACAGTTCTTTCGAAGCTCCCGATGACATCGGTTGTGAGCCGCAAGGCCCTTGATCTGAATCAAGGAACTTAGGCCCCTAGGAAAACTGGTTTCAATCCGGAGAATCCCTCACTCAACTTGGAGCTTCGCAGTATGGTTTGACGAGAGAAACCCCGATGCCGAGATAGCGCTCCGTGCTTTCGATCTTGGTGTGGCCGAGCAAGAGCTGCGCGGCTCGCAAATTCCCCGTGTCACGGATCAGTGTTTCGATCAGGAGCCGGGTTCGGATCGGCCAGAATTGGTTTGGCCGCGACGGAGGTTTGGCTCCGATCAGCTTGCCCTTGTTCCAGGGTTCGCGGCATGGCCGGTCAATCGGCGCCATGATGGAATTTTGCCGCTGTTTTGCCCGACGTGTCAAATGTCTTCAGGACGGCGCTTGAGCAAGCTAGCCTGCCGGGGCGATTTTGCTAAGCTTTTCTACTTTGCATGGGGTTGTTTTCGAGATTTTGCGTTTGCCCGGTCTCGCCCGCAACAAGCAACATCAGCCGCCGAACACATACGACGCCATCGCAACGCTCGCGACCTCGTCGACGAAGACGCGATGGCCGACGTCGCTGCCGGCGGCACCGGCGGCCACCATCAGAGGCAGCAGATGATCCTCGCGGGGATGGGCAAGGCGCGCGCTGGGTGCGTTCTCCCAGTCCACCAGCATCGCGTTACGGCGCGCCGCATCCGGATTGCTGATCGCCTCGTTCAGATAGGCCTCAAAATCATACGAGACCGGCTTGGACTCCGCCCGGCCGAAGCCGCGCATGTTGTGATAGGTCAGACCGCTGCCGATGATCAGGATGCCTTCGTCGCGGAGCGAGGCGATCGCCTGCCCGGCCCTGATGTGCTCGGCCGCATCATAGGTCGACTTCAACGACAGCAGCACAATCGGCATGTCCGCGTTCGGATACATCAGGCCGAGCGGCACGAAGGTGCCGTGATCGAATCCCTGGTTGGCATCCTCTCGGCAATCGAGGCCTGCGCGCGCGAGCAGCGTCTTCACCTCCGCGGCGAGCTCGGGCTTGCCCGGCGCCGGATATTTGAGGTGATAGGTATGCTCGGGGAAGCCGTAATAGTCGTACACCATCGGCGGATGCGCCGAGGTGGACACTGTGAAGGCGTCGGCTTCCCAATGTCCGGTGATGACGAGCACGGCCTTCGGCCTCGCCGGCAGAAGCTGCGGCAGCCGGCCGAACTCCTCGGCAGTCTTCGCATACTGCACCCGCCTGTCCTCTATGAAGGGCCAGGGGCCGCCGCCATGCGACAGGAACAGGGTCGGAAATCGCGTCATGGGCGAAGGCTCGTCTCGTTGGCAACATGCGCGTGCGAGCTGCCCGCGCGACAGGCGGCGAGCATAGGCAAACCGGTATGGTTAGCAAGTCGTTAACGATTTGCCGCCCAGAATCCCCGGCGTGGCCGAAGGAATAGGCCAGAAGACAAGGACGGAATATGAAGAAGTTTGCGCTGGGGGATGTCGTCAACAGTGACAAGGGCCGCCGCGGCGTCATCCGCGCCGCCTTCAGGTCGAGGGAAGGCCAACAGTTCTACGCCGTCGAGAAGGACGGAGCGGTGGACTATCTGGAGGAAGGCCGCCTCACCCCGGCGCCGCGCGTCGAGCTCGCGGCCTGATCCAACTCATCCTGCTCTAGCGCGCGAGGCGATCGAGACGGTCCGACCAGGGGTCGTCTCCGCTCGCGATGCGATCATTCGTGATCAGCAAAAGACGATCGCCTCCTGCCGCTGCGTCCCAGCGCGGCAGGTCGGCACCGTTGGGATCGCCGCTCTTCGCGAAGTTGATCCAGTAGGTGCGCATCCGGTTTGCGACCTCGCGATCGCGCCGTGAAAACATGCCCGCACCCGGCACGCCTTCCGCGCCGAAGATGAACTGCAACTCGCGCCCGTGACCGCCATCGGGATTCGCGCGCTGCGCCTCCGGCACATAGGCGAAGCGATAGCGAAAGGTCGGCGCGCCGCTTGCGGCATGCAGGCGAGCCAGCAACCTCACCGGCTCGGAGAAAACCTCGTCGGTGTAGAAGCGCGCCGCAAGTTCGGAAGGTGTGGTGAGACCGGGGTAGAGCTTGCGCAGCTCATCGAGCGTGCCGCCTGACGATGCTAGCTGCTCCTTGATATCGAGGTCACTGTCAAACCGCGTCTCGTCATCATTCGAGCCGATGATGAGGGGAATGCGACTTTCATGTCCCGCCGCGAACCCCGCGGCGTGACCTTCGGCAATCAGGCTTCCATCGATCGCCGGGGCGAAGCTGTGCGAGGATTTTGCCAGCAATCGCTTTTCAGCGGCCAGCAGTTGCGCCGGTGAGGCCGTGCGCAAATCAGTCTCCTGCCCGAGTGCCGCTACGAATTCCCGGCCTGCGGCTTCCGCCTCCTGCGCCGGACGCAGTCGCGCGCGGCCCGGCACCGATTGCAGAATGGCTTTCTGAAACAGATCGCGCGACTGCGTACACAGCATCAGGAGCGCGATTGAGGTCGCGCCTGCACCGCTGCCAAACAAGGTGACGTTGTTCGGATCGCCGGCGAAGGCCGCGATGTTGTCGTGCACCCAATGCAGCGCTGCAATCTGGTCCATCAGGCCGTAATTGCCAGAGCTGCCTTCCGACAGCGTGGGATGGGTGAGCCAGCCGAGTGCGCCGAGACGATAATTGACGCTGACCACGATGAGGCCGGCCTGTGCGAGCTTTGCACCGTCGAACAACGGATCATTCGCTGTGCCGCTGACGAAGGCTCCGCCGTGGATGAACACCATCACCGGCAGCGGGCCATCGACGCCGAAGGGACGGAATACGTTCAGCGTGAGGCAATCCTCGCTCGCGCCGGGCAACGACGGCTGAAGGCACGGCGCCGCGTAGTCGTAAGCGGTCCGCATCTCCGAACTCTCGGGCGTCGCCTGTGGTGGACGCCACCGCAGCGGGCCCACCGGCGGCGTTGCGTAAGCAAGTCCCCTGAACGAGGCCACCTCGCCTTCGACGGCGCCGAGCATCTGTCCTTCACGCGTCACCGCAAATGGAAATTGTCCGACCGCCTGGGCTACGGCCATATCGGCGCAACCGAGGAACGCGGAAGCGGCAAGAAGCGCAAGCAGGGACCGCATCTTCAGGGGATCTCGATGCGCTGAAGGGTTCCCTGCAGGTTACGTCCGCGGCCGGCAGCGAAGCAAGCTCCGCGACGGACGGTTAGCTGCTCTTGTAGCTGCTCTTGCCGGCGATCTCTGCGAGCGCACGGCGGGCGACAATGCCAAGTTCGCCCAGCGTGGCGTGACCGGATTGCGCCGCTTCGATCAGGCGCTCGGCGATGAATCTGCGGCTGTCGTGATCACCGCCGTGAGGCAATTCGCGGCACGTCTCCTCAAGGACGACGTCCATGTTGGCTTTGGTCCGTTCACTCAACTCTGTCATGACATCCGGTGGGCAACGCGTGGCACGGAACCGTAGCATACACAGACACATCGAGCCTGATTAGCCCGGAGAATCACGGCCATTGTGCATCGCGATAGGTGTACGCCCGCAACCTTCGCGCCGCCACGATGTCGGCGCAAACGACTACCGAAGATTGCACTTGTCCTGATGACAAGCCCGCCCCCCGGCGATAGCCTGCCGGCACAACAAAATACACGGGAGGAATGCCATGCCTGACGCAACGGTCGCCGCACGTGAGTCCAAAGCGGCGAGTGGAAAAGCCCAACAAGTCGACGTTGCCGTCGTCGGCGCCGGATTTGCCGGTCTCTATCTTCTCCATCGCCTGCGCAAGGCCGGGCTCACGACAGTCGCTCTCGAAGAGGCCGGCGATGTCGGTGGCACCTGGTACTGGAACCGTTATCCCGGCGCCCGCTGCGATATCCAGACCATCGATTACAGCTACACATTCGATCCGGAACTCGACAAGACCTGGACCTGGTCGGAGAAATACGCGACCCAGCCCGAGATCCTGCGCTATCTCGGCTTCGTCGCCGATCGCTACGATCTGCGCCGCGACATTCGCTTCAACACCAAGGTCACGGAAGCCAAGTGGGACGAGGCGACAGAGCGCTGGCAACTCACCACCGACAACGGCGATCCCGTCTCCTGCCGCTACTACATCATGGCGACCGGCTGTCTCTCCGCGCCAAAGCCGCCGGAGATCGATGGCGTCAACGAGTTTAAGGGCGAGGTCTATTTCACCGGCCGCTGGCCGCATGACGGCGTCAATCTCGCCGACAAGCGCGTCGCCGTGATCGGCACCGGCTCGTCGGGCATTCAATCGATCCCGCTGATTGCCGAACAAGCCGCACATCTGACCGTGTTCCAGCGCACGCCGAATTTCGCGCTGCCTGCGCATAATGGTCCCTCGCCGTCCGATCGCATGAGCTTTTTCCAGGACGACCGTGCGGCCTATCGCGAGCAGGCGCGGCAATCGATGGCCGGCGTGCCCTATCCGCAGCAGATGGCCGTGAGCTGGCAATTGAGCGACGCCGAGCGCCGCGCACGCTTTGAAGAGGGTTGGGGTAAGGGCGATCTCGTCTACATCCTCACGCAGCTCTGGGCCGACCAGGCCGTCGACTTCGACGGCAACAAGCTGATCTGCGACCTCATCCGCGAGAAGATCTCGGCGGCCGTGAAGGATCCGGAGACGGCGGCGGCGCTGATGCCGCATGACCATCCTTTCGGTGCAAAACGTCCCTGCCTCGATACCAATTATTACGCCACCTACAACCGGCCCAACGTCACGCTGGTCAATCTGCGCCAGGAGCCGATCAAGGCGATCACAGCAAGCGGCATCTCGACAGACAAGCGCACCTTCGATGTCGACGTCATCGTGTTCGCGACCGGCTTCGACGCCATGACCGGCGCGATCCGGGCCGTGCATCCGATCACCGGGCGCAGCGGCAAGTCGCTCACCGATGTCTGGGCGCACGGGCCGCAGACCTACCTCGGTCTCACGGTCGAAGGCTTCCCCAACTTCTTCATGGTTACCGGTCCCGGGAGCCCGTCCGTGCTGTCGAATATGGCGGTGTCGATCGAGCAGCATGTCGACTGGGTGGTCGACCGCCTCGCCGAGCTGCGCGACGCCGGCTTCACCACGATCGAACCGACCGAGACAGCACAGGCCGGCTGGGGCCAGCACATGGCCGACTGTTCGATGCTGACGCTGCACCGGCTCGCCAACACCTGGTACACGGGCGCCAATGTGCCGGGTAAGGTGCAAGGCCTGATGCCCTATACCGGCGGCGTCGGCCCCTATCGCAGCATCTGCGACGACGTCGTCAGCCGCGGCATGCTAGGCTTCAAGCTCACCGGCCCCAACGTCGCAGCGCAGTGCAACGATGGCGAGGTGGTGCGCCTGCAGCCGGACGTGCGGCTGGTGCTGAACCTGCTTGCATCGCTGAATCTGCCACCGATCGAGTCGATGGGCGCGATCGGCGCGCGCGCCTTCGTCAACGAGTTCAACAAGGGCCGGCCCGCGGGACGGCCGATCGGCGACATCGTCGATGGCACCCTGCCCGGCCCCGACGGACCTCTGCCGTACCGTGTGTACCGGCCGGCAGCGCCCGGACCGCATCCTGTCGTGGTCTACTTCCACGGCGGCGGCTGGGTGCTCGGTGACGAACAGTCGGACGAGCCGTTCTGCCGCGACATGGTGCGGCGGACCGGCATGATCTTCGTCAGCGTCGGCTATCGCCATGCGCCCGAGCATCGCTTCCCGGCCGCAGCCGAAGACGGCTATGCAGCGACTCGCTGGATCGCGGAGCACGTCGCCGAACTCGGCGGCAAACTCGGTCCGGTGCTGGTCGCGGGCTGGAGCGCCGGCGGCAACATAGCCGCCGTTACCTGCCAGCTTGCGCGCGATCGCGGCGGGCCTGAGATCGCCGGCCAGCTCCTGGTGTGTCCGGTCACCGACTGCACCTACGATCGCCCGTCTTACAACGACAATGCGACCGGCTACTTCCTGACGCGCTCGCTGATGTACTGGTTCTGGGACCTTTACTGCTCGCCGGCCGACCGCACTGATCCGCGCGTCTCGCCGCTACGCGGCAAGGTCGCGGGTCTGCCGCCGGCCTTCGTCGTCACCTGCGAGTTCGATCCGTTGCGTGACGAGGGCGTCGCCTATGCCGAGGCGATGGCTGCTGCCGGGGTCCCGGTCGAGCAGCTCAAGGCGCGCGGCCATTTCCACTCGTCCTTTGCGATGGTGGACGTCGTGATCACCGGTGTGTCTGGACGGGTGAAGATGGCCGAGGCCTTGCGGGGCTTCGCCGGGCTTCCTCCGCAGGTCAGGCGCGGCGATGAGAACAGCCACGGTCAAACCAGCCCGGGGCAAAAGATCGCGGCGGCCGCGAGCTAACCGCAGGCGGCCGGGAACCTTTTCCCGGCTGCCGCGTTGAGTGCTTGAGATGCAGCGACAGTTGTAGACCCCGGCACGCAGGTCCGCGTGCCGGGGTATTGTTTGCGTGAGGCAGGACGATGGGGGATGTGTCAGTTGCGGATTCAAAGGTCAATTTTGGTGCGCTCGCGGCCCTGCACAAATGGCCGTCGCTTGCAAACCAGCGAAGGCCGCAGAGAGCGTCTTATCAGGTGAGCGAAGGCACTCTCGATGAGTGCATCTCCGCTTTCATGGGGAAGCCGGCGGCGACGCGGCATCTCTATGAGATCCACACGACGGCGCAGCCGCCGCTGGTCACGGATATCCTCTCGCCCGAGCACGTCACCGAACTATCGCGGCTGAGAGAGTTTCTCTGACTGCGTGTGGTTGCTCCGGCTGCACGCTCGCGGCAAGCTTTTCGCGAGGCTAGGAACCTTCTTCCGGTTCTTCCCGTTAACCGGGATCGGAAGCCAAGGCGTGAGTCCTTTCGATGCTTGAAGCCGGAGCCCCTTCCCCGATCGTGCCCTATGGCGCAGATCAGACCCTGTTCGTGGTGATCGACCGCCGCGACGACGCTACTGAAATCCGGATCGAGCGCAGCGACCTCGAAGCCACGATCGGCGAACTCGTCGCCGGCTGCTTCAACGACCCCATCAAGGTGATATCGTTCAACACGCTCGAACATTGGATGAAGGACATTTCGACCGATGTCGCCGGTGAAATCCGGACGCGCTGCGACATAGACGGCGTGACGCTGCCCGATTATCTCAGCGATTTCGTCGAGAGCCACACCTGAGCGGATTAGGCGCGCCGGTACTTGCCGGCGATGACTTCGATCTCGCGGCGGCGTTCGCCGGCGAAGGTCAGGAGCTTTTCGATCGTCAGCGTATCCGTGATCCGTTTGGCAAGCCGCTCGGCGCGTGCGGCCTGATCTTCGAGATACTGGATCGTGTTCAAGCGCCGCCTCCCCGAAAGGCCCCGAATTGAAGCCCCGATGTGTTCGGGCATCCATGGTGCGCCAGAGCGACTAACAGCCGGTTAAGCGCGGCGCCTCAATTCGAAGAACCGCAGACTATTGGACGACGTCGAGCCTGACATTGGCGACGCCCTTGTCGACCATGCCGAGCTCCGCGGCCGCGGAAGGAGAGATGTCGACGACGCGTCCGCGAACATAGGGCCCGCGATCGTTGACCCTGACTGTCACGAAGCGGCCGGAGGAGACATCAGTGACCCGCAGCTTTGTGCCGAACGGCAGGGTGGGATGGGCCGCGGTCAATTCGTTCTTGTCGAACTTCTCGCCGCTCGCGGTCTTCGTATCCGAGTAGAAGCTGGCAACGCCATTTGCAGCGGCTTGCCTTGCGTCTCCGGCACGATGAGCGACACGCACACGGTTGTTCGGCCGCGGGTGCAGGTGCGCTACTCGGTGGGGCCGCTGCACGGCGGCCTGCCGGCTTGTGACGGCGAGATCGGCCCTCTGGCGGCCGACCGGCGATTGCGCGCACGCGGCGAGCGAAGCGGCACCGATGATGGCAAGCAGCAATCGGCTCAGGGTTGCGAGGGAAATCCAGGCACTTTCGGTATGCGTAATGTGAGACATGGTACGCCCCTCCGAACAACCCTGAGTTTCGGTGGTTAATCGGGGCAGAACCTTGTCGGAACAAAAGCGGGCCTGAGGCTGCGGCCGTTTCACATCAGCTGTGACGATTCCACCACAGTGCGTGTCCTGAATTGGGACAGACTCTGGAAAAAATCACCCTGCGACGCGCCAGACGATCGGGCGCGCGTCTGGCTGAGCTTCGGTGACCCACCTGAAATGGTATCGCTGTGCTGACCTAATCGCGATCGGGCCGGCCACCCGCTGATCAAATAATGTGAGAGCTTGAGAGGTCGTCATGCCCGGGGCCTGTCATTGCTTGTCCCGGGCATCCACGTTCTTCGTGCCATCGTGGATGGCCGGGACAAGCCCGGCCATGACGATGTGGGAATATCAGCGCACTAACCACGCCGTTCGGGCTTGGCGAGGTTAGTAATGCGGCTCGTACATCTGCGACTGGACCAGGCCCTTCACGTCGTTGGGCGCCGGGCCGTCGGCCAGCCCACGCTGATAGGCGACGTCTGCGACAGCGGCGGCGATGCGGGCCGAGACCTCGCGGATACGGGGCAGCGCCGGATAGAGGCTGCCTTGATCCAGATCCTCCTTGCCGACGCAATCGGCGAGCGTATGGGCGGCCGCCATGAACATCTCGTCCGTCACCAGGCGCGAGCCACTCGCAATGACGCCGAGGCCGACGCCGGGGAAGATGTAGGAGTTGTTGCCCTGGCGAGGCACGAAGGTACGGCCACTCAGCTTCACCGGGTCATAGGGGCTGCCGCAGGCGAACAGCGCGCGGCCCTCGGTGTAGCGGTAGGCATCCTCGGCCGAGCATTCGGCCTTCGAGGTCGGGTTGGAGAGCGCGAACACGATCGGTTGTTCGTTGAGCTCGGCCATCGCCTTGAGCACATCGGGCGTGAAGGCGCCGCCAACCGCGGCGACACCGATGATCGCTGTCGGCTTCAGCGTCTTGATCGCGGTGAGGAAGTCGGCGATTGGCGCCTGGCCGGCATGCGCATAGCGGAGCTTGTGGCCGGAGAGGCCCTCGCGGCCGCTGACGACAAGGCCGCGGGAATCCACCAGCCAGTTGCGCCGGAGCGCCTCTGCCTCCGAGGCGCCCTCGGCCAACATGGCGGAGACCACGAGATCCGCGATGCCGGTCGCCGCCTCGCCCGCGCCGAGGAACAGGATGCGCTGGTCCCTCAGCTTGCCGCCGGATACGCGCAGCGCCGAGAACAGGCCGGCGAGCGCAACCGCCGCAGTGCCCTGGATGTCGTCGTTGAAGACGCAAGTCTCATCGCGATATTTGTGCAGCAGCTTGAATGCCGAGTGATTGGCGAAATCCTCGAACTGGATCAGCACGCCCGGAAAGGTCTTTCGCGCGGCCTGCATGAATTCGTCGACGAAGCTGTCATAGGCCGCGCCCGTGAGCCGCCGCTCACGCAGGCCGAGATAATAGGGATCGTTCAGGAGCTCTTCATTGTTGGTGCCTACGTCGAGCACGATCGGCAGGCACAATTCGGGATGCACGCCTGCGCAGGCGGAATAAAGCGAGAGCTTGCCGACCGGAATGCCCATGCCGTTGGCGCCGAGATCGCCGAGGCCAAGGATGCGCTCGCCGTCGGTCACGACGATCAGCTTGGCCGGATAGGGCCAGTTCTTCAGAATCTCCGCGATCTGCCCGCGATCGCGCGAGGAGATGAACATGCCGCGCGGCCGCTGGAAGATCAGGCCGTATTTCTGGCAGGCGAGCCCGACCGTCGGCGTGTAGATGATCGGCTGGATCTCGTCGATATTGTCGACGACAACGCGGAAGAACAGCGCCTCGTTGCGGTCATGCAGCGCGTTCAGCGCGACGTATTTTTCGAGATCGGTCGGAAGCGTGCGCAGATTGGTAAGCACGCGCTCGACCTGGGTCTCCATCGTCAGAACGCAAGGCGGCAGCAGGCCTCGCAAGCCGAGCGTGTCGCGCTCCGCTTCCGTGAAGGCGGTGCCCTTGTTGAGCAGGGGATCGCGCAGCAACGTCATGCCGTGCGTAGGATCGGATGGTGTCAAATGGGCGTTGACCGGAGCAGGTCTATTCACGGATTCCCCCAGGGAGTTTCTTATTGAAGGGCAAACATTGTCGGCCAGCGCTCAGCTGAGATCAAGAACGTAGAATCTCGTGCATCGATTGTGATCTCGCACCGCAGCGAATTTCGCAACGAACCGCGGGTTGAGCGCGACAAAAGGTTAACGCCGCGAGGCTTCCACCCCTCATGGTGAGGAGCGCGGAACGCGCGTCTCCGGACGATGCTTCGCATCGCCGGGAGAACCATGAAGGCCCCTCGCCCGCAGCCATCCTTCGAGACGCCCGCTTTCGCGGGCTCCTCAGGATGAGGAAGAGTGCATGTGAGACAGCTATTCCGGCTTGATGTCGGCAGCCTTCACGATCGGCCACCATTTCTCGGTCTCTGCCTTCTGGAAGCGCGCAAGCGCCGCGGGCGTCTGCTGATCCGGTGGCGGAATCTCCTGTCCCAATTCGGCAGAGCGCTGCTTGACCGAGGGGTCGGCAAGCACAGTGACAATGGCCGCGTTGAGCTTTGCGACGATGTCCTTCGGCGTGTTCTTCGGTGCCCAGATGCCGTGCCAGTAGGAGATGTGGAGGCCGGGCAGGCCCGCCTCGTCGACCGTCGGAATATCAGGCGCGGATGCGAGCCGCGTCGGCGACGTCACCGCGAACGCCTTGATCGCGCCGTTCTTGTATTGTGGCAGCGAGTTCGACGCCTGGTCGAACATGATATCGATCTGGCCTGCGACGAGATCGATCATGGCGGGCCCGGCGCCGCGATAAGGCACAAACTGGAAGTCGGTGCCGGTCTTCTCCTTGAAGAAGACGCCAGCGACATGGGCGCCTGTACCGGCACCGGCCGTGCCGGCGGTGGCCTTGCCGGGGTTGGCCTTCAGCCAGGTGATCAGCTCTTTGAGATTGTTGGCCCCGAGGGCCTTCCGGCCGACGATGAGCTGCGTGCCCATCGCGATCGTCGCGACCGGCTCGAAATCGGCGAGCACGTCATAGGGCAGCTTGAAGATCGCGCCATTCAGCACATGCGTGCCCCAATGGCCGATCGTGATGGTCGTGCCGTCAGGCGTTGCGCGCGCCACGCGGGCACCGGCGATGCTGCCGGAGGCGCCCGCCACGTTCTCGACCACGACCGTCGTGTGCAGCTCGGCGGCGATCCGCTCAGACAGGATCCGCGCCAGCGTATCGGTCGGGCCGCCCGCTGCGAACGGCACCACGAGGGTGATGGGACGCGATGGAAACGGTTGTGCGCTCGCCGCTGCAGTCCACACCGCAGATCCGAACAACGCGCAAATGACGATCACAAGGCCGCGCAACCCGGCCCACAGCCCCCGCATCATTCTCTCCCCACCCCTTTTGCCGCCCGCATCTTGTCAGCGGACTGGAGCCGGAGTGAACCCTGCCGGGCGAGCAGAGGCAAGCTGGAATTTTTGCGAAGGGACTATCCAGCCGCCCGCCGCGGCGCCAGATTGACCGAGCTATCAGCCGGCGGCGCGATCTGCATCAAGATGGTCTGGACCGGGGACGCGACCTCGATGCCGTTCTGCTGGAAGCGCAGCTTCATGCGACGGTTGAATTCGCGCTGGACCGGCCAGCGGCCGGCCTCGGTGCAGCGGATCTGGCCGACGATCGACACCATCGCGCCGTCGACCTTGTCGATGCCCCATAGATCGAGGTCGCCGCGGATCGCCGCGCGGAATTCCGGCTCGCGGCGCATCTCCTCGACGATGTCCTTGAGGATCTGGCCGGCGCGGTCGGTGTCCTCCTTGTAGGCAACATTGACGCTGACGGATGCATTGCCGGCGCCGCGACTGGCATTGGTGATGGTCGTCACCGCGCTGAAAGGTACGATGTGCACGGCGCCGTCGCCGGCGCGGAGCCGAATGGTGCGGATCGAGACGTTCTCGACCACGCCGGAAAGTCCGGAAACGCTGACGTTATCACCAACCTGAACTGTGTTCTCCAGCAGCAAAAAGAGGCCGGTGATGAGGTCCTGCACCAGCTTCTGCGAGCCGAAGCCGATGGCGATACCGATGATGCCGGCGCCCGCGAGCAGCGGCGCAACATTGACGCCGATCTCGCTCAGCGCAGTGAGCCCGACGACCGTAGCGATCAGGCAGAGAAGCGCCGTTCGCAACATCGGCTGGAAGGTGCGCAGGCGCGCGGCACGGGCGTAGTGCCCATCGCGTGACAGCGTATTGATCTGGCGGTCCAGGAGCGCATTACTGGCTTCCCAGATCGCTGCAGCAATGAATACGGCGATGCCGATAGTCACCACAGCCGAGATCAGCCGGCCGCCAATCTGGCCGCCATAGAACCAGACGACGGCGTCCACGCCCCAGACCTCGAGCACGGCGACGAAACCGATGAAGGCGATCACGCTAGATACGATCTTGCGTAGCAACGGCAGATAGCGGTTGGCGCGGGTCTCCAGGCCGGGAAAACGCTGGAGGATCTCCGGCTTGATGCGGAAGCCGCGGTCGATCAGGCCGAGCGTCACCATGATGGCGACGCGGGTGATCAGCGCGACCACGACGGTGCCCACGAAATATTGCAACAGAAGCGAATAGCCGTTGCGGATGTTGAGCGCCCAGACCGCCCACAGCGCGAGATCGAGCGCGATGGCGAGATAGTGCCAGCCGCCGGCGATGCGGTTGCGCAGACGGGCCGCGATCCCCTGCCGGTCGGCCGGCGCGCGGATGGCCTCGGCGACCTGACGGCGGCACTGCAAGATGATGACGACGACGAAGAGATGCACGACAAGCATCACCATCCGCAACAGCGCGGCGTAGCCGGCGCGATGCAGACCGAGCAGCAGCGCCACATTGGCGAAGGCGATGCCGGACACGCCGACGCCGACAATGCGGCGCGCCCAGATCTCGACATAGGCCGCAGTCTCGGCGCGTACCGGAAACAGGCCGAATGGACCCGCGAGCGAACGGACCACACAGATGAGTCCGCGCGAGAACGCATAGGCATTGACGACCGCGAGGATCACGAGGCGGACGGTTGCGGGATCGCCGATCTCCGTTCCGAGCAAGGCGGTTGCCAAGCCGACAAAGACGAACACCGGAAGCAGTTCGAGCACGAGGCGCCCGAGCACGAAGGGCAGCCGCAACAGCAGCTGCAACGCCCGTGCTAGACTATGGCGGCGCTTTTGCAGTTCAGGCGCGGGCGTCACGTCGGCCACTGACGACGGCGGATCGGCAATCGGCAGCGCCTGCACCGGCAGGCGCGCGGTTTGCGGCATGCGCCCTTCGAGGAAGGCGACCGGACGCCGGATCACCCGGAAGACCACCCACTCCGCACTGAAGGCGCAGCCGAACACCAGCGCGAGCTTCCAGGCGATCTCGATCAGGAGGTTGTAAGCCGCCGGATCATTGGCGGTCCGCACGATCCAGTAATAGAAGGTTGGGAAGTGCGTGAGCGTCCGCGCCACATCGGCGATCTCGCGCGAGATCTCGCCAATCTGTTCGGACACGGTGAGCAGGAGTTGCGCGCCGAGACCATCGGCCGAGAGCGGGATCGGCGATTTCTGCTCGGGCGCGGGCGTGGCGATCTGCTGCGGACCGGACGCGTTCGCGATCGCGCGCAACGTGTCGATCATCTGCGCGCGCTTCTTGTCGTCCTGCAGCGTCTCCAGCGCGCGCTTGGCCTGGTCGGACGACAGTGCGGCCGCTCCATTGGCGGCCGGCGCGGACGGCTCGGCATAGGCGCCGGACAAAGATGAGATGGCGAGGAAGAGCGCTGCGAGAAGCGCAGAAGCCAGCTTATGCGACACGAGGATTCCCTGAAAATAAACGCGCTGTCGGAGTCGGGACGTTCGCCGCCGAAGCACTGCGTCATGTCGGACCGCAGTTATTCGCCCCGATCCTGTGTCGGAAGTTGGCCACCGAGACGACATTCTCTTGGCATTTGCCGCGGTGCGCGAACGGGAACCGCGAGCTCAGCCCGGAAGAACCACGGACTGGAATACCGCGCAGAAGACCTCTGCCGTCATTCCAGGATTCGGCCCGGAATGACGGCGAGGAGGAGGAGAGGAAAAGCAGGATCTCAGAGGCGCCCCGTGGCCTCATCGCGGCCATCCGACACACTCAGCGTGTCAGAATACAGCGCCGGGAAGGTAGGGGCCTTGCCTCACTGATGCGGCCCACTAAACCTTGTCCCGGCGTGCCGTTCGCGGTTTTCCGCCGCTATGCGATAGTCCGAACGAGCTCCATCGCAATCAACGCGGCTGGATTTGCGGAGGTGGCGTCATAGACCTCCCCTTGCTCATGAGATGGACATTACGCGTCGCTTGTTTGCGACCACCCGGATGCTCCTCCTGTGACACAAAACTGTCAAGCGGGATCAATGGCCTGAAGATCACAAATGAACGCGCGAGTTCCTTAAGCAGCTGCGCACTGCGACAGGATTTATCGTGCCTGGATGGCCCTGCGACTCAATGCTGCGGAATAAAGTCTTCCAGGCAGCGTTTGTGATGGCGAGTATAGCCATCACTTCTCCCGCTCTCGTTCATTTCCGGAAAGTCAAAAGATGAAGATATCGATTTGCCTCACCGCGCTCGCCGCTTTCGTTGCGGGGCTTGGATCCGCCACCGCGCAAAATCCGCCGCAGACTTCGACCAAAAAGGTCGACGGCACCGAGAACGTCTACATCTTCCGCTATGGCGGCCATCAGTCGATGTTCATCGTGACCCCGCAAGGCGTGATCGTGACCGACCCGATCTCGTATTTGTGTCCTGCAAAGCCCTATATCGACGCGATCAAGGCCGTCACCGACAGGCCGATCAAATACGTCATCTACAGCCACCACCATTACGATCACATCGCCGGCGGCCAGCCGTTCAAGGATCTCGGCGCCACCTTCATTGCCCATCGCCGGGCCAAGGAGCGCCTGCTCGAGTTGAAGAAGCAGAATTCGCTGCTCGCGGATGTCGTGCTGCCGGACCAGGTGGTCGATGACAAGAAGAGCATCACGCTCGGCGGCACCACGCTGGAGCTGAACTATGTCGGCCGCAACCATTCCGACAATTCGCTGGTGATGCGGCTTCCGAAGGAGAAGATAGTCTTCGTCGTGGACTTCGCGCCGATCGAGTCCGTCCAGTTTCGCAACATTCCCGACAACGCCTCGCCAGTGGAATATATTGCCTCCCTGAAGAAGCTAGCGTCGCTCGACTGGGAGCGGATGATCCCAGGCCATCCCTATGCCGGTGGCCGCCTCGGCACCAAAAAGGACATCGAAGACGACATCGCCTACATGGAAGACCTCTCCGCCGAGGTGAAGAAGGCCGCCGATGCCGGCAAGTGCTTCGACACAGCGATGAAGGAAGTGAAGCTTCCGAAATACGAGAAGTGGGCGAACTACGAGGCGAGCCTTCCCGCCAATGTGGAGCGCCTCTGCTACTGGTGGGGCCGCGGTTATTGAGGGGCCATTCTCCCTCTGCCCGTTCTTACGGGGAGAGGGCTGGGGTGAGGGGCCCATCCGCCAAAATGGTAGCAGACGGACTCGCGGAGAGTCCCCCTCACCCGGATTGCATCTTCGATGCGATCCGACCTCCCCCCGCAAGCCGGGCGAGGTAAAGGCGATAATCAGCTTAGCGAACGCGCCGTCCCGTCCTCGACGACTGCGCTTGCGCGAAATAGGGATTCATCAGGCAGGTCGCCGGCCGACCCGATGCGGAGGCCTGGCACTGGGCGAAGGAGGCGAAGATGCAATCCATCCGCTCGCCTTCGAGCTCGCCGAAAACGTGCAGGCAGACCGGAGAGCGCGGATCGTAGGTCTGGGCGCACACGGACGCACTCATCACGAGCGCGACAAATGCGGACATGGCAAGAACAGACTTCAGCACGGCAACCTCGAATCCGGAAATAATGCTTGGCGGATCGACCGTAGAGCAACTCCGATCCCGGTCAATGCCCGGCATCAAGCCGCGCGCCACATTACCGCTTCCCGCCCCCCCTTCCCTTCACGCTCAAGCGCCTTGCGGACCTCATTGAATTCCTCCAGCGACGCCTTGTCCGCGCGGGGGAAGCGCAAGTCGAGCTTTTCGAGCGCCGCATTGATTACGGAGCCGATCACGACGCGTGCGAACCATTTGTGGTCAGCCGGCACGATGTACCAGGGCGAATGAGGCGTTGACGTGTGCCGGACGATGTCCTGATAGACCGCCTGATAGCGCGGCCACAGTGCGCGTTCCTTGATGTCGTCCATGGAAAACTTCCACTGCTTGGACGGATTCTCCAGTCGCTCGAGAAAGCGCTCGCGCTGCTCGTCCTTGGAGACATTGAGGAAGAATTTCAGCACGACGGTACCATTGCGGCAGAGGTAGCGCTCGAAGGCCGAGATGTCCTCGAACCGCTCCTTCCAGATGTTCTTGGTCACAAGTTTTGGCGGCAACTTCTCCTTGGCGAGGATCTCCGGATGCACGCGCGTCACCAGGCATTCCTCGTAGTGGGAGCGATTGAAGATACCGATATGGCCGCGCTCCGGCAGCGCGATCACGTGCCGCCAGAGGAAGTCGTGGTGGAGCTCCTTGGTACTCGGCGCCTTGAAGGCATGTACCTCGCAGCCCTGCGGATTGATGCCCTCGAAGATTGCCTTGATCGCAGAATCCTTGCCACCGGCGTCCATGGCCTGAAGTACAATCAGGAGCGACCAGCGATCCTGGGCGTAAAGCTTCTCCTGAAACTCGATCAGCCGCTTCTTGTTGGTGTCGAGTATCTCCAGCGCCTTCTCCTTATCGAGGTCGCCCTTCTCGTTGGTCTTGTGGTCCTTGAGGTGAAACTTGCCGGATCCGTCGTAACGGAATGGCGTGATGTAGCGGTCAAGTTCCTGGGCGAGCGATTTGGACGGCTTCTTGTTCATGAGCGCGAGGCACCTTGCGTTGCGGCTTCAACCGGTCGAGCAAGCTACCAAGGATACCCTTGGGAAGGAATATGATGAAGAGGACGAGCAGCACGCCGTAGACGAGGTTGTCCCAGCCGACCGCCTTGGTGCCGAAGCCGATGCGCAAGGTCTCGGCCAGCAAAATGGTGATGACAGCACCGACGGTCGGGCCGAGCGAGACGAAGAGCCCGCCGACGATGGCCGCGAACACCATCTGAAGGGACACGGCGATGCCGCTGACCGTGTCGGGCGTGATGAACATCTGATACTGGCAGTAGATAGCGCCTGCCAGGGCCGTCATCAGCGCACTGAGCAGCGTGATCTTCAGCTTCTCGGCCGTGACGTCGACACCGGCGGCGGCCGCGGCATCCTCGTCCTCCGAGATCGCCTCCAGCGCATAGCGCGCCATGCTGCGATCGACCCAGTGCCAGACCAGGATGCCCGCAAGCCATACCCCCAGCGCGATCAGGTACCAGGTCGTCTTGTCGTCGAATTGCAACGCCAGCAGCTTGCTGCCCGAGGCCCGGTTCGGCGTATAGCCGAGGGAGCCGCCGGTGTAGTCGCGCGTTGCGGTGATGACCTGAAGCACGATGCCGGAGAGCGCCAGCGTCACCAGCACGAAATAGTGCCCGGTGATGCGGAAGCGGAAACAGGGGTAGCCGACGACCAGCGCGAGCGCGCCGGCCGCGACCATGCTGAGGGGAATGCCGATCCAGGGCGTCAGCCCGAGATGATTCCAGAGCAGCGCGGTGACATAGGCTCCGATCCCCATGAATCCGCCATGGCCGAGCGAGACGAGGCCGAAGCGCCCCATCATCGACCAGGACGTATAGGCGAACGACCAGATCAGGATCAGCACCAGAATGTGCAGATGATAAGGATCGCGATAGACGAAGGGCAGCGCGACCAGCGCCGCCAGTCCCAGCGCCCATGCAGCAAGCCGTCCCTGCCCCATCATCGGCGCCTCGCCAAGAGGCCCGCGGGCCGGATGAACATCATGACGATGAAGAAGGCGAAGGCGAGCACATAGCCCCATTCGAGATCGGAGAACAGGCCACCGAGCGAGATGATCTCGGCGAAGACGAAGGAGGCGACGAAGCCGCCGACGAAATTGCCGAGGCCACCAAGCACGCAAATGAGGAAGGTGATCGGCCCGAAGGAAAGACCGACGAAGGGGTGCACGTCATATTGCAGCACCAGCAGGCAGGCCGCGAGCCCGGCCAGCGCGCCGCCGAGCGCCGACGTGATGAGATAGATCCGCTTCGTATCGACGCCCATCAGCGCCATGATCTGCCGGTCCTGCGAGATGGCGCGGATGGCGGTGCCGGTGAACGTGCGCGTCATGAACAGGTAGACCGCGACCATGCCGACCAGCGCCGCCAGGAACGAGAGCAGCCGCGCGTAACTGAAATTCATGTCGCCGAAGGCGAGCACCGGCAGGCGGATGCCGAGATTGCGGAAGTCGATGCCGAAGGCGACGGTGGCAAAGCTCTGGAGCACGATCAGCACGCCGCCGGTCGCGAGCAACTGGTTGATCGGTGGCGCGGTCAGCAGTGGCGCGATCACGAGGTAGTGCAGCGCTGCGCCGAGCACCGCGACCAGAAGGATCGTGAGCGGCGCGGCGATGAAGTAGCTGATGCCGTAGTACTGAACCATGAAATACATGGCATACATGCCGATCATCACGAGTTCGGCGTAGCAGATCCAGGTCACGTCGATGACGCCGAAGATCAAGTTGAGCCCGAGCGCAAGGAGCGCCAACACGCCCCCGAGCAGGATGCCGTTGATCACGGCCTCCAGCAGGTAGATGTCGAAAATGTCCAAAAATGCTTGCATTCCTGCATGCCCCTACACCCCGAGATACGCTTCCTTGACCGTGTCGTTCGCCAGCATCTCGGCAGAGGTGCCGGAGGCCCTGATCGTACCCGCCTCGATCAGATAGGCGCGGTCGACCACCCGCAGCACCTGCTGCACGTTCTGCTCGACGATCAGCACAGTCAGCCCGCTGGCGCGGATCCGCCTCACCAGCTCGAACACCTGCTGCACCACGACCGGCGCCAGCCCGGCCGAGGGTTCGTCGAGCAGCAGGAGCTTTGGATTCGACATCAGGGCGCGGCCGATCGCGCACATCTGCTGCTCGCCGCCGGACATGGTGCCGGCCATCTGGTGGCGGCGCTCCTTCAGGCGTGGGAACAGGTCGAACACGACATCCAGCCGCTCGGCATAGTGGCCTCGGGCCTCCTTCATGAAGGCGCCCATCTTGAGATTGTCGTCGACCGAGAGCTGTGGAAACAGCCGCCGGTTCTCCGGCACATGCGCGATCCCGAGGCTGACAATCTTGTGCGGCGGCGTCGCCACGACGCTGGCGTCCTCCATCCTGATCGACCCGCGCGAGGGACGGATCAGGCCGGAGATCACGCGCATCAGGGTGGTCTTGCCGGCGCCGTTGGGACCAATGACGCCGACGGCCTCGCCGGCCCTCACGTCGAGATTGATGTCGAACAGGGCCTGGAACGTGCCATAGCCGGCATTGACGGCGCGGAGCTCCAGCATTGTCTAGCCCCCCGCGCGGCGGCGCGCTTCGGCGGCCGCGGCCTGCGTGATCTCCGCATCGGTTCCGAGATAGACCTCGATCACGCGCGGATCACCGGCAACCGCGCTCGGTAGTCCCTCAGAGATCTTCTCGCCGTGATCCAGCACCATGACGCGGTCGACGACGCGCATCAGCACGCCCATGATGTGCTCGACCCAGATGATTGTGATGCCGAGTTCGTCGCGGATGTTGCGCAGCATGTCGGCCGCCTGGTCCATCTCGGCCTCATCGAGGCCGCCGAGGCTCTCATCGGCGAGCAGCAATTTGGGCGCGGTGGCGAGCGCTTTCGCGAGTTCGAGCTTCTTCAGGCCGGCCGCGCCCAGGCCGTCGACGCTGGCGTGGCGATCGGTCGGCAGGCCGACCATGGCCAGCGAACGCTCGGCTGCCTCCTCCGCCTTGACGCGGCTGTGTCGACCCTGGCCGTAGAAGCCTGCGAGCGCGACGTTCTCGAAGATGGTCAGTCGCCGGAACGGCCGCGGGATCTGAAAGGTACGGCCGATGCCGCTGTTGATGATCCGATGCGGGGCAAGGCCCGCGATCTCTGAGCCGCCGAACAGGATTGAGCCGGAGCTCGGTGCCAGCGTGCCGGAGAGCATGTTGAAGATCGTGCTCTTGCCCGAGCCGTTAGGGCCGATCAGGCCGAGGATCTCGCCCTGATCGACCCGAAACGAAACGTTGTTGACGGCGGTGAAGCCACCAAACCGCTTCACCAGCCCGCTGACCTCCAACACCGGAACACTCCGCCGCTACTGGTTGCTGTAGGTGGTGCCCTTCGGCAGCGGCAGCACGGCCTCGCGCTGCGCCTGGCTCTTGGGCCACACCACAGAGGACTTGTCGTCGATATACTGGATCACGACCGGGAACGAGCGCTCGTTCTGCCCGGCCATGGGCGTGCCCTCGCCATAGAACTTCACGCCGAAGCCGAGCATGGTGCCGCCTTCGGGGATGTCGGTGTCGAGCGCCGCCTTGCGCAACGCGTCAGGATCGACCCCGCCATATTTCTTGATCGCGCGCGGCAGCACGTCGTTCATGAAGACATAGGTGTTGGATGCGCCGATGCCGACATGCGCGGAGCGGATTGCTACGCCCGGCTTGATCTTGTCGAATTCCTCGCCGACCATCTTGATGACCGGCGCGAGCTTCGGATCCATCGTCTTCTGGTTGGCGAGCCAGATCGAGATCGGGTCGGTGTTGAAGATGTAGTTCGCGTCAGTGCCCATCCCTTCCTTGAGCTTCTCATAGACGCCGTAGCCGGCGCCATGACCGACGAGAGCTGCGAACTTCAGGCCCTGCTCGCGGGCCTGGCGGAGCAGAAGCGTGATGTCGGGATTGTAGCCGGTGTGGAAGATCACGTCGGGCTTGGCGCGCTTGAGCTTGGTCACCAGCGCGGAGAGATCCGGTGCGGTCGCCGAATAACCCTCCTTCAGCACCACGTTGAAGCCGGCCTTCCTCGCGCCGGCCTCATTGCCCTTGGAGACGTCGACGCCGTAGGAGCCGTCCTCGTGGATGATGGCGACGCGGAGGTCCTTCGGCTCCTTGCCCAGCTTCGTCTTGGCGTTCTGCGCGATGAAATCCATCGTCATCGCACCGAACTGGTCGCCGCTCGCCTGCGGACGGAAGACGTACTTGTAGTTCTTGTCGGCGAAGACGGCGGACGAGATGCAGGTCGTCATCCACATGAACTTCTTCAGCTGCTCGACGCGGGCCGCGACCGGCACGCATTGCGCGGAGGAGAAGAAGCCGAGCACCATGTCCACCTTCTCCTGCTCGAGCAGGCGGACGGATTCGTTGATGGCGACGTCAGGCTTGCTCTGGGCATCGGCGTAGACAGCCTCGACCTTGTAACCCTCGACGCCGATCTTACTGAACTGGTCGAGGATGATCTTGGTGCCGATATATTCGAGCTCGGATCCGCCGCCGGCGAGCGGGCCGGTCAGGTCAAAAATAACGCCGATCTTGATCTTCTTGTCCTGAGCCTGGGCGGACATCGCCAGACCCGTTGTCGCAACCGCGACCATCAGCCCACACACCACGCGGGCAGCCATGCGCAAGCGCATCAAAACCTCCCTGAACGATTGTGCATTGCATTCTTTTTGGTTTTTCTTTTTGCCCATCACATGGGCTGGGCGATGCGATGTCAAGCCTCGCGCATCAGCGCGAAGCGAACTGCCGCTCGACGAAGGCCGTGACAAATCGCGGCATGGACGGCGTGAGATCGCTCATCCCGCGCACGAGATGAATGGCCGACAGCTCAGGCTCGGCCTCGCGGGCGAGATTGGCTTCTATCCGGGCACGGGCCACCTCGCCCGGCATATCCAGGTTGAGGACCTGCATCATTGCAATCGACGGACCGGTGACAACACAGTGCCAATCCGGCTCGGCCCGGTAGTCGGCCGTGGTCAGGCCGGTCTCCTCCCCGATCTCGCGCACGACGCTGCCGGGGATATCGAGTGTGCCGTCCCTGACGTCGTCGAGGTCCGGCGTGCCCGAAGGGAAATAGATGCGGCCCGCGTTAGCGGTGTGCTGCGCCATCTCGCCCATGACGAAGGCGCCGTCGGAGGTGCGCAGCGCGCCCATGCCGAAGCCGTTGAACACGGCCGGATCAGGAAAGCCCCAGTCGCGCCAGGCAAGGAAGCTCGCGAAATCGGTCTCGAAATAGGTCGCTGAGAGATGGCCGTCCGTGAACACGGCGTCGCGCCCGAGCAGAACGCGGCCGTTCCATATCTTCGGCCGCTCCCGTTGCTTCTCGGCGAAATGCGCTTCGATCTCCGCACGCCGTTCCTCCGCGAACGGCCAGACGATCGGGCGTACCGCAAGATCAAGCGTCGTGACGCGATGAATGACCGGTGACGTCATGACGCCTGACTACCTTCGCGTCAGTTATTTGGCGTTCCCCGTGGTCTTCTTGGCCTGGTCGGCGAACTTGTTGGTGAAGGTCTTGCTGACGTCGATCTTGGCGTTGGCCACCTCTGGCGAGCCGACGCTGAACACCGCGAGCACTGCGTCCGCGCCCTTCGGGTCCATCTTGCCGGTTTCGGAGAACATCGGGATCGTGTTCTTCAACGCGGCGAGATAGAGATCCTTGTTCTTGCCGACCATCTCGTCGGGCATCTTCGCCATGATCTCTTCGGGCGAATGCGAATGGATCCAGGCAAGCGTGCTCAGCATCGCATTGGTGAGCGCCTGCGTTTCCTTCTCGTGGCCTGAAACCCAGGCCGCGGTCGAGTACAGGGCGCCGCCAGGATATTCGCCGCCGAAGGTCTCGAGCGTGTCCTTTTGGGTGCGGGTGTCGCTGAGGATGCGCAAATCCTTGTGGCTGCCCTGGAGCACGGTGACCGAGGGATCGAGCATCACGGCCGCGTCGAGCTGCCCCTGCTCCATCGCGGCGACCGCGGTGGCGCCGAGGCCGACGCCGATCACGGCGGTGCCGGCGGGATCGAGCCCGTTCTTCTTGAGGAGATACTTTAGGAAGAAGTCGGTGGAAGAGCCAGGCGCGCTGACGCCGACCTTCTTGCCGGCGAGGTCCTTGATCGACTTGATGTCATTGGTCCGCGACGGAGCGACTACCAGCACGAGACCGGGATAGCGGTCATAGACCACGAAGGCCTGGAGCTCCTGCTTCTTGGCCGCGAGGTTGACGCAATGGTCGAAATAGCCGGAGACCACGTCGGCACTGCCGCCGAGCACGGCCTTGAGCGCGTCCGAGCCGCCCTTGAGGTCCACGAGCTCGACATTGAGACCGGCCTTTTCGTACTCGCCGAGCTGCTTTGCCAGCACCGTCGGCAGATAGCACAGGCAGGCGCCGCCGCCGACCGCGATGGTGACCTTGCTTTGCGCCGCGGCAAGACCCGTGGTGAGCGTCAGCGCGAGCAACGCGCCGGCGAGCCTGGCAATCGTGTTCTTCATTGGTTTCCTCCGTTCGGCCGGCGGCACCATAGAGCAGCACGGCTGGCTTGAGAAGCACGGCCTAAGGCTCTGGTCATCGGACTTTCGGCGCAATAGCATGCGCGAACAACAACAACCCTTGATAGGAGGATCGTTCATGAATCGCCTTGCTGCCGGGCTGTCGACCGCCGCCGCCTTTGTCGCCGGATGCGGCGCGACCTACCTGCTCGGGCCGGCGCTCGCCGCCGAGAGCATCACCGCGCAGATCATTCACACCGGTGAGATGGAAGGCGATGCGCTGGGCCCCGCCAACAAGGTCGGCTACCGCTCCAAGACCTTCATGACCGCCGACGGTGCCACCGTGTCAATCCAGGTCGGCAATGTCCCCAAGCACCTGCATCCCAACACCAACGAGATCCAGTATATCCTCGACGGGACCGGAACGATCTGGCTCGGCGACAAGGAAGTGACGGTAAAGCCGGGCGACCTCGTCATCATTCCAAAGGGCACGCCGCATGGCGGCACCAAGCCGATCAGCGGACAGGTCAAGGCGATCGCGATCAAGACGCCGCCGCAGGCGCCTGACGACGTCAAGCTGCTGGATTAAGCCTTCGCTATCCGGGGCTCGCGCCGATGCGCGGGCCCCGCCTAGCAACTAGCCGCGCCCATCCGATGCGGTCGGCCGCCACACCAGGAGGCGACGCTCGACCAGCGTGACGCCAAAGTCGATCAGGATCACGAAGGCCGACAGCACGAACATGCCGGCAAACACGCCGGCAACGTCGAATACGCCTTCGGCCTGCTGGATCAGATAACCGAGCCCTGCCGCCGATCCCAGATACTCGCCGACGACCGCGCCGACCACGGCGAAGCCGACTGACGTGTGCAGCGAGGAAAACATCCAGGACAGCGCCGACGGCCAGTACACGTGCTGCATCAGCTGCCGCTCGCTCATGCCGAGCATGCGGCCATTGTCGAGCACGGTGCGGCTGACCTCCTTGACGCCCTGATAGACGTTGAAGAACACGATGAAGAACACCAGCGTCACGCCGAGCGCGACCTTGGACCAGATGCCGAGGCCAAGCCACAGCGCGAAGATCGGCGCCAGCACGACGCGCGGCAACGCGTTGGCCATCTTCACATAGGGGTCGAACACCGCCGCGACCCGCGGCTGCCGCGCAAACCAGAAGCCAACCAGGACGCCGCCGACCGAGCCGATCACGAAGGCGAGGATGGATTCCCAGAGCGTGATCGCGAGATGCTTCCAGATCACGCCGGTCGCAAACCACTTCACGATCTGGCTGAACACATCGACGGGGTTAGAGAAGAAGAACGGCGGCAGCAGGATCTTGCCGAACACCGGCACGGTCGAAAAGAACTGCCAGAGCACGATGCAGACGACGGCGACCAGCACTTGCAGTGCTAACAGCGTGACACGCGACATCACACCGCCTCCACCGCCTGGGTGGACTGCGCGTAACCCTTCATCACCTCGTCCTTGAGCACGCTCCAGATCTCGCGATGGAGCGCATGGAACTCCTTGTCCAGCCTCACCTCGAAGATGTCGCGCGGGCGCGGCAGCGTCACGCGCCAGTCGCCGATGATGCGCGAGGACGGCCCCGCCGACATGATGACGACGCGGTCGGCAAGCGCGATTGCCTCTTCGAGATCGTGCGTGACGAACAGCACCGCCTTGCGGTCGGCGTTCCAGAGATCGAGCAGCAGATTACCCATCACCTGGCGCGTCTGCGCATCGAGCGGCCCGAACGGCTCGTCCATCAGGAGGATTTTGGGATCTCGGATCAAGACCTGCGCCAGCGCCACGCGCTTGCGCTGGCCGCCCGAGAGCATGTGCGGATAGCGATTGGCGAAGGCGCCGAGGCCGACGGACGTCAGCCATTTCTGCGCCCGCGGCAGCGCCTCGGCCCGCGGCGTGCCCCTGATCTCGAGCCCGATCGCGACATTGTCGAGCGCGGTCTTCCAGGGGAACAGCGCATCGGCCTGGAACAGGTAGCCGGCGTCCCGGTTCAACCCCGCGAGCGGCCGGTCGAAAATCTTGACGCTGCCGTCGGCCGGCTTCAGCAGCCCGGCCGCGACGTTGAGCAACGTCGATTTCCCGCAGCCGGTCGGGCCGACAATGGCGACGAACTCGCCCTGCGCGACCGTCAGATGGGCCTTCTCCACCGCCGTGTAGACGCGCCCGTCCCCCAGCCGGAACGCGACCTTGGCATCTTCCAGCGCCACTGCCGTGGGCGTTGACATATGTTCCCTCCGAACCTGGCTTGATGCCTTAGCCGCTCGCGCCGCCAAGTTCAATCAACCGGCCAAGCGTGGTACGCATGGGTCTCGTCATCCCCTTCACCCTCCCTGGAGGGTAAACAAAAGAACCCCGCCCGATGCCCTCCAGGCCGATGATTGGCTACACCCACGTCACCAAGCGCTTCGGTCCCCTCAAGGCCGTCGATGACGTGTCGCTTGACATCGCCGAAGGCGAGTTTGTGGCCATCGTGGGGGGCTCGGGATCGGGCAAGACCACGCTGCTGCGGCTCGCCAATCGGCTGATCGAGGCCAACGGCGGCAGCATCACGGTCGAGGGCGAGGATGTCCGAAGCGTCGATCCGGTCGCGCTGCGGCGCCGGATCGGCTACGTCTTCCAGAGCGGCGGGCTGTTTCCGCACTTAAGCGTCGCGGACAATATCGGGATCACACCAAAACTGCTCGGCGTGGCGGCCGCGGACATCGCCGCGCGGGTCGGCGAATTGCTCGATCTCGTGCAGCTAGATGGAACGGCGCACCGTGACCGGCTTCCGGAAGCGCTCTCGGGCGGCCAGCGCCAGCGCGTCGGCGTGGCGCGTGCGCTTGCGGCAAAGCCCCGGATCGTGCTGATGGACGAGCCGTTCGGCGCGCTCGATCCGCTCACCCGCGACGCGCTCGGCGACGACTACCGTTCGCTGCATCGCAAGCTTGGCCTGACCACGGTGATGATCACGCACGACATGACGGAGGCGATCTTGCTTGCCGACCGCATCGCAGTGATGCGCGGCGGAAAGATGCTCGCGCAGGGCACGCCGGCGGAGCTGTCGAAGAGCAGCGAGGCCTATGTGCTCGAGCTATTGCGGACGCCGCGTCGCCAGGTCGAGCGGCTGAACGCGCTGCTGCCGCAGAGTGGTTCGGTATGAGCTTGTTCGCCGATCCACGCTGGGGCGAGGCGCTGTCGCATCTCGCGGATTATCTCGGCAACCATGTGCGGGTCAGTCTTGCCGCCCTCGCGCTTGGCCTCGTCGTCAGCCTGCCGCTCGCGATCCTGACACGCAACCGCCCGGCGCCGCGCGCCATCCTGCTCGCGCTCGCCAGCATCGTGCAGACGGTGCCGGGACTGGCGCTGCTCGCGCTGTTCTATCCGCTGCTGCTGCTCGCCGCCTCGGTGACACTCGCCTGGTTCGGCGCCTCCTTTTCCGCCTTCGGATTCCTGCCGGCCATGCTGGCGCTCGCGCTCTATTCGATGCTACCGGTGCTGCGCAACGGCATCACCGGCCTCAACGGCATCGATCCCGCGTTGATCGAAGCCGCCAAGGGTGTCGGGATGACTCCGCAGCAGTCGCTCGTGATGGTCGAGCTGCCGCTGGCCCTGCCAGTGATGATGGCGGGCATCCGCACCGCCGCGGTGTGGGTGATCGGCACCGCGACGCTCTCGACCCCGATCGGGCAGACCAGCCTCGGCAACTACATCTTCGCCGGGCTCCAGACCCAGAACTGGGTGTTCGTGCTATTCGGCTGCTTTGCCTCGGCCTTGCTGGCGCTCGCCGTCGATCAGCTGCTTGGCCTGATCGAGGGCGGCTTGCGCCGCCGCAGCCGCCTGCGCACCGGGCTCGGCGCGGTCGGGATCGCGGCGCTGGTCGCCGCAACGCTGGTGCCGACGATGGGGCGCTCGTCGCAGAGCTATGTCGTCGGCGCAAAGACTTTTGCCGAGCAATATGTGCTGTCGGCCCTGCTGAGGGACCGCCTTCAGGCGGCCGGGCTCTCTGCCACTTCGCGCTCGGGCCTGGGCTCCAGCGTGATTTTCGAGGCGCTGAAGGCGGGCGATATCGATCTCTATGTCGATTACTCCGGCACGCTCTGGGCCAACCAGTTGCATCGCACCGACATCAAGCCACGTGCGGAGTTATTGGCAGAGCTGAAGACAGCACTCGCGAAGGAGAACATAACCCTGCTCGGTGAGCTCGGCTTCGAGAATGCCTATGCCCTGGTGATGCCGAAGAAGCGCGCCGAGGCGCTTGGCATCCACAGCATCGCCGATCTCGCCGCGCACGCATCGACGATGTCGATCGCCGGCGACTACGAGTTCTTCTCGCGGCCCGAATGGGCGGCGCTGCAAAAGGCCTATGGCCTTTCGTTCCACGCGCAGCGCCAGATGCAGCCGGACTTCATGTACGCCGCGGTCGCGAGCGGCGAGGTCGACGCGATCGCCGGCTACACCAGCGATGGGCTGATAGCGAAATACGATCTCGTTGCGCTCGACGATCCCAGGCACGCGATCCCGCCCTACGACGCGATCCTGCTGCTCGCCCCCAAGCGCGCCGGTGACGAGCGATTACAGGCCGCGCTCAAGCCGCTGCTCGGCAAGATCGACATCGCCACCATGCGCGAGGCAAACCTGCGCGCCAGCGGCAACGACGCGAATTCGTCGCCGGATGCGGTGGCGCGGTGGCTGTGGGAGAAGGTGGGCAAGCGGTAGGTCCGCTGCACGCCCCGTCATCCTGAGGCGCGACGCGTGCGCTGCGAAGCGGCGCGTGCGGAGCCTTGAAGGATGAATGGCCCCGATGCAGCCGGGCCGCTCATCCTTCGAAGCCTCCGCTACGCTCCGGCACCTCAGGATGACGGTGATAAAGGCTAAAGCCCCCTGATCATCCCCGCAGTGATCAGCAGCCGGTTCAGCCGCCGCGCTTCCGCGCCGTCATTGCAGCCGTAGAAGATGCCCTTGCAGCGGAGCATGATCTGCTTCTGCTCGGCGAAGGACGGATCGAGCGGAATGCCGGCGGCTTCCTGGATGACTAGCGGCAGATAGGGGCCGTCGATGGTGTCCATCACGGCGTCGCTCTTCACCGGTTCGAAATTGATGGCGTCGATCGCATAATAGGTCGCGTAGAGACGCGGATCGTAGGCGTCGAGCTTCTTGCCGATGCCGCCTTCGTCGAGCCCAGGCTCGAGGATGCCCGGCGCGAACTCAGGCTGATGATCGCCATAGCGCACGATCAGGAAAGGCTCACCCGGAAATTGCTTCTTCAGGCCCGCGACGAAAGCCTTGTACTGCTCGGCGCTCATCGCCTGTCGGCGCAGATACTCGTCGATGGACGGTAGATTGCCCGGCGCGCGCCAGCTCGGCACTAGATCGGGGCGGAAGCGCGTCTCCCAGGGGAAATGATTGGCGCCGAGATAGATGAAGGTGAACAGCGGCTTGTTCGGCGGCTGCTGCCCCATCAATCGAAGCGCCTTGTCGTAGAAGAAGCTATCGGGCTCGACATCCTTGGCGCCGAGATCCTTCGAGTCGAGGAAGCGTTCGATTCCGGTCGTCATCTGAAAGCTGCGCGCGCCCATGAAGCCGCCATGGGCGGGATAGAGCGACATTGTGTCATAGCCGCAGCGGCGCAGCGCCAGCGGCAATCCGCGCTCGACGCGGCCGGACGCGATGCGCGTCACGAAATAGGCGAAGCGGCCGAACGACCGCGAGGAAAGCCCCGCGAGCACGTTGTATTCGGTGAACCAGCTCGGCCCGCCATTGCTCTCGGCCAGAAACGTGCGCTCCTTGCCGTCCCAGGACTTGAAGTGACTGCCATAGCCAGGGGGCACCTTGATGCCCTGCGCGGCGCGGATGTCGAAGCTCGATTCATCATGGATCATGATGATGTTCGGCCGGCGGCCGGCCGGATGGCAGGCATCGACCAGCGGCATGTTGAGCCGCTCATTGGTCGAGGCCGCAGATTCCATGAAGCCGTACTGCACGAAGTCAGAGACCGCGGTGACGCCGGAGCGGAAGAACTTCGAGAGATAGCCGTCGTCGTAATAGCCGCGCCAGGCTTCGTCGGGATGATAGAGCGAATAGCCGACGAGCGCGGCAAGACAAGCGAGCTTGCAGGCGAACGCAGGCAGGCGGCGGATGCGGAACGGATCGAGCCACCACAGCGCATACATCAGCGGCAGCGTGACGAGGCCGGCCAGGATCACTGACCAGCGCAGGTTCGGGAAGATCGTAAACAGGAACGCGACGGTATCGCGGTCGATCATCATCAGGTCAATGAAGTTGACCGTCATCTGCGCGACGTCGTGCTTGAGCCGCGACAGCAACACCAGGACCACGACCATGGTCAGCGACAGCGCGCCCGACAACGCGGGCCGCCGCAACAGCGTGATCCAGAAGAAGTTGAGGATGCCCCAGGCCAGCACAAAGGAAAACCGAGAGCCGAAATCGGTCTCGGTCTCGTACATCAGCGCGAGCGCTGCCAGATGCGGCGACGCAACCGCGAGCAGCCGCCAGATGCCGAGCGCGGCGACGCTCGCCAGCACGGCGGTCGTGGCAGAAGGACCTGGATTGGGCGCGGACGCCATCGACGACACGCAACTTTAGGTCCGGCGCGGTGATGCCTAGCCATCCTGGCCGGCCTCAAGACGACCAGGACGTCCGGTACAGCCGGAAACCTGCACCGTGTCACAAAACTGTAACGGAACGGTCAAGAACAGGCAACGCGCGCTGCGATCCGACCTTCGCCTAAGAGTGAGCGGCGAAGCGCCGCACGCCTTCGGGCAGGTCAGGTGCCGCGGGTCAGCTTCGCAATCCCTGCGATGAACCGGTCGATTACCCCCTCCGCCGTCCGGTCGATCTCGCCCTCCTCCACGCCCCAGCGCGGAAAATGACCATCGAGATTCATCCGGGCAAAATCATAGACCAGGGCGCGGCCGGCAATCTGGATGCGCTTCAGGTCCGCCGGCCGCAGCAGCCCCTGCTCCGCCGCATCGGTCAGCATTGCTCCGTCAGCGCGACCAGCTCGGCATTGTCGCGCGCTACCAGGCGGATCGTCGAAGCGCAATAGCTAGCGGTCAAGAACGCACAGCAAATGCGGGCTCTTAAGATGAAGCGGCACGCGCGCGTCGCGACGCGAGAAGGTTCGCTCGATGAGAACGCGGATGAAGAGCGGAATCCTAGACTCTGAAGACGCTGGCGTTTTGCCGTCGGGAAATCCTGAAAATCGACGCGAGACCAAGAATGTGGTTTAAGCGTCAGTCCTTCGCGCTCAGGCTGCGCTTCAGCTCGCGAAGAATTTGAATGAAGAAGAATTTGAATGAAGCAGCAATGCTTCGCGCGAGATGAAATGAGCGAGACCGCTGTGTGCGATCTCGCTCGAATTTAGCCGCGAAGGTTTAAGAACTGGTTTGGCGAGCGAAGCTCGTGTTTTCGCTCTCTTGTCCCGGACGCGGTGCAGCGCACATAAGCCGCGTTCACGCGCGTCTTCCAAGCGATGCACCGCAGAGCCGGGACCCATCTCACCCGCATGGACCCCGGATCAGCAGCGCAGCACTCCGCGCCGCGCTGCATCCGGGGAACGCAAGCTCAGTTCTTCGACTTGTCGACCAGCGCGCCCTTCTTGATCCAGGGCATCATGTCGCGCAGCTTGGCGCCGACTTCCTCGATCGGGTGCTGGGCGAGCTTGGCGCGGGTCGCCTTGAACGAGGTCTGGTTGACCTTGTTCTCGAGCATCCAGTCGCGCGAGAACTTGCCGGACTGGATGTCGTTGAGCACCCGCTTCATTTCCTTCTTGGTCTCGTCGGTGATGATGCGCGGACCGGTGACGTACTCGCCGTACTCGGCGGTGTTGGAGATGGAGTAGTTCATGTTGGCGATGCCGCCTTCATAGATCAGGTCGACGATCAGCTTCACTTCGTGCAGGCACTCGAAATAGGCCATCTCCGGAGCGTAGCCAGCTTCGACCAGGGTCTCGTAGCCGCCCTTGATCAGCTCGACCAGGCCGCCGCAGAGCACGACTTGCTCGCCGAACAGGTCGGTCTCGCACTCTTCCTTGAAGGTGGTCTCGATGATGCCGGCGCGGCCACCGCCGATCGCCGAGGCGTAGGACAGACCGAGGTCATGGGCGTTGCCCGAGACGTCCTTTGCGATTGCGATCAGGCAGGGCACACCGCCGCCGCGCTGATACTCCGAGCGCACGGTGTGGCCGGGGCCCTTCGGCGCAATCATCAGCACATCGAGGTCGGCGCGCGGGTCGAGCAGGTTGAAGTGGACGTTGAGGCCGTGCGCGAAGACGAGCGCTGCGCCCTTCTTCATGTTGTCGTGCAGGTGCTCGCGGTAGATGTCGCCCTGGAGCTCGTCCGGGGTCAGCATCATCACGAGGTCGGCCCATTTGGCGGCTTCGGCGACTTCCATCACCTTGAAGCCGGCGTTCTCCGCCTTCTTGGCCGACGCCGAACCCTTGCGCAGCGCAATCGCCACTTCCTTGACACCGGAGTCCTTCAGGTTGAGCGCATGGGCGTGGCCTTGGCTGCCATAGCCGACGATGGCGACCTTCTTGCCCTTGATCAGGTTCAGGTCGGCGTCGCGATCGTAATAAACACGCATAGTCGTTTCCTCGTTAGGGGCCAGAATCGGCCGTTGGTCAGGTCTCGGACGGTGAAATTTGCGGATTTCGGGGGCTGTCTAGAGCATTTTCAGGCCCCTGGGAAACCCGTTTCTGCATGGAAAACTGCGGCATCATGCATCCATGAAGACAGGGTAGAGCGATGCCAAGAGCAGGATCGCCATCAGTTTATTGAAGGCGCGCACCAGCCGCTCGGAGGTCAGGACCGGCCGTAGTGCAGTGCCGAAGAAGGCCCAGACCACGGTCGAGGCCGTGCCCACCAGCAGGCTGATCAGGGTCTGGATCGCAATGTTCAGGGGGAACTGGGCGATCGCCGCATAGGCGGTGATCGTCCCGATTACGATCACCCAGCCCTTGGCGTTGATCCATTGGAACATGGCCGCGCCCCAGAAGGTCATCGGGCCGCGGGCACCCTCCTCGCCCGGCTTCGCCGGACCGGACAACGCGATCGCAGCGGCCAGGTAAATCAGGTAGGCGGCGCCGGCATATTTCAGAATGGTTTGAAGGATCGGATAGGCCAGGAACACCGTGCCGAGCCCAAGGCCGACGGCGCCGACCATGAAGGCGAAGCCGATGGTGATGCCGGCGATATGCGGGATAGTACGGCGGAAGCCGTAAGTGAGCCCCGACGACAGCAGCATGATGTTGTTCGGCCCCGGGGTAAAGAACATCACGAGGGCGAAGATGATGAAGGCATAGAGCAGCGACTGGGACATGCTCACCTCACGCTGTCTTCGCCAGCGGCTGCGAGCGCCTTGCCAGCACCATCACCGCAATACCGCCGATCACGGTCAGCATGCCGGCGAGCCTTAGGAATCCGAACCTTTCACCGAACACGATGCTGGAAGCGGCCGAGCCGACGAACGGCACCAGCAGTGCGAACGGCACCACCTGGGCGGCCGGATGGTCACGCAAAAGGCGACCCCAGAGCCAATATGCAATGCTGGTCGAGACGACGCCGAGCGCCAGCAGGCAGATGAGGCCGGTGAGCGACATATGGATCAACGAATGCCAGGTCGGCTCCGGCCCGTTGACGACCAATGCAAGCGCAAACAGCGGCACCGCGGAGATGAGGCACAGCCAGGCGAACAGGTCGAACATCGGCGCGCCTCGGGCACCGCGCAGCAGGAGGTTGCCTACCGCAAAACTGATCGGCGAGATCATCAGCACCGCGAAGGCCGCAACGCTGAAATCATAGCCCACCGTGCCACAAATCATCAGGAGGCCGGCCGCAGCGATACCGATGCCGAGCGCCTGCATCGCCGTCGGACGCTCGCCGAATGCGACTGCGGCAAAGCCGATGGTGAATAGCGCCTGGCTCTGCACGACAACGCTGGTCAGCCCGACCGGAACGCCATGGGCGATGCCGTAGGCCTGTGACAGGAACTGGCCGAGAAACAGCGTGAAGCTGATCGCCATCAGAAGCGACCAGGCTATCTTCGGCCTGGGAATGAAGAGGCACGGCAGCGCTGCAATGATGAAGCGCATCGCCGTCATCAGCTCCGGCGAGAACTCGTCGAGTGCGATTCGGCTGGCCACGAAGGCAAGCCCCCAGATGACCGCCACCAGGATGGCGATGAGGATATCGGCCGGCTTCATTGTTGTTCTCGGTTCTGCCCTGTCGTGCAGCCCTGTTGTTGTTCTGGTCTAGCCTTGCTCGCCGGCTTTCGGTTTCCGCAGCAGATAAGTGCCGTGCATCGGTGCGTGATAGTCGGCCGAGACCAGAGTGAAGCCGACGTCGGTCAGCATCCGCTCCATCACCCAGCCGAAGGTGGAATATTCGTCGCGCATGTGCGTCACCACGCCCCCGCGCGAGAAATCGTGGTTCTTGATCTGGAAATCAGCCCATTGCTCGACGTCGCGCTCGACGGTATCAGGCATCGACGCGTAGACGATGTCGCGCAGATAGAAGCTCGCGCCCGGCTTGAGCGCGCGATAGATCCGCGACATCGCCACCGCCTTCCAGAAATCCGGCAGATGATGCAGCGTGAACTCGCTGACGATCAGATCGTAGGATTCCGGCCGGTAGGTGAAACTGAGCAGGCCAGCTGATTGCGTGCGCACGGGCGCCTTGCGGTCGCGGGCATAGATTTCAGCAAGCGCCAACATTGCAGGCGAGATGTCGATGGCGTCGACCTCGGCGCCCATCAGCGCAGCTTCCGTGGCGAGCACGCCGTTGCCGCAGCCGATATCGGCGATGCGCCAGCCGCGCTGGACCCCGAGCATTTTCAGCGCGGCGCGCGCCCGCAGATCGGCATCATCATGGTTGTCGTAGATCGATGCCACCGCGGGCTCGATCCCCATCCGGTTCCGCTCGTTATAGTACCAGTCGCGCGCCAGCATCGTTCACATCCCCTCAGGCCCACGACCGATCGCGGCAACGCCGGTGCGCGACACCTCGACGAGGCCGAGCGGGCGCATCAGGTCGATAAACTGGTTGATCTTGTCGGTATTGCCTGTGATCTCGAACACGAAGCTCTCGGTGGTGGCGTCGATCACACGGGCGCGGAACGCATCCGCCAGCCTGAGCGCCTCGACGCGGTGATCGCCTTGCCCGCGCACCTTCACCATCGCCAGTTCGCGCTCGATCGAGCGCCTGGTCTGCGTCATGTCGACGACGCGGTAGACCGGGATCATGCGGTCGAGCTGGTGCTTGATCTGCTCGATCACCATCGGCGTGCCCGTGGTGACGATGGTGATGCGCGAGAGGTGCTTCTGGCTCTCCGTCTCCGAGACCGTGAGGCTCTCGATGTTGTAGCCTCGCCCCGAGAACAGGCCGATGACGCGGGCGAGCACGCCCGGCTCGTTCTGCACAAGCACTGCGAGCGTGTGCGTCTCGTTCGGATCGTGGCGGTCCTCGATGAAGTAGGCGGATGCGGGCTGGTTCATGATCGTCCCCTTTATTTTCGTCGTCACGCCGTTGCCCGCAGGGCAGCCGGCGCATCTGTCCCGACCCAACGGCGGAACAGATCGAAATCGATATTGCCGCCGGAGAGCACGAGACCGACGCGCTTGCGTGACAGCCTGGTCTTTTCCTGAAGCGCCGCGGCCAGCGCGGCCGCACCGGCGCCTTCGGCGAGATTATGCGTATCGGTCCAGTAGGCGCGGATCGCGGCCGCGACCTCGTCGTCGGTAACCTGGACAATGCGCGAGGCGCCCTTGCGGATCAGCGCGAACGCATCCGCGTCCGGAATGCGCGTCGCCATGCCGTCGGCGAGCGTGTTGCTGGTCTCGGTCGTCACGATCTTGCCGGCCGCAAACGACAGCGCATAGGACGGTGCTTCGGTCGACTGCACGCCGACGATCTCGGTCTTCAGGCCGAGCAGGTCGCGCGCCATGATGCAGCCGCAGATGCCGGAGCCCTGCCCGATCGGCACGTAGAGAATGTCGAGATCCGGCGCCGATCTGAACAGCTCGAGCGCATAGGTTGCAACGCCCAGCACGAGGTCCGGATGGAACGACGGCACCATGTGGAGCCCGGCGAACTGCGCGCGGCGCTCGGCCTCCTCACGGGCGGCCTGAAAGTCCTCGCCATGCTCGACCAGCTCGGCGCCGAAGGCCTTCATCGCGCGATTCTTCTCGACGGAATTGCCGCGCGGTACATAGATCACCGCCGGAACGCCGTGGCGGCTGGCTGCAAACGCGAGGCTCTGGCCGTGGTTGCCGCGCGTTGCCGAGATGATGCCGGGCGTATTTGGTCGCTCGCGCTTCAGCCGTTCGAGATAGACGAGCCCGCCGCGCACCTTGAAAGCGCCGATCGGCGTATGGTTCTCGTGCTTGACCACGACCTCGGTGCCAAGCCGCTCAGCGAGCAAAGGCCAGCCGCGTGCCGGCGTTGCCTGCACCGCCTGCCCCACGATCGCATGTGCGCGCTCAAGCTCCGTCAGGTCGAACATCAAAGCCCCGCGAGAGATCTGCTCCCTCGCCCCGCTTGCGGGGAGAGGGTTGGGGTGAGGGGGAGTCTCCACAGGGACGGTGAGAGCTGGACTCGCGGAGACTCCCCCTCACCCGGATTGCGCTCGCGCGCAATCCGACCTCTCCCCGCAAGCGGGGAGAGGTGAAGAGAGAGTGCTCGTCGCGACCCGATCATCGTTTACCAGCTCACACCAGCGCCTTGCCGCCGGCGAATGCCTTCGCGGTGGCCTCGTCGTTCGCCTGCTCCGGCAACAGCATCTCGTTGTGCGCCTTGCCGGAGGGGATCATCGGGAAGCAGTTTTCGAGCGCCGCGACGCGGCAGTCGAACAGCACCGGACGCTTGACCGAGATCATCTCCTGGATGGCGCCGTCGAGATCGGCGGGCTTGTGCACCTGGAGGCCGACGCCGCCATAGGCTTCCGCGAGCTTGACGAAATCCGGCAGCGCCTCCGAGTAGGAGTGCGACAGGCGGTTACCGTGCAGCAGCTGCTGCCACTGCCGCACCATGCCCATGTACTGGTTGTTCAGGATGAAGATCTTGATCGGCAGCTCGTACTGAACCGCCGTCGACATCTCCTGAATCGTCATCTGCACCGAGGCATCGCCCGCGATGTCGATGACGAGACTGTCCGGATGCGCCACCTGCACGCCGACCGCGGCCGGCAGGCCGTAGCCCATCGTGCCGAGACCGCCCGACGTCATCCAGCGATGCGGTTCCTCGAAGCCATAGAACTGCGCCGCCCACATCTGGTGCTGACCGACTTCCGTCGTGATGTAGGTGTCCCTGCCGCGTGTCGCCTCGAACAGGCTCTGGATCGCGTGCTGAGGCAGGATGACGTCGTTGCTCTTCTTGTAATAGAGCGAATTGCGGGCGCGCCACTGCGCGATCTGCTGCCACCACGCCTTGATGTCCGGCTTCTTCACCTCCGCCTTGAACACCTGGAGGATGTCGCCGAGGATGTTACCGCAATCACCGATGATCGGCACGTCGACGCGGATGTTCTTGTTGATCGAGGACGGGTCGATGTCGATGTGGATCTTCTTCGAGCCCGGCGAGAACGCATCGACGCGGCCGGTGATGCGGTCGTCGAAGCGCGCGCCGACGCACAGCATGACGTCGCAATCATGCATGGTCATGTTGGCTTCGTAAGTGCCGTGCATGCCCAGCATGCCGAGCCAGTTCTTGCCCGACGCAGGGTAGGCGCCGAGGCCCATCAGCGTGGAGGTGATCGGGAAACCGGTGACCTCGACGAGCTCGCGCAACAGCTTGGTTGCTTCGGGGCCGGAATTGATGACGCCGCCGCCGCTGTAGATCACGGGGCGCTTGGCGTTGGCGAGCAGCGACACGGCCTTGCGGATCTGCGTCGCATCGCCCTTCACGCGCGGCGCGTAGGACCGGTGCACGTCGGACTTGCGCGGCGGATGATAGGTGCCGGTCGCGAACTGCACGTCCTTCGGCACATCGACGAGCACCGGGCCCGGACGGCCGGTGGTTGCGACATAGAAGGCCTCGTGCAGCACCTTTGCGAGATCGTTGACGTCGCGCACCAGCCAATTGTGCTTGGTACAGGGGCGCGTGATGCCGACGGTGTCGCATTCCTGGAACGCGTCGTTGCCGATCAGATGCGTCGGCACCTGGCCGGAGATGCAGACCAGCGGGATCGAGTCCATCAGCGCGTCGGTGAGCGGCGTCACCATGTTGGTGGCGCCGGGGCCGGAGGTCACCAGCGCGACGCCCGGCTTGCCGGTCGAGCGCGCATAGCCCTCGGCGGCATGGCCCGCGCCCTGCTCGTGACGGACCAGGATGTGCTGAACCTGGCTCTGCTGGAAGATCTCGTCATAGATCGGAAGCACCGCACCGCCGGGATAACCGAAAATGTCGGTCACGCCATGATCGATGAGCGCGCGAACGATCATCGCGGCGCCGGTCATCTGGTTCGGATCGTGGCTCTTGTCGGTCATTGGCTTGCTCCGGATGCGCTGTTGCCAGCGGCTTTTTTTCGTGTCGGGTTCGGGAAATAAAAAAGGCCCCGAAGAGGGCCCACGCACACCGCCTGTCTTGTGGATGGCAGCTAGCCATCCCCGGCGGTGTGCCTGGGTACGACGGCGATAAGGATGCTGGTAATAATGTTACGCATAGCAGGCGCTCGGCTTCCCAAAGGTTGCGCGAAACATAGCGACCAAGACCCGAATGTCAAGGCAGAGCGGCCGTTCCCGCGCGATTTTGGCAGTGTAGCGGTGTTCCCGAGGTTCGGCGAGAGGTAAAATCGGAAACCCGGGCACAAAAGCGTGTCAGCCGGGGTCCCGGGCCGCGCTGACGACCGCGGCCAGCCATCCCCGCGCCTCCTCCAGCTTCACCCATTCAAACTCCGGCAATTGGTGCCGGAACCAGGTGAACTGGCGCTTCGCGTAACGGCGGGTGTCGGCGCGGCCGATCGTGGCGGCCTCCTCGAGGCTAAGCTCACCGCGCAGATGACGGATCAGGGCCGGCACGCCATGGGCCTTCATGGCCGGCAGCAGCGGATCGAGGTGTCTGGCGGCGAGCCGCTCGACCTCTCTCAGCGCGCCGCCGCCGAGCATGGCGTCGAAGCGGGCATCGATGCGGGCATAGAGTTCGTCCCGCTCGGGCGCCAGGAACACCGCGCGAAAGCTGTCCTTGGACAGCAAAGGCGGTTGGCCCTCCTGGTGCCAGTCGAGCAGCGAACGGCCGGTCGCCTCGACCACTTCGAGCGCCCGCGCGATGCGGGTTCGGTCGCGCAGGTTCAATCGCTCGGCTGCGCGCGGATCGCGGCGCGCCAATTCCGCGTGGAGCGCCTCGACGCCGTTCCGCTCCAGCCGCGCACGCACGTCCTCGCGCACATCCGCAGGGGTTGGCGGCACCACGGAGAGGCCCGCCGTCAGCGCCTTGAAATAGAGCCCGGTTCCGCCAGTGAAGATCGGCAGCCGACCTTCGGCTTTCGCCTCTTCGAGCGCCTTCGCGGCATCGGCCACCCAGGCGCCGGCCGAGAAATTCACGGCCGCATCGACATGGCCGTAGAGGCGATGCGGAGCGCGCGCCTCATCGCCATGTGTGGGGCGTGCCGTGATGATGCGCAGGTCGTGATAGACCTGCATGGAATCGGCATTGATGACGACGCCGCCCGCGCTGAGGGCTAGCTCGAGCGCCAGCGCCGACTTGCCGCTGGCGGTCGGGCCTGCGATAAGCACGGCCTTGCCAACATGCCTTCTGCTGACTTGCCCCTCGCTCACGAAAACCTCAAATGTCTCTCGTCGCCACGCTGATCTGCAATCCCGACAATCCCGCGCTCGATAGCACCATCGTCGACGGCGCCCGCGCGGTGCTGCCACAGGCCGCACCGGCGCACTGGCTGTTCGACGGGGTTGCGGTCGACATCCCCTTCGGCGCCAACAGTAACCTCGAAGGCGACCGTCACGCCATCGAACAGCGGTTGCGCGAGCTCCGCGGCGACCTGCCCATCGACATCGTCGTGCAGCCAGTCGGCTTCCGGCGCAAGAAGCTTTTTCTCGCCGACATGGATTCCACCATGATCGGCCAGGAGTGCATCGATGAGCTCGCCGATTTCGTCGGGGTGAAGACGCATGTGGCAGCCATCACCGAACGCGCGATGCGCGGCGAGATCGAGTTCGAGCCGGCGCTGCGCGAGCGCGTCGCGCTTCTGAAGGACCTCCCGGTCAGCGTGGTCGACGAAGTGCTGGCCAAGCGCATCACGGTGACGCCGGGCGGCCGTGAGCTGGTCGCAACCATGCGCGCTCACGGCGCCTATGCCTGCCTCGTCTCCGGCGGCTTCACGCTGTTCACCAAGGCGGTCGCCGCAAAGATTGGCTTCCAGGAGAACCGCGCCAACGAGCTCGTCGTGCGCGACGGCAAGTTCACCGGCGGGGTGAAGGAGCCGATCCTGGGCCGCGCCGCAAAGCTCGCCACGCTGGTGGATTTGATGGAGTCGTTCGATCTCGACGACATCGACTCGCTGGTGGTCGGTGACGGCGCCAATGATCTCGCGATGATCCAGGCGGCGGGGCTGGGCGTGGCCTATCATGCCAAGCCTGCGGTCGCGGCGGCGGCAGCGGCGCGGATCGATCACGGCGATCTCACCGCGCTGCTCTATGCGCAAGGGTACAGGCGTGAGGAGTTCGTGGAGGGGTAGCCTCCTCCGCGGGCGATCCAGTATTCCAGAGACAGCGCTGATTAAATCGAGAAGCCGCGGCGTACTGGATGCCCCGCTTTCGCGGGGCATGACAGTAAGTATGGGACCGATACCGTCCCTTACTGCACGCTCAGCGCCACGAAGCGCAGCTCGCCGTCGCCGTTCGAGACCAGCAGCAGCACCGACTTCTTGCCGTCCTTCTTGAGCTGGTCGACCCGCTTCTGGATGTCGGCGCCGCTCGAAACGGCTTCCTGCGCTACCTCCACGATGACGTCGCCGGCGGAGAGCCGCTTCTCGGCGGCGTCCGAATTGGCGTCGACATTGGTGACGACCACGCCCTTGACGCTGTCCTTGATCTTGTAGCGGGCGCGCAGATCCTTGCTGAGCGCCGCAAGATCGAGGCCGAGAGCCCTCTGCGTCACCGGCTTCTCGGGCGCGGGCTCATCGGTCTTCACCGCGGCCTGCACCTTGTCGGGATCCTGGAGACGGCCGAGCGTGACCTTCTTGGTCTCCTCCTGGCCCTTGCGGATGATGACGACGTCGACCTCCTTGCCGACCGCCGTGTCGGCGACGACGCGGGAGAGGTCCTTCGGGTCCTTGACGTCCTTGCCGTCGAATTTGACGACGACGTCGCCGGGCTCGATGCCGGCCGGCTTCGCCGGGCCCTTGTCATCGACGCCGGCCACCAGCGCGCCGCGCGGCGGCTTGATGTTGAGGCTCTCGGCGATCTCGTCGGTGACGCCCTGGATGCGCACACCGAGCCAGCCGCGGCGCAGTTCGCCGAACTGGCGGAGCTGGTCCACGACGCCCGCGACCGTCTTCGACGGCACGGCAAAGCCGATGCCGATCGAGCCGCCGGACGGCGAGATGATCAGCGTGTTGACGCCGATAACCTCGCCTTCGAGGTTGAACAGCGGGCCGCCCGAATTGCCGCGGTTAATGGCGGCGTCGGTCTGGATGTAGCTGTCATAGGGACCCGAGGAGATATCGCGGTTCTTGGCCGAGACGATGCCGGCCGTTACCGTGCCGCCCAGGCTGAACGGGTTGCCGATCGCGATCACCCAGTCGCCGAGGCGCAGCTTGTCGGAGTCGCCGAATTTCACCGCGACAAGCGGCTTCGTCGGCTTGAACTTGAGCACGGCAAGATCGGTCTTCTTGTCGACGCCGACCAGCTCGGCCTTGATCTTGGTGCCGTCGTTGAGGATGACGTTGATTTCGTCGGCGTCCGCAATGACGTGGTTGTTGGTCACGACGACACCCGAGGTGTCGATGATGAAGCCGGAGCCGAGCGAGTTGGTCTTGCGCGGCGGCGGGCTGTTCTCGCCGCCCTTGCTGCCGCCGGGCCCCCTGCGGTTCTTGAAGAAGTCGTCGAAGAACTCCTCGAAGGGCGAGCCGGGCGGCAGTTGCGGCATGGTGCTGCTGCCGCCACCCTTGGCTTCGACGGTCTGCGAGGTCGAGATGTTGACGACTGCGTCGATCACCTTCTCGGCGACGTCGGCGATGCCCTCCGGTCCGCGCGCATAGGCCGGCGTGCCGAACGCGCTGAATGCGCCGATGGCGAGCGCGGCCAACCCAAGTCGCACGCCAAGTCGCGCGCAATGGCGCAAGCGGGTCGGGGCAATGGTGGCAGCGGTCATTGTGATCTCCAGAGAAGAAAAGGATTCGGCCTCCAGACTGCGCTCGAACGGGGGAACGGCGCAAGCGCGGAGCTCAATGGGCCTCAAGACCCGAATAATACGGCGAAAACCGGCCTGTCGCCTTCACTTTGACGTAGGGCGACGCCTAAATCGGACGCCGCATAACCCAGATCAGGATCAGGCCTGCCACGGCCGAACCGATCCCGACCGCCCGCAGGATATTGTCTGGCGTGGCGATGGCGCTCTTCATGGCCTTGCGCATCCAGTTCGGACTTGCCGCGAACATCAAGCCTTCCAGCACGAACAGGATGCCTAAGCCGATGAGGAAGTCGGCGAACGCAATGGACCTCATCGGATTGGAACTCCCCGTTGTGCTGTTCTTGTCTGGACGAAGGGCGGCAGAACTGCCGCCCTTGTCTGGCTTAAGGCTTGTCTAGCTTAAGGCTTCTTTAGCTCAAGGCTTGGCCGGCGTCTCGGTCGCCGTCTTGCCGGACGGGCTACCGAAGTACCGGAAGAAATCCGACTCGGGCCGCAGCAGGAAGCGGGTGTCGTTCGCGCGCAACCCGTTTTCGTAGGCCGTCATCGACCGGTAGAATGCGAAGAAGTCGGCATCCTTGCTGTAGGCCTCGGCGAACAGGCGGTTGCGTTCGGCATCGCCAGCGCCGCGGGTCTGATCGGCCTGCGAATTGGCTTCCGCGACGATCACGGTCGCCTCGCGGTCGGCCCTGGAGCGGATCTCCTGCGCCTTCTGGCCGCCCTGCGCGCGGAACTCGGCGGCCTCGCGCTCGCGCTCGGTCTTCATGCGCAGATAGACCGCCTGGCTGTTCTGTTCCGGCAGGTCGGCGCGGCGGATCCGGACGTCGACGACCTGGATGCCGTAGCCGTCGGCCTCGCGATCGAGCTGGTCGCGGATGCGCTGCATCAGCTTCTCTCGGTCGTCACGCACGACGTTGATGAAGGTGACCTCGCCGAGCACGCGGCGCAGCGCTGCGTTCAGGAGCGTGGTGAGCTGGAGGTTGGCCGCCTGGATCGAGCCGACGCTCTGGTAGAAGCGCAGCGCGTCCTTGATGCGGTAGCGCGCGAAGGCGTCGACCACCAGCCGCTTCTGGTCGGACGCGATTGCTTCCTGCGACGGATTCTCGAGATCGAGGATCCGCTTGTCGATGTTGATCACCGAATTCCACGGCGCCTTGAAGTGCAGGCCGGGTGCGGTGACAACGTCGACGGGACGGCCGAACTGCAGAACGATGGTCTGCTCGGTCTGCTGCACCGTGAACAGCGACATGTAGCCGACGATCACGACGAACAGGAGGGCGAGCAGCGCGACGATACCTGTGACCGGAGACCTCATCGGTTGCCTCCGCTCGACTGCTGCTGACCGCTGGTAGGCGGCCGCTTGGTCGTCAACTCGCCCAGCGGCAGATAGGGCACGACGCCCTGGCCCGCGGCGCCGCCGTCATAGACGAGCTTGTCCGCGCCACCGAGCACCCGCTCCATGGTTTCCAGGTAAATCCGTTCACGCGTCACGTCGGGCGCCTTCTTGTATTCCTCGTAAATCTTCAGGAAGCGCGCGCTCTGACCCTTGGCCTCGGCGATCGCCTGCTCCCTGTAGCCTTCGGCGGCCTGCAGGATCTGCGCCGCACGTCCGCGCGCCTGTGGCACGACCTGGTTGGCATAGGTCTGCGCTTCGTTCTGCAGCTGCTCCTGATTGGCGCGCGCCGCCTGGACGTCGCGGAAGGCGTCGATCACCTGCGCCGGCGGATCGACCTTCTGCATCTGCACCTGGGTGACAAGAATGCCCGCCCCATAGCTATCCAGCGTCCGCTGGATCAGTTCCTGCACGCCCTGCTCGGTCACGTTTCGCGCGCCGGTCAGGATCGGCTGAATCTGCGAGCGGCCGATCACCTCGCGCATCGCGCTCTCGGCGACCGCCTTCACGGTGCCTTCGGGATTCTGGATGTTGAAGAGGAAATCACCGACGCCGTCCGGCTTGATGCGCCAGAGCACGGTGAAATCGACGTCGACGATGTTCTCGTCGCCGGTCAGCATCAGGCTCTCTTCCGGCACGTCACGAATGGAGCGGCTGCGCCGCGCCGGATCGTCGATGAGCGTCATGCCGATGGAGATGGTGTTAACGCGCAGCGCCTTCGGCAGCAGCACGGTCTCGATCGGATAAGGCAGATGATAGTTCAGGCCCGGCTGCACAGTGCGGACATGCTTGCCGAAGCGCAGCACGACGCCGAGTTCCTCGGACTGCACGCGGAAGAAGCCCGACAGCAGCCAGAACGCGATGATGAGCAGGATGATCAGCGTGATGCCAATGCCGGAGAAATGGCCGCCCGGCATGATCTGCTGGAGGCGGTCCTGGCCGCGCCGCAGAAGGTCTTCCAGATCCGGCGGCCTCGGCCCGACCGGTTGCGGGCCTGAGCCCCACGGTCCCTTCGGACCCGAGCCCCATGGCCCACCGCCCTGATTCTTCCACGGCATTCGACGTTCTCCTCGGCAGACCGGGACTAGAACTCACCCGGCCGGCATTGTCCGGTCCGGCTTTATAGGGGACAGGCAAGTCCCTTACAACGCAGCCCTAGCCGCCTTCCGAGCTATGCTCGGGCACGAAAAAGTCAATGTAAACATTGGCGGAAGCAGTTAATGGCGGGGCCGCCGACGATATGTCACATAGGAGAAGTCGGCGCTGTCATCGGGGCCGGCAGGTTGGCGAATGCGCTCAACTTCCTCCCACTCTGCCTTGTCGATGCTGAAATGCGTGTCGCCTTCGGGGCGCGCATGCACTTCGGTGATTTCGAGGCGATCGGCGCGATCGAGCCATTGCCGATAGATCTCGGCACCGCCGATTACCGCGATCTCGGCGACCGAACGCCGCAGGGCATCGCCCCGCGCGACCGCCCCCGCATCGGCAGCCGATGTCGTAACGACGGCGCCGGCGGCGCGATAATCCGCATCGCGCGTGATGACGATGTTGGTGCGGTTGGGGAGCGGCCGGCGCAGGGATTCGAAGGTCTTGCGCCCCATGATCACGGGCTTGCCGGTCGTGAGCGCCTTGAAGCGCGCCATGTCGGACTTCAATCGCCACGGGATCGTGTTACCTGCGCCGATGACGCCGTTCTCCGCAATCGCCACGACGAAGACGATCTCCATCAGGTCGCGCTCCCGGCAAGGCGCGTCAGCGCAGGACCGGTGACGCGGCACAGCGTCCAGTCGTCCATCATGGCGGCGCCGAGCGATTTGTAGAACTCGATCGACGGCGCGTTCCAGTCAAGCACGGCCCACTGCAGGCGCGACCAGCCGTTGTCGACGCATTCCTTCGCGAGATAGACCAGCAGCGCCTTGCCGAGGCCCCTGCCCCGGTACGACGGCCGCACGTACAAATCTTCGAGATAGATGCCGTGGCGGCCGCTGAAGGTGGAGAAATTGACGAACCACACCGCAAAGCCGACAGGCTCGCAGTTCCACTCGGCGATCGCGCAATAGAGCTGCGGATTGCTGCTGAATAGCGCCTCCGCGATCATCGCCTCAGTCGCCTCGACCTCGTGCGACAGTTTTTCGTACTCAGCCAGTTCGCGGATGAAAGCAAGAACCAGCCCGGCTTCGCCAGGACGCGCGCGGCGGATGTTGAGCGACATCGGCGTCAGACCGCGACTTCCGCCTTGATGTGCGGATGCGGATCGTAGCCCACGAGCTCGAAATCCTCGTAGCGGAAAGAGAAGATGTCCTTCACGTCGGGGTTGATCCGCATCACCGGCAGCGCACGCGGCGCGCGCGAGAGCTGAAGCCGGGCCTGCTCCAGATGGTTGGAGTAGAGATGGGTGTCGCCGAACGAATGCACGAAGTCGCCGGGCTTCAGACCGGTGACCTGTGCCACCATCATGGTGAGCAGCGCATAGGAAGCGATGTTGAAGGGCACGCCGAGGAACACGTCAGCCGAGCGCTGATAGAGCTGGCACGACAGCTTGCCGTTGGCGACGTAGAACTGGAACAGACAGTGGCACGGCGGGAGTGCCATCTTATCGACCTCGGCCGGGTTCCACGCCGAGACGATCAACCGGCGCGAGTCCGGGTTGCGCTTGATCATGTCGACCACATTCGCGATCTGGTCGATGCTGCGGCCGTCCGGCGCGGGCCAAGAGCGCCACTGATGGCCGTAGACCGGACCGAGATCGCCATTGGCATCCGCCCACTCGTCCCAGATGGTGACGCCGTTGTCGCGCAGATATTTGATGTTGGTATCGCCCTTCAGGAACCACAGCAGTTCATGCACAATCGCCTTGAGCGGCAGCCGCTTGGTGGTCAGCATCGGGAAACCGGCGGACAAATTGAAGCGCATCTGATGGCCGAACACCGACAGCGTGCCGGTGCCGGTCCGATCGGTCTTCTCGGCGCCGTCTGAAAGAATCCGCTCGAGCAGGTCCTGATACTGGTGCATGTGCCATGAGCCTTTGGGGAGGCGGCGAACTTAGCGGCCGCCCCCGCGCTGCGACAGCGGCGATTCGCCGTCTGTGCCCATTATACCCGGAAAAGTGAGCGTTCCCGGCGCAAACGACAAGGGGCGGAACTCTCGTCCCGCCCCTCGCCTATCGGTTTGAAAGTGCTGGTTAAGTTGCCGGCTTGAGCACCGGGGTCCACTTCGCGATCTCGTTCTTGACGAGGGTCGCCAGCGCCTCCGGCGTGCGGTCCGCAGGACCCGGGATGACGCTGCCGAGTTCGAGCAGACGCTTGCGCACGTTCTCGTCGTCGAGCGCCTTGATCGCGGCGGCGTTCAGGCTCGCCACGATGGCAGGCGAAGTTCCCTTCGGCGCGAACATGGCGTTCCAGGCCTGGGCCTGGAATGCAGGCAGGCCGGCTTCCGCCGTCGTCGGCACGTTCGGCAGCGACGGATTGCGCTCCGGCGTTGCGATCGCATAGGCCTTGATGGTGCCGGCGTTGATCTGCGGCACGGCGTTGACGATCTGGTCGCACATGTAGTCGACCTGTCCTGCCACCAGCGCGTTCATCGCAGGTCCCGTGCCGTTGAAGGGCACACCGACCGGCTTGATGTCGAGGATGGAGTGCAACAGCTCGCAGGACACGTGCGAGACCGAGCCGACGCCGGCATGCGCCGCGTTCACCTTCTCGGCATTCGCCTTCACGTAAGTCACGAACTCCTTCAGGTCCTTCGGCGGGAAATCCTTGCGCGCCAGGATCAGGATCGGCGTGCCCGCAAGCAGCGCGATCGGCTCAAAATCCTTTTCGGGATGATAGGCGAGCTTCGGATAGAGCGGCACGGACGCAGCGTGCGTGCCCATATGCCCGGTAATCAGCGTATAGCCGTCATTGGTCGCGCGCGCGGCGCGCGTGGTCGCGGTGGTGCCGCCGGCGCCGACCACGTTCTCGATGACGATGCTCTGCCCCAGCGTCTGCGCCATATGCGCGGTGACGATGCGTGAGATCACGTCGGTCGGACCGCCGGCCGCGAACGGCACGATCATGGTTATGCTGCGCGTCGGATAGGTCTGCGCCTGCGACGGCGCAACAAAGGCGCACAGCGATGCGAGCACTGCTGCACATGCGCTCGTAGCAAGCGCGCGAATGGAAGTCATCGAGATCCCCCGGGACACAAACAAAAATGCCGGCCATAAGGCCGGCATTTTCATTTCACGAAGCCATCGCGTAAGTCGATTCGACTTCCGAATGCGGCGCGCGACGCAGGCGCGACGACGACGCAGAGCGCGGCGCGATCAGTTCTCGGACTCGGTGAACACCTCGTCGCGCTTGGCGCGCAACGCGGGCAGCACAGTGAGCACCAGAAGGAACGCCGCGATCGCGAGCAGCACCGCGGACAACGGACGCGTCAGGAACACGCTCCAGTCGCCGCGCGAGATCAGCAGCGCGCGGCGCAGGTTCTCTTCCATCAGCGGTCCGAGCACCATGCCGAGCAGCAGCGGCGCCGGCTCGAAATCGTGCTTGATCAGCCAGTAGCCGACCAGGCCGAAGACGCCGGCGAGGATGACGTCGACCGGTGCGTTGTTCACCGAGTAGATGCCGATCGCGCAGAAGATCACGATCGAGGGGAACATCAGCCGGTAAGGCACGCGCAGGAGCCGCACCCAGATTCCGACCAGCGGCAGGTTGATGATGATCAGCATCAGATTGCCGATCCACATCGAGGCGATCATGCCCCAGACGAGGTCGGGCTGCTTCTGCATCACCTGCGGACCCGGCACGATGCCGTGAATGGTCATCGCACCGACCATCAGCGCCATCACCGCGTTCGGCGGGATGCCGAGCGTCAGCAGCGGGATGAAGGAGGTCTGCGCCGCGGCGTTGTTGGCGCTTTCCGGCGCCGCCACGCCCTCGATTGCACCGCGGCCGAACCGCGACGGGTTCTTGGCGATCTTCTTCTCGAGCGTATAGGCCGCGAACGACGCGATGACCGCGCCGCCGCCCGGGAGGATGCCGAGGATCGAGCCGAGCACGGTGCCGCGCAGGATCGGCGGCGTCGAGTCGATCAGATCCTTCCTGGTCGGCATCAAGCCGGTGATCTTCTGCTGCACGAGGTCGCGGTTCATCTCGGCGCCGGCGTCGAGATTGCGGATGATCTCGGCAAAGCCGAACACGCCCATCGCCACCGTCGCAAAGCCGAGACCGTCGGCCAGTTCCGGAATGTTGAACGCCATGCGCGAGGCGCCAGTCTCGATGTCCGAGCCGACCATCGACAGCAGCAGGCCGAACACGATCATCGCGATCGCCTTCAGCACCGAGCCCTTGGCCAGCACGACCGCGAAGATCAGGCCGAGCACCATCAGCGAGAAATACTCGGCCGGGCCGAACGCCAGCGCGAGCTTGGTCAGCGGCGCGCCGAGCACTGCGATGAGCACGGTCGCAACGCAGCCGGCGAAGAACGAACCGATCGCCGCGATCGCCAGCGCCGGACCAGCACGGCCCTGCTTGGCCATCTGGTGGCCGTCGATGGCAGTGACAACCGATGTCGCTTCACCCGGAATATTGACCAGGATCGACGTGGTCGAGCCGCCATACTGGGCGCCGTAGTAGATGCCGGCGAGCATGATCAGCGCGCCGACCGGCGGCAGTCCGAAGGTGATCGGCAGCAGCATCGCGACCGTCGCGATGGTGCCGATGCCCGGCAGCACGCCGACCAGCGTTCCGACAAGAGCGCCGATCAGGCACATCAGGAGGTTGATCGGAGAGAAGGCGACGACAAAACCGTGAGCGAGGTTGGCAAAGAGCTCCATCACACCCTCACTGGACCAGGAAACGCGGGAACATCGGCATCGGCAGCCCGAGCACGTAGGGGAATAGCACGGCGCAACCGAGCGTCAGGCAGGCGCCGACGATGGCGGCCTCCAGCCAACGCGTCTCATGCGATCCTGTCGCCGCGATCATGAAGCTCACGAAGGCGGAGACCACAAGGCCGAGCGGCCGGATCGCCAGCGCGAAAAACAGGATCGCGACCATCACGAACAACGGTCCGCGCCAGGAGTAATGCTGGAGCGCCGGCCCCTCGGCCAGAAGGCCTGTCAATGCAATGCCTGCGGACAGAGCCACCAAAAGCCCGCCGAACATCCGCGGCGCCGTACCGGCGCCGAAGGAGAAGCCGCGCATGCCCTGAAGATCGCTCGACGCCCACAGCGCGAACAGCGCCAGCGCCATGAGAATGACACCGCCGACATAGTCCTGCGCCGACCTGATCGTCATGAACAGCGTCACGATCGCCACCGCGAACAGCGGATAGGAATAGATCAGCGCCAGCAGCACATCTGATGACGTCTTCTTGGTGTCACCGCCGATCGCTCCGATCAGTGCGCCAGGAGCGCCCGCGACCAGCGCGGTGGCGTGACCGATCACGACGGCGGCCGGGCCGCGGCCTGCGCCCCAGCCAAAAATCGTGCCTATCGACCAGATGAACTCGAAAATCTGCGGCGCAATCGCCAGCAGACAAAAGCCGAGCGCCACCGATGTGTTTCGGGTGGCTGTCGCTGAGTGGCCCATCGTATCGGCCATGCATGTCTCCTCCGCGACTCGCAAGTCACGAGCACTGTTGTTCTAATCGGCTGGAAATGGATCCCCCGCCCGGATCACTGCGTAGCGATTTTCATCACACAATGCCAGCGAAACCCAACAGGCCGCCGGCGAGCAGGAGCCACAACGGATTGATGCGCGAGACGGATGCGATCACTGCAACCAGCGCGGTCAGAAGCAGTGCAGCAATGGTGCGATCGGTCGACTGGGCCAGGATCAGCGCGCTGGCTGCCATCAATCCGATCGAGAGTGGAACCAGTGCAGCCTGGATCAGGCCAGGCCAGCGCGATTGGCTCGGCCGGTTCAGGAGCCGGCTGACATAATAGGCAAGCAGGGCCGTCGGCAGACACATCGCCAGCGTCGCCGCCAGCGCGCCGGGAATGCCGGCGACGGCATAGCCGATTAACGTGACGATAAGCACGTTTGGACCTGGCGAGAGCTGCGCGATCGCATAGGCGTCGGCGAACTGCTTGTCGGTCATCCAGTGATGCACGTCGACCGCGATGCGCTGCATCTCCGGCACCGCCGCCGCGGCGCCGCCGACCGCGAACAGCGACATTAGACCAAAGGTGGAGATCAGCGACCAGATCGGGTTCTCGCTGTTCATGCTGCTACCTTCCGCCGCATCAGGAAGGTGACGCCGATGCTGAGGGGCATTGCAACCAGCAGCACCGCCTGGAGCGGCAGGCGGAGCACACCGATGGCGACGAACACGCCGACCATCAGGATGAGCACGACGACATCCATCCGCTTGAGCAGGGGGGTCATCATCCGGAACACCACCGCGATCAGCAGGCCGACCGCCGCACAGGCGATGCCCGCGAGGATGCGGCGCAGCACCTCCACATCGCCCAACCGGGCGTAGATGATCGCGAGCAGCGTCATGATCAGCGTCGGCGGCAGCAACAGCCCGGTGAACGCGGCGACGCCACCGGCGATCCCGCGCAGCCGCGAACCGAACACCATCGACAGATTGACGATGTTCGGCCCGGGCAGGAAATGGCAGAGCGCAAAAGTCTCGTTGAACTCGTCCGCTGTCATCCAGCGGTGCCGATCGACAATGGCGTGCCGGGCAAAGACCAGAACCCCACCAAAACCGGCCAGTGACATCCGAGCGAAGGCCAGGCACAGTGCGAGCAGACCAGGCGGAGGGGCGTGGGCGGCGGGGACATCCGGCTCTTGGTCTGGCTCTTGGGCGGCCGGTGCTGAATCCGTGGACATGTCAGGAGCTTAGAACGCCGGCTGCCGCACGGCCAAGATCATACCGGAGAGCGCGCGGAAACTATCCAAAGGGAACCGTGGGATCGTCGCGCGAAACCACTGTTTTTTGAAACCTTTGCCCCCTATATTGGGAGTGCCGGTTCGCCGGCTATGGAAATAAACGGTCGTCGCAATAAACCATTCGGACCCGGGGGCGGTACCCGGCGCCTCCACCAAAGCTCATCGACCAGCGGCTCAGGCCCGCCCGGGGAGCTGAGTTTTGGAGGGGGCGAAATAGGATCGACGAGGGCGTAAAGGGCGTACTTTTTCCCGGTATTGTTCCGCCGTTATCGGGCTACTGCAATAGTTGCCAACGACAACTTTGCTCCGGTTGCTCAGGCTGCGTAACGCAGTTTGAAAGACCACTTTAAAGTCCTAGCGGGTTAAGCTCCGCTAGGCGGGGTTCGGAGGCACCTGGCAACAGAAGCCTCCACTTGCCTCTTAATTCCTTCCCGGCGGGGACTCCTGCTGAGCCGTCAGGCGCGGTACTATCGCGGCTTGGCGAGTCGGGCCGGCAGGGCTCTGCTCCTGGAATGCAACAGGACCACCATGGCGACCGATCATATCCGATACGATGTGCTGGCCCGCGACGCGCTGCGCGGCGTGCTGCGGAAGGTGCTGACCGATGCCGCGTCCCATGGACTGCCGGGCGAGCATCACTTCTTCATCACCTTCGTATCGAAGGCCGAGGGCGTGAAGCTGTCGTCGCGCCTGCTCGCGCAATATCCCGAAGAGATGACGATCATCCTCCAGCACCAGTTCTGGGATCTGACTGTGCTCGAGGACCGCTTTGAGGTCGGCCTGTCCTTCGGCGGCATTCCGGAGCGGCTGGTGGTGCCGTTCAGCGCCATCAAGAGCTTCCTCGATCCGTCCGTGAAGTTCGGCCTCCAGTTCGATACCTCCGATGTCGCGGAGGTCTCGCCCGAGGCACTGCCGGCCGCTCCTGCACCGTCGGCGGTCGCTGTGCCTGCGCCTGCCGCTGAGGCGGCCGAGGCCGCGGAGGAGCCGACCCCGCCGAGCCAGGGCGGCGCCGAAGTCGTCCGGCTCGATCGTTTCCGCAAGAAATGATCCAGGCTGGGCGCGAGACCATCGCACCCGGCCAAACTGCCTATATAGATGAGCACACAAAGAGGCCGCGCGACGTTTCGCCCGGCAGAATGGATGTGCTCATGGCCAAGACTTCCCGTTCGAAGACTGCCCGCTCGAAGACCAATAGCCGCTCCGCAACCCGCATTGAGACCGACAGTTTTGGTCCGATCGAGGTCCCTTCCGATCGCTATTGGGGTGCGCAGACCGAGCGCTCGCGCCAAAACTTCCGCATCGGTACCGACCGTATGCCGATCTCGCTCGTGCATGCGCTTGGCATCGTCAAGCTCGCCGCGGCACAGTCCAACCGCGAGCTCGGCCTGCTCGACCAGCGCCGCGCCAATGCCATCATCCGCGCCGCGCGCGAGGTGATCGACGGCAGCCTCGACGATCATTTTCCGCTCGTGGTGTGGCAGACCGGCTCGGGCACGCAGACCAACATGAACGTCAACGAGGTCATCGCCAATCGCGCCAATGAGCTACTCGGCGGCGAGCTCGGCGCCAAGAAGCCGGTGCATCCCAACGACCACGTCAACATGAGCCAGTCGTCGAACGACTCGTTCCCGACCGCGATGCACATCGCGGCCGCGAGCCGCATCACCGCCGATCTCGTTCCGGCCCTCGGCGAGCTGCAGCGCGCGCTACGCAAGAAGGAGAAGGAGTTCGCCGGGATCGTCAAGATCGGCCGCACCCATACCCAGGATGCGACGCCCCTGACGCTCGGCCAGGAATTTTCCGGCTATGCCGCGCAGGTCGAAAGCGGCATCGCCCGCCTCAAGGTCGCGGTGAAGGATCTCTATCCGCTGGCGCAGGGCGGCACCGCCGTCGGCACCGGCCTCAACTCGAAGCCGCGCTTTGCAAAACTGTTCGCAAAGCACGTTGCCGGGATTACCAAACTCCCCTTCACCAGCGCCGCCAACAAATTCGAGGCACTGGCCTCAAACGACGCCTATGTGCTGGCGCACGGCGCCATCAATTCGGTCGCGACAGGGCTCTTCAAGATCGCCAATGACATCCGCCTGCTGGGATCTGGCCCGCGCTCGGGCCTGGGCGAATTGATCCTGCCGGAGAACGAGCCGGGCTCCTCGATCATGCCGGGCAAGGTCAATCCGACGCAGTGCGAGGCGATGACGATGGTGTGTTGCCAGGTGTTTGGCAATCACACCGCGATCACGGTGGCCGGCAGCCAGGGCCATTTCGAGCTCAACGTCTACAAGCCCGTGCTCGCCTACAACATGCTGCACTCGATCCGCCTGATGGCCGACGCCGCGCGCTCCTTCACCGAACATTGCGTCAGCGGCATCCGCGCCGACGAAAAGCGCATCAGGGAGCTCATGGAGCGTTCGTTGATGCTGGTGACCGCGCTGGCGCCCAAAATCGGCTACGACAATGCGGCCAAGGTGGCCAAGACGGCACATGCCAACGGCACCACGCTGAAGGAGGAGGCGCTGCGGCTCGGCTTCGTCTCGGCGGATGAATTCGACCGCCTGGTCCGCCCCGAGAAGATGACCAGCCCGGGATAAAATTCCGAATTCCGACAACCCATCCGTAATGTTACGGAAGCCCCAACTCGCAAAAATATGCGGCTTTGAGGGCGGGATTTGATTACCGTCAATGTTGCGGCAGGGCGGCGTGGTACGCAGCCCTCTCGCCTCGACAGGGCGAATTCATCGTTTGATGGTCCTAGAGGCCGATTGACGAGGACGAGCGAATGGCGATCAAGTCTTGTGGGGCGCAACGCGGCACCCTGTTTCTGGAGATTTCATCCTGCCCGAGGAGGATCGGATGATGGAGACGCGGCATGGGGAACGTCATCAACCTGAATCGTTTCAGGAAGCGCGCCGAGCGGGAAGCCTCGGCGAAGCAGGCGGACGCCAACCGGGCGAAGTTCGGCCGCACGAAGGCGGAACGGTCGGCGGAGGAGACGCGCGCGGACAAGGCGAAGGCGCATCTGGACCAGCATCAGATCGATCGCGAGGATCAGCCATGAAGTCGCCCGTCGTGAAGCGTTCGATCGTCGTCGCCGGTCACAAGACCAGCGTCAGCCTGGAAGAGGCGTTCTGGAACGGCATGAAGGAGATCTCGGGCCTGCGCAACATGACGCTGTCCGAACTCGTCGGCGAGATCGACGGCGCCCGCCAGCAGGGCAATTTGTCCTCGGCGATCCGTCTGTTCGTCCTCGACTATTTCAAGAGCCGCGCCATGGCCGTCCAGCCGGAAAAGGTCCCGGCTCAGTAAGCGCCCGGGGGCATCCCCCGACGCCCCCCCGGGCCACTGCACTTTAAAATAGCTCTAAGGTGCAGCTTCGGCGAGCAAGCACGCTTGACCTCAATGCCCGGCGTTGAAAATACAGGGCATGACCGACACCAATGATACGCGTTCGCAAATGCCGCTGGGCCTGGCCCAGCGCGGCTATACCGGCGTCATTCAGCATCTTTCCGCCAGGGACGCGGGCTCGGCGCTCTCGGACATCGAGCTCGAGAGCCGACTGATCGAGCTCGGCTTCGTCGAGGGCGCCCGGGTCGAGGTCCTGCACGAGGGGCTGGTCGGGCGCGACCCGATCGCCGTCCGTGTCGACAACATCACGATCGCGGTGCGCCGTCGTGAAGCCATGGCCATCATCGTCGCCTGACGCGACCGGACGCCTCATCCCAAGTCTCTTGCCAGGTCTTTTGCCAGGTCTTTTGATCACATGGAATTACCCCTGCTGCATCTCGCCCTGGTGGGCACGCCAAACAGCGGCAAGACGTCGCTGTTCAATGCGCTGACCGGCAGCCGGCAGAAAGTCGCGAACTACCCCGGCGTCACCGTCGAGCGCAAGGAAGGCTTCTTCGTCACCCCGCTCGGCCGCCAGGTCTCGGTGGTCGACCTGCCCGGCACCTATTCGCTGCGCGGCCGCAGCCCGGACGAGGAGATCACCCGCGACTTCGTGCTCGGCAAGGCCTCCGGCGAGACGGTGCCCGACCTCGTGCTGTGCGTCGCCGACTCGACCAATCTGCGCCTGACCATCCGCCTGCTGCTCGAGCTCAAGCGCACCGGCCGGCCGATGATCCTCGTGCTCAACATGTTCGACATCGCGAGCCGCCGCGGCATCACGGTGGACGTGGAGCGGCTCGCGAAGGAGCTCGGCGTGCCCGTGGTCACCTCGATCGCGGTGCGCAAGGGCGGCACCGCCGACCTGTTGAAGCTGACCGACGAGATTTCGGCCAAGCTGGCCGCCGAGCCTCAGGAGAGCAGCTGGCGCGCGCTCACCGTCTCCGAGCTGCGCGCCACCCAGCGCGAGGCCGACCGCATCATCGCCGACTGCGTCAGCCTGCCGAGCCGGCCCGACACATGGACCGCGCGGATCGACGCCGTGGTGCTGCATCCCGTCGGTGGCCTCATCCTGCTCGCGCTGATCCTGTTCGTGATGTTCCAGGCGGTGTTCGCCTGGGCGCATCCGCTGATGGAGCTGCTCCAATCCGGCTTCGATGCGCTTGGCGAGCTCGTGCACGCCACCCTGCCCGACGGCCTGTTGCAGAGCTTCCTGCAGAACGGCGTGATCTCCGGCGTCGGCAGCGTCATCGTGTTCCTGCCGCAGATCATCATCATCTTCCTGTTCATCCTGCTGCTGGAAGATTTCGGCTACATGGCACGCGCCGCGTTCCTGATGGACCGTATCATGGGCGGCGCCGGGCTGCACGGCCGCGCGTTCATTCCGCTGCTGTCGAGCTTTGCCTGCGCCATTCCCGGCATCATGGCGACGCGCGTCATCGACAACAAGCGCGACCGGCTGACCACGATCCTGATCGCGCCGCTGATGACCTGCTCGGCGCGCATTCCTGTCTACACGCTGATCATCTCCGCCTTCATTCCGGCCAAGGAGGTCTGGGGCGTCATCAACCTCCAGGGCCTCGTGATGTTCGGCCTCTACGCCACCGGCATCGTCAGCGCGCTGCTGGTCTCGTTCCTGATCAAGTTCTTCATGCTGCGCGACTATGCGCCGGCGCCGTTCATGCTGGAGCTGCCGGACTACAAGATGCCGCGGCTGAAATCGATCGCGATCGGCATCTTCACGCGCGCAAAAATGTTCCTGCAACGCGCCGGCACCACGATCTTCTCGATGATGGTGCTGATCTGGTTTTTGGCCTCGTTCCCGCAGCCGCCCGCGGGCAGCACCGAGCCCGCGATCGACTTCAGCCTGGCCGCGATCATCGGCAAGGCAATCGAACCCCTGCTCGCCCCTGTCGGCTTCAACTGGCAGATTGCGGTGGCGCTGATCCCGGGCATGGCGGCACGCGAGGTCGCGGTCGCAGCGCTCGGCACGGTCTATGCGATCGAAGGCGGCAAGGAAGCGGCCGAGCAGATCGGGCAGGTGCTGGCGACGAAATGGTCGCTGGCGACCGCGCTGTCGATGCTGGCCTGGTACATTTTCGCTCCGCAATGCGCCTCCACGCTCGCCGTGATCCGGCGCGAGACCGGAAGCTGGACCTGGATGGCTGTGACCTTCACCTACATGCTGGTGCTCGCTTATGCGGCAAGCCTTCTGACCTACAACGTCGCCGTCGCGCTCGGCGCAGGCTAGCGCCCTCTCGCACTAAAACTGCGAAAACAACCCCATGCAAAGTAGACGGGGGTTGTCGGAATGGTGACCGGTGATTTCCTTGAAGCCATTGGCACGTCGAGCAAAACACCCGTAGCCCTGATAGAGCGCAGCGAAATCCGGGGCGCAGTGATCCCGGATTGAACTGCGCTTCATTTGAAATTGCGGCTGATCGGCACGACATCCGAGGCGAAGAGGCCGCCGGCCGGCTAACTCCTGCTCGCGGTCGGCATCAGATCACTTGGTGTAGCCCTGGCTCGTACACCACCACATGGCTTCACCCGCGGTCGCGCCATGCTCTACGACGTATTTTCGGCACGCTTCGTAATTGACGGCATAACGTTTGGCGCACGGGACGGCGGAAATGGTACCGCCGCTTACGGAACAATTGTGAGCGATTGCAGTCGGCATCGAAAGGGTTGCGACAGCGAGCCCGACAACGAGGAACGACAAGGTCTTCATGGCTATCTCTCCCGGAGTATAGGAGTAGCGAGCGCTATCCCAGGTAGCATGATATCACGCTTTCGACCGCGCATGCTCGACAAATGCCCGCTGGGATGCGCAGGGGTGGGTGGGGCCAACTCGTAGCATGCGCTCACGCTTCGCGCCGGTTGACCCGTCGGGCAAAACAGCGGCACGATGACATCATCGTGAGACTGCCAGGGACGAAGATATAGATCCCTTCGAACCCTTGATCTGAGTCAAGCCGCCTCGTGCAGCGCATCCAAGAATGGCGATAGGTCGTCGCACACTGGGCCCAAACAGAGTGGGGGGCACGGAGCGACTGACATGCCGGTGTTGGCGTATTTGTGGAAGGTGGGCGCGGCGTTGCTCGCGCTCCTGTTCGTTGCGGACTTTTTTCTGCCCAGGGCACCCCTTGAGGCACCGCCAGCCGAGAAGACGGCCGAGGATCGGCAAACCATACGCATTCACTCGGATCGCAAATGGCCTGAGCGCGTGGAACTCGATACGAGCCAGCCGACAATCTTCGCGGCGACGCCCGAGCTCCCGATCACGCAACCTCCGGCCATCCGGGCGGACACTCCGGCAGTCGCCGATGCGCTCGCCATGGCCCGCACAGAATCGAGCCCGCGCGAAACCGTCAATCGCAAGCAACCGCGCAAGGCGCAACACATTGCGACGCGACCGAAACGACACGCGTCGCCGCAGATGCTTCTGGCGGCGCGCCCAGGGCAGTTTGCGTGGTTTGGCTACTACAGGTACTGGTGACCGTCGCCGGGGCATCGCCGCAGTAAATCGCGCGAGCATCCACGTTGCGCTGGATCATGGCGGGGCTTCGTGACGGCTTCGCTAGGGCGTGTACTTATAAACAGTCGATGTCTGCTTTCTGGGGTAACGCGGAAATGCGCCAAAGGCACGGGAATTTCGCCTTTTTGACCCCAAACCAGACATTACTGCTCTGGTAGCCCTGCGATGCGAAGACCCTCGTAAAGGCGTTCGCGGCCCGCAAGGTAAATGGGATTGTCGCCCGCTGCGTTTAGACGATAGCTCCGAATTGAAAAGTCCGGATCGAGCGCCAAGCCAGAACGGGCGGCTCCTTGGGCCTCGGCTACGTTGCCAGGCAGAGCTAACGCGGCAGCAAGTTGGAACCACCCAATCGAATAGTTGCGATTTGCTTCGACGCAGCGGCGCAGCCAAGCCACGGCAGCAGCGTCGTCTTCAATCGTGATTTTGGAGACGCCCGCGGTGCTCAACCATCGAAACGCGAATATGTCGCGAGGCGAGAGGCGGTCTGCTTCCTTGACGTGGAACTCAGCCTCGACGTTGCGTCCCATGAGATGTTTGCCGAAGGCAATCATTCCATGCGCGCCCGCCAGGTTTCTATCCAGCGCGAGAGCCTTCTCGCATAGTGCGACTCCAGCCTCCACTCGCTTGGTCTGGATCTGGACAAGTCCGAGAAATGAGTGAGCCCACGCATTGTTGGGCGCCAAGGTCAGGATTTGATCAAGCAGGGACTCGGCTCTGGCAAATCGCGCCCATCGACCATCGTCAATAAAGGTGGACCCCAGACCGACCTCGACCCGCGCCAAGCCAATCAGCGCTTCCACGCTGCTCGGATCAGCGGCCAGAGCCTTTGCAAAATATTGTTGCGCCATTGCCATGTTTTCGCGCGTAGGTCCCCTGTAGACCCAGGCGGTCCCCTGAAAACAGAGCTCGATCGCATTTGGGTTGAGGACGCGTTCGGCGCGTTTGGCTTCCGCTCGCACGAGTTCGGCATCAAGAGTGTTGGCTAGCCTCGATACGATCTCGTCCTGCATGTCGAAGAGATCGGCTATGGGTTTGTCAAAGCGCTCGGCCCACAGATGTTTGCCCGTTTCAGCGTCAACAAACTGCACGTTGACGCGAAGCCTATTGCCGCTGCGCTGGACCGAACCTTCAAGTACATAACGGACGTTCAACTCTCGCCCGATTTGCTTCACGTCAACGATCTTGTTTTTGAATGTGAACGCGGTATTGCGGGCAATCACGAACGAGCCGCTGATGCGTGACAAATCCGTGGTCAGGCTCTCGGTCACTCCATCAACGAAGTACTCCTGCTCAGCA
>NZ_LGHL01000441.1 GCF_001908205.1 Bradyrhizobium sp. NAS80.1
TACAGTACGGCCATTTCAAATCGCCCCGCSTGTTGGCCAAGGCGGGATCGGAGTAATGATTAACAGGGACAGTCGGGGGCATTCGTATTTCATACCTGGTTGATCCTGCCAGTAGTCCAAGGCGCTAAATGACTCTCGGCAACGGATATCTCGGCTCTTGCATCGATGCCAAGGCGAAGAACGTAGCGAAATGCGATACTTGGTGTGAATTGCAGAATCCCGTGAACCAAGTCCGAGTCTTTGAACGCAAGTTGCGCCCGAAGCCATTAGGTTGAGGGCACGCCTGCCTGGGTGTCACAACGTGGGCGGTCCTTGAAAATCCGGAGGACCGAGTGCCTCTCACGCCCGGTCGTACTCACAGACTTCAGAGATTTTCACAATCAATGAGAATGATAATTCTATTACCAAGGCGAAGGCCGAAGAGGGGAAAGGTTCCATGTGAACGGCACTTGCATATGGGACCTGAGCGAAGGCACAGGTTTCATGGTTTGAAAAGAGAGTCAAAAAGTGCTTGAAATTGCCAAGGCGGAAGCGGATGGGGGCCGGCGATATGTCTCGGTCGGATGTGGAACGGTGAGAACCGGTCCGCCAATCGACTCGGGACATTGACCGATGCGGATTGTGATGGTGGCCMAGTCAGAATCCG
>NZ_LGHL01000442.1 GCF_001908205.1 Bradyrhizobium sp. NAS80.1
GCTGTCAGGCTGCCTTCCTCGAGGGCGAGATCGAGACCGTAAAGCGCCTGGACTTGTCCGTAGTGGGCTCGCAGATCTCTCACATTGAGCATAGCCGTCACTGATCCTTGCTCCCGAGATAGGCCTTGATGACATCCGGGTTCGATTGGACCTGGGCCGGCGTTCCCTCCGCCAGTTTGCGGCCAAAATTCAGCGCGACCATGTGATCAGCGATCGACATCACCAACCCCATATGATGTTCTACCAGCAGGATGGTCATATTGCGCTCGTCGCGAATCCGGCGCACGAGCTCACCGAGCACGTAGACCTCCTCATGATTGAGGCCGCCAGCTGGCTCGTCGAGTAGCAGAATCTTCGGATCGGCAGCCAACGCGCGTGCCAACTCGACGCGTTTCTGTGTGCCAAACGGCAGGCCGGAAACCGCGAGATGAGCGACGGCATCAAGGTCGAGATATCCGACGATCTCGTGAACGCGTTTGTTAAGCACCGCCTCGCGCGCGGCGAACCCAAGGCAACCTCAGCGCGTCGCTGATGATGTCGCCTTTACTACGAACGTGAGCGCCGATCCTGACGTTATCGAACACCGAAAGTGTCGGGAACAGGGCAACGTTCTGGAATGTGCGACCGATGCCGACCTCGGCAATGCGGTGCGGCCGACGGGTTAGAATACTCTTCCCTTCCAGCAGAATGTCACCGGCGCTCGGCTGGTAGAGCCGACTGAGACAATTGAAAAGTGTGGTCTTGCCGGCACCGTTCGGTCCGATCAGGCCCAGGATTTGGCCCTCGCGCATGTCGAACGAAATGCCATTCAGGGCGGTGATGCCGCCAAACGAGACGCTGACGTCGCGAACGGCGAGCAGCGAAGATTGTGCCCGCGTCATCGCACTCCATCTACATAGCTTGCCGAACCGGAATGGACATGCGAATGCGATTTCCGATCGCAATGATAAAGGCTACCTGATCCCTTCGACCACGTGTGCAACGTTTCCTCCAACATTCGATTTATTTTCTTGTTTATTTATCTAGGCACCGCTCCGATTGGAGCTTCGAGTCTCACCACCTCCAACGAGAACAGCGTGATCACATCGCGCAATCTGATCAGCGACGAGTGCCCACCGACAAATTAGGGTCATGGGAGTTGGCGTCGTCGCCAGCAGTGCGACAGAGTTTTCTGCGTATCATCTCTCACCGTCCGAAACGGTCGTCTGTCTTGTGCTGAACCAAGCGTTGAATCGCCCTCGACAGCGAAGGCAATCGTGAATTCTTTTTGACTATGAGCTACGCTAGGGACGCGATCTACAACTTTTGCTTCTGTCTCTTCACTTTCACAGTTGTGAAATTCAGGCCGTCGCTGCTCGACGCGTTGGTG
>NZ_LGHL01000443.1 GCF_001908205.1 Bradyrhizobium sp. NAS80.1
ATAGCGACAGTAATGGCAACGAAGTCTCCGGCTCTTCGGAAACGGCTGCGTCGATTGTCTCGTTCGAAACGAGTTTCCACCAGGATCTGAACGGCGATGGTTTGATTGGTCCTCCTCAGTCTGCGAGCGCGACCGTGATCGAAGCGTTTGGAGCCACCAAGCTCGATCAGATCGGCAGCGGCTTTTTTATGGATCCTGTCGCCGGAAACGCCGGCACCGGACCGGAGCTGAGATTTGGAGGCTCGGTCGTCATCGCGGGTCAGTTTGGCTCCAGCTGGACACTGCTAGGTGCGGAACAAACGTCGAGCGGGTACGAAGTTGCCTGGAAGAACACAGCCACTGGCAGTTTTACGGTGTGGAATACTGACAGTAATGGAAACGAAGTCTCCGGCTCTTCGGAGACTGCTGCGTCGATTGTCTCGTTTGAGACGAGTTTCCACCAGGATTTGAACGGCGATGGAGTGATCGGTCCTCCTCAGTCTCCCTCCGCGACGGTGATTGAAGCGTTTGGAGCCACCAAGCTCGATCAGATCGGCAACAACTACTTTATGGATCCTGTCGCCGGAAACGCCGGCACCGGACCGGAGCTGAGATTTGGAGGCTCGGTCGTCATCGCGGGTCAGTTTGGCTCCAGCTGGACACTGCTCGGTGCGGAACA
>NZ_LGHL01000049.1 GCF_001908205.1 Bradyrhizobium sp. NAS80.1
CAGAAGATCATCTCGCACCTTGCTAAACGCGTTGCTCACTAATACGTCGCACGCCCATCCCACGGCAAGCAAAATGCGGCGATATCTCCGTTGGGTCAGAAGCGGCGGTCAGCCCAACGATCCAGTGGCGTCCGGTTTCCTGCAACCAGCCGACATGGCAGCGGCTGTTGCGTTGTTCAGCTCAGGGCCAGAGTCGGAAGCCTCCGACCATGCCACATACTAGTGCGCTATCCCTGAAAGCGGCCTTCACAGCGACTTCGGCCGCGGTCCGCTGGGGCGGCATCTCGACCATGCATTCGCCACGAGATAGAACCCGCCTATCGCGCGCCGCGACCGAGTTGGTCAACGACAGCGAGCCATAGCGCAATAGTCTCTGCCGACGCGTCCGTATCGACTGCTTTTGGACGCACTGCTGTATGTACCATCACCAGCTTGGTCGCCGGATCGACAAAGATCATCTGGCCGCGGATGCCAAGCAAAACGAACTGGCGTTTGGCGCCGGGCAGCAGCCAGACTTGATAGCCATAGCCGTAGTACTTTGTGGCCACACCTGGCGCGAGATAGGTGTCGGACGAACGTACCGTTGTCGCATCAATCAGCCATTGGCGAGGAATGATCTCGCGCCCGTTCCACACACCGTCATGTGCGAGCAGACGGCCAAAACGGGCGTAGTCGCGCAATACGGCATTAAAGCAGCAGAAAGTCACCTCCTGGCCGGTACCGTCGATCGCCCACGTGGCGTCGGCCTCGGTGCCGATCCGCTGCCATATCTTCTCACTGAGGTAATCGGCAACTGGCTTGCCTGTCGCAGCTCGCAGGACGAGCCCAAGGATCTCGGTCTCGGAACTGGCGTAGTGCCATCGCGTATCTGGCGGCGCGACGCGGGTGTCGAACTGCGCGACGCTGACCTCAGGGGCCTTGCCAGGCCGGCCGAACAGGTCGCGCCCGAGGCGCGCGATATCGTCCTGCCCGTCGTAGATCTCCTTGAAGTCGACGCCGGAAGACATGTGCAACAGCGCGCGGATCGGTGTCTTACCGTACTCGGTTCCTGCGAGCGCAGTGACATAGGTCGCGACGTCATCATCGATCGATTTGATACGGCCGTCGGCCGCAGCGATTCCGATCAGCATGGCGGTGATGGTCTTCGCCATCGACTGGGAGAGAAAGCGATCGCCGGCCGATCGCGCGTATTGATAGTGTTCGTATAAAATAGTGTCGTCCCTGGCGACCAGCAGTCCGGTCGTCGGCTGTCGGCTGAGATAATCCGCGATGGTCCGGCGCTCGCCGCGGAAGCTGTAGTAGATCTCGGGTTCGGCGGCACGCTGAAACGACCAGGCTGCGGCTGCGCGTCCAACGATGTGCGCGGGCGTCATTTCGTCAAAATGACTATAGGTGGCAACGAGATGCCGCATCTCCGCTCCGGCCGCCAATGTGCCAAGGGGATATCCCTCATTAGCGCCATAAGCGTTCGCATCGTAACCCGTGTTTGAGAAGACCGGTCCGGCAGCGGAAAGCCTTGCGGCTTCTTGCGCGCTCGTGATGCCAGACGCCGCGAGCATGACCATCGCAACGATCGTAACCCGCACCGCTCCCGTGTTCATCGCAGCCATCCACGGTTGGTTGAACAACCAGAGTGGATTAACGCAGCTGTTTCATCAAGGGGTACGACTGCCGAAATGAGCCATTTGCGGTCTCATGCACCGCAACAACAGAACGCTTATTCGACCGCCTCGTCGACGCGCGGTCCGCCATTCCAATTGGACATCGATCCGGGCGGTGGCAATTGTAGCCAACACCAGGGGCAGAGGTTCAGGGGGCAATGGGCTCCAATCCTCTGCTCCGAATTGCAGCGAAGGCAGTTGGCGAGCGCAGGAATGCGATCAATTGCTCGGCGGCAGCAGGCTCCCTGGCGTTGGCGCTGAGGCCTATGCTGAAGGTGGTGTAGTTCTGTAGCTCCTCGGGAAGCACCCCTGCGAGGACGACGCCCTCGACCCCAATGATGTTCGGCACAGTGATGACGGTCAGCTCCGCCTCGCCGCGTGCGACGGCCTCTACCGGACTTGCCGCGGTGGCATTTGCCGACCGGGATCTTCACGTTGAAGGGCCGAATGCTGAGCCGGGTGGCGCAGGTGTTTGCCGATTGCATTCGCGACGTTGCCAAGCCGCTTGCCCGTAGCGACGGGGCGCCATGACATGCCCCAGCGTACGGCAAGCTCTGTCGGCTAAGCGGGCCGCGGAGGCAGAGAGTTCATCGCTGCCGGTTGCGTCGCCAGCACAGCGAGCAAGCTCTTGTGCAGGCGATCTTCAGGTTCGAAATTTTGCGCGAGCCTTCGGACGGTCTCGACAAATCGAATGCGATATGCCGCTGCTCTGTCGGCGTCTCCGTACTTCGCGAAGATCTCGGCGGCGGTGCGGTACACCCGCCAGGAAGCGATCGGGAAGTCGGCATTGTCCACGATCTCCAGCGCGCGGGATAAGTGCAGCAGCGCCTCCGCTGAATCGCTCAAGCCAAGCGCGACACGCGCGAGCAGCCCGTGGGCCTGGGCCAGGTGATTGAGATCCGGCGCCGATGCCACATAGTCGTGGAGCTGGCGTGCACAGCTCTGAGCCTGCGCAAAGTCACCGATCAGCAAGCAGTATTCGCCGAGACAATGATGCACCTGTGTCGCGGCAGTAAACTCGATGTCGATGCCTTCTTCATCCCTGCGGCGCTCAATATCGTCGAATTGCCGACGGGCTCCCGACGGATCGTTCAGGCCGACATAGGCCTTCGCAAGCACGGCTCGCTTGTGGAAATACGTCGACTGATCGCCGACCAGCAGACTATCGTCGACGCTTTCGCAGAGCTCCCGGGCTCCATCGAAATCCATCGCTTCGACATGCAACCACGCAAGCGTCAGACGGCACAATGCGCTTCCGGGGCCGTTCGCATTCTTGATGGCCAGTTCGAGGCCGGCCGTGATTTCGTGCCGCAATTCGCGCCACTCGCCCAGATGAATGAGCGCGATTGATTCGAGCACGTTGAACAGGACGAAAGTGTAAACATCACCAGCCAAACGCGCCAGCCGCTTTCCTTCCGTGCCGGCGCGGCGGCATTCCTGGTAACGGGACCTCCAGCAATCAACGATACCGGATATACCGTTGCGCCTGATCAGGGTGCCATAGTTGGTGGCGCCGGCGCTCAGCTCGATCGCCTTGTCGCAGAGTGTGGCGTCCTGTTCCCGCCAGCCGTTGAGGAACAGGTTGACGCTCGCGCTGCTGCCCTGGACCAGAGCCTTGAATGTGTCGTCCGCAAGCGCCTGGCTCCGCGACAATACATCTTCGGCTGCCTCGAGGCAGGCGTGACGATCGACGCGCAAACAGAGGCTGCTCACTGCCGTGAGGCCATTGAGTTGCTGCTTGATCTCACCCGCCTGTTCGGCGCAGGTAATCATGTCTCGCAGATCACGGATGGAGCCGACGAGGTCGCCGCACGAGCGAAGAGCCCAGCTTCGCTGCCGCAGAAGAGCGATGCGGGTTGAGAACTTGTCGATAGCATTGAAGCGATTGAGTATGTCGAGCGCGCGGGTGAGATAGCTCGCGGCCTCGGCATGGCCGAGACGTTTCGTCGAGCTCTCAGCCGCTTCCCGGAGGTAGCGCAACGCGCTCGGAAAGTCGCGGCCCTGCTCAAGGTGAAGTGCGAGTGCGGGCGCTATTTCGTGGGTGCGGCCAGCATAGGCCTCCTCCAGTCTCTTGCCCAAGCGCTTGTGCGTTTGTGCGCGAAGTCCGGGCGGCAAACTCTGATAGATGACATTCTGATAGAGAATGTGCCGGAAAGCGTATGAGCCCGAATATGTTCCATCGGGCCACTCGGAAACACCCGAACGAACAAGGATATGATCCTTCCGGGTCGACGCTTCGATGTCTCTTTCAACGTCGATCGCATCATCGGACAGGCCGGCGGCAACGAGGGCCGCAGAAAACTCTTCGCCAGCAACGCTGGCGACATCGAGCAGGCGCCGTTCATTGTCGGTGAGGCGATCGAGCTCATGGCCGATCATGTTCAGGAGGCTGTCCGGAATGCGATCTTGAGTAAATGCCGCCGGTGAAGACAGACGCCATCGGCCGTCCGTTTCGACGATCGACTCCTGGTCGATAAGGTGTTTGAGCAGCGAGGCAACAAACAAAGGATGCCCCAGCGTTCGCTCGAATACGGGCTTTGACAGGCTGGAGGCGAATTCCTCGTCGTCGAAGCGCAATGCCAGGTAACGATCGACCTCCGAACGCGACAATCGATCGAGCCGCAATTCGCTGCAGCATCCATGAATCTCAAGATCCCGGTGCAGGCGACGGATGGGATGCCCGCCGACGGAACTGTCGACCGGACGATAGGAGCAGAGGACCAGCACGCGCGCCTTGCCGTTCCCGCGCGCGAAGCGGGACAGCACGTCGAGTGTCGCGAAGTCGCTCCAATGCAGATCTTCGAGAACGAGGACCCAGGGGCGGCTGGTGCTCAGCGCTTCCAGAAGATCACAAAATTCGCGCAGCATCCGTTCGCGCGTCGCGCCGAACACTTCATCCTGGAAAGCCGCGCGCTCCGATGCGTCGATGGCGCCTGGCAATTGCAGTATCCAGGTGGGTGCGTGCGCGCGAACAGCCGATATCAGTTCCGGACCGTTTGCTCGAAAACGGCTCACCAGTGCATCGATGAGTGGCAGAAAGACTTCGTCCGTTCCGAATCGTTCGGTGCAGCGCCCATAGAGCTGATCGAAGCCCAGTTCCGTCAGCTGCTCTATCGTCTTGGCGATGAAGGCCGTCTTGCCAATCCCGGCCTCTCCCGTGACAAAAGCCATCTGCCGTTTGCCGGACAAGACGTGCCGCGTCATCTGGTCGATCATCTCGAAGGATGCTGTCCGGCCGACCACCTGGGTGGAGATTTCGATCTTGGGAGGCGCGACCGCGCGATCGATCTCCCTGGCCGCTTCATGCACCGAGCCGACAAAGCGGACGCCTTTGCGCGGTAACGTCTTGATCAGCCGTTGCGCCTCGCCGGAATCGCCAATTCCCGTGCGAGCTGCGTTGATGCGGGTGGTGAGCGCCGACTCCGAGACGATGCGTCCGCCCCAGATCGCACTGATCAGATCGTCCTTGGTCACAACCCGGGCGCGGTGGCGGATCAGATATTCGAGGAGATCAAGAACCTGAGGCTGCAACGGAACAGGACGTCCGTCACGGCGCAGCTCCCGCTGGTCGGTATCGAGAACAAAATCCTCAAATAGATACAGCAAAACAATACCTTCGGAGGTGCGGCGCGGCAGATATTCAACCCGCAGGCCGGACCGAAATCAAGCACGCCGTTCAGAATGAAGGAAACGATAAGGGCAAATTAAGCTCGCGTTAAAGCGTGGCGTGGCGTCCCATTCGATACTTCCAGCCGCATTTCAGTCACTCACACAAGGTGTTCGTGTCATGCGCGTGGAAGAAAAGGCACAGCGTCTCGCTCACGTGTTCTATGGGCTGTTGCTCCGCAAGATGTTTCAGTCGATCGCGGCACCCTCCGTACCATTGTTTAACAGCAGAGCTTCATCCAGGAGCGATGCGTCATTTTCAGCGAATTCGTCTATCACCTCCAACACTTCTTCTGGAAGAGAAGGCTGGTTTGGGCGCCTCCTTCAAGCGCTCCACCATTCGCGACGGCTGCAGGCAGAGCGCATCCTTCGACAGAATCGTCACCTGACCGACAATAGCTGGCGCCAGTTTGGCTCTCGGTCAGACATTGGAGGACCTGACAATGTCGCTCAGTGAAAGGTCGTCCGAACGCCAACCCCGGATTTCGTCACCGGGCGAGACCAGGCTGCTGGCAATAATCGCCATCTGCTTTGTCATTTTCCACATCCTTGCAGCCACGATGTTGACTTCCGCCCGCCGGAGCGATGCCGGGGCAGCGCCCGAGCCGCCCTCACTGTCGTCCGGGGACTAGTCGCCAAGTCGCCATTCCAGAAGTCGCTATTCCAGGATTTTACCGACCGAGAGGGTTAGCTCATGGGCGACATTGCGTCGTTTTGCCTGCTCAGTATCGCCGTGTTTTGCGGTGCCTTCGTCTCCGGCCTTGCGGGCTTTGCCTTTTCGGCGGTGGCCGGCGCGATTCTCCTTCACGTTCTCCCGCCGCTCGAGGCGGTCCCACTGATGATGGCCTGCAGCATCACCGTGCAAGCCACGGGTCTTTGGGCGTTGAGAAAGAGCATCCGCTGGAAGCAGAGCTCGGTGCTGGTCGTCGGTGGATTGCTTGGCGTTCCGATCGCCGTGTGGTTGCTGCAAGCTGCAGATGCGCGGATCTTCAGAGAGAGCTTTGGCCTCGCCGTCGCCTGCTATGCGGTCTACACGTTATTCCGGCCGGTGCTTTCTCAGCGCCTGCAGATGAATGCGGGACGTAATGCACTAATCGGCTTCGGCGGGGGTTTTGTCGGCGGGTTGACGGCAATGCCGGGTGCAATACCGACCATATGGTGCGACATCCACGGAGTGCCAAAAACCGAGCAGCGCGGAATAGTTCAACCCTTCATCGCCGCCATGCAGATCTTCGCACTCATTCTTATGCTGATCCGAAGAGATCTGTCGACAAAGGTCCTGGTTGATTTCGCAGCCAGCATCCCGGCACTCTTCGCAGGAACGGCGCTCGGGATTTTTGTTTTTCGGTGCGTCAATGACGCGCTGTTCCGGCGAATTATTCTCGGCATCTTGCTGTTCTCGGGACTGATGCTGCTCTTGTAGTTACGCCAGTCGCGCCTCGAGTTACAATGCCAGCCATTCGAGCACATACGAGCTCGCTTTACGACCGCTTCGGGGTGAGAAGCAGATTCTGCCGCCTCATACGATCAGCTGGTTGCGCCAAGCAGCAACTGCGGAATAGTCCAGGATGCCCGAGGCGACCGGCGGCTGCATTTGGGCCATAGGTATCGGACTTTCTACCGTCCCGCTCAGTCACGACCGAAACGAGCGTCCAAGTGCCTATATGGCATCCTCCGGACAACTCGGCGCAAAACGATTCCATCGAATTGAGCTGTTCGCTCGCACGGCGGGCGCGAGGAAGAGTCTTGTCTCCAAGCTGTAATGTCCGCTTCGGGGGCCAAGCGCTCATCGACCAAAACCGGGCCACAAGTGGACGAAATGGCGCCTCAGTCGACTTTCTTCACCGGCGGCGGCGTCCAAGGCCCATCCACGGCTTCGCGTTTCGGCGAATAGAGGCGCATCGCGAGATTGAACTCGCCGGCCGGTGCCGGAAGCCAGTTGCTCTCCTTGCCCGGGCCGGGTGTCTCGTTCTGAATGTAGATGTCGAGTGATCCGTCGGCGTTGTACTTGAGCTTGTCGCGGTCGCCGAGCGCAAAGCGACTTAGCGCATTGGGTGCCTGAAACCCATCCTTGTCGTAGAGCGTGACCGACCAGAAGGCGTTTGCCGGAGGAAACTTGCCCTTATCGAAGCGCAGTACATAGCGATTGGCACCGCTGTAGGGTTTGCCCTCACCATCTACGAAGGACGCTGGATAGATAGCGTCTTCGGGCAAGTTCACGCCGAGCCCAATCAGGGTCGCCATCCCGCGAAGCTTGTAAGCAGTCCCATAGGTGCCGACCGTACTGGTTTGATAGAACCAGCCGTTGACGTGAAGGCCGATACCCGCACCGCTCTTGCCGGACTTCTCCAAATCAGCGAGCTCCCTGGCAGCAGCGTTGATCGTCTGGATGAGTGCAGGATCAAGCTTCGAGGCCTCGTAGGGCCTACCCGGTTCAAGGCCAATCTGCTCCATGCGAAACAGGATTGGATAGTCGTTTGAGTGCGGCGGATTTTTCGCGGACAACTCAGCGAACCGCCTTAGCAGCGTGACCCCATCCATCTGGTTCACTTGAACAAGCGGAGGTGTCTTATTGTCGATAGCTGGATTAGTTTGAACACTCGTTGGCGGAGCGTAGCTCTTGCCCCATTGACTGAGCGGCGTCAGCTTGTAGCCGTCCTGAACCTTATGAACATTCTCATAGTCGGCGGGCCCATTGGTTTGTGTCCGCCCGAGTATCCAGATCGTCTGCGTGGGAGCCGCGATTTTGATCATCCCGTCGGGCAGTGCCCCGCTCCAGCCCGGCCCCACAAGGACGAAATTTGCCGCCTTCGTCCGGTCGTGCGCGAGCCTACGACACTAAAAACATCAGTCCACATGTCGAGCATGGGGAGCAAGTAGTAGCGTCCCGCTGTGTCGGGAACTGATAAGACTATCGGCTCGGGTCCAAGATCAAGCCAAGCTGGTGAGTAGAGCGTGTCGAAATTGTAACGCACGACATCGCGGTCTTCGGCGCGAGGATAGTTGCGCGCATGAGCGAATTGATTGATGGGCGCGCGTAATGGGGTGGTTTTGGCGTCTGGCACGTTCGTCGACTGATGCATGGATACATCCATGGTGACGATCGGATACGCGTAGACGTATGCGTCGCGAGCGATTTCGTAGGCTTGCTCATTTGACAAGGCCTGCGCCTCCGCCGGAGGGGCGGCCATCACCCCACAGACCAGACAGACGAGAACGGCTCTCTTCATGGTTGTACTCCCGATGCCATGCTCCGACAGGGTAGTCCAGCATGCTGACAGGTCAATGCCCGTCTTGGGGCCACAAGCGGTCATCGACCAAAATCGGTTCAACATCCGGTGCTGGGGCCATGAACTGAACGTGGTAGCTGCATAGGACGGCAAACGGCGATGCGACGGAGCCAACGCCGCACCAATCTGTGCTAGGTTTCTTTCAACGCATGATTGGTTCGGTTTTGCGGAGGCGATTGTGAGGCGACGTGACTTCATCGCGCTCCTCGGCGGCGCAGCAGCAGTCCAACCACTTGCCGCGCATGCGGAGCGCCCGCAAGAGCGCATCCTCTATTTCACGTACTCGGCTGGCTTCCGGCATGATGTCATACCTCTTTCGAAGGCAATCCTGACCGGGCTTGGACGCAATTCGGGTGTTTTTGAAGTCACTGCAACGGAAGACACATCCGAATTTTCCAGCGAGAACCTCGAGCGATACGCCGCGGTGATGTTCTACACGAGCGGCGAACTTCCGATGAGCGACGCGCAAAAGACAGCTCTTCTCGACTTCGTGCGCTCCGGCCGCGGGTTCATGGGCGTTCATTCGGCGGCGGATACGTTCTACACTTGGCCGGATTATCTCGATCTGATCGGCGGCTACTTCGACGGTCATCCCTGGCACCAGGCCGTGACAATCGAGGTGCTTGATCCCAGCAATCCCCTGGTGGCTTTTCTCGGGAATTCCTTGCAAGTCGAGGACGAGATCTACCAAATCAGAGACTTCGACTATCGTGGATCACGCGTGCTGCTGCGCCTCGACCCAAGTTCGGTGGACCTTGGCAAGACCGGCGTGCATCAACGGTTCTATGGCTGGCCTCTCGCATGGACCCGATCTTACGGCAACGGACGAGTATTCTACTCGGCACTGGGCCACGAGCCGGCAGTTTGGCAAGACGCTCGCTACCAGCGAATCCTCACGAACGCTATCCTCTGGTCCATGCGAAGGTCGCCCTAGCAACTTCGCATTTGCCGGCGTTCAGGTGCTTGGCTGCCAATCAGATGCTGGAGAAATAGCGTCCCAGGGACGCAGCGAAGTCGCTGCGTCCCTGGCTGCGAACAACCTGTCGCCGGTCTTCAGCGCGATGCGGTGCTGAGGTTCTCTCCGAAGAACTTCCAGGTCTTGCCGTCGAACTTCGCGAGCTTGAACGTGTCGAACGTCGAATAGTCCGTCGGCGTCACCGACACCGTGATTCCGGGAAGGAACAGCGGCAACGATACCTTGCTCAGGTTCGTGGCCTGCTTCAGCACGTTCTCGCGCGTCAGCACGTCTCCGCAGTTCTTCAGGATGATGGCTGTGAACTGTGCAGAGGTGTAACCGATCTGGTTGCTGCCATCGATCGGATTTCCTTCGGGATACCACTGCTTCATGAACGCCAGATAGTCCTGCACGCCTTGATCGGAATCCCATGCAGGATCGCCGACGACCTTGGTCGCCAGGGCCGTGATGAGGCCGGTGGAGGCTCCCAGTCCGGCAGGCTCGAGCACGCCGCCGATCGAGCTGGAGACGGACACGATGAAATGCGTCGGCTTCCAGCCGAGATCGGTCACCTTGCGGATCGCCTGAGCCCCGAATTTCGGCGTCGTGATCGTCATCAGGACGTCGGCACCCGCTGTCTTCAGATTGACGATCTGGGAATCGATCGTGGGATCGGTCACCTCATAACTGAGCTCCTTCACGATGAGATCGGCCTTTTCGCCGAGCGCCTCCTTGAAGCCCTTCAGATAGTCCTTGCCGAAATCGTCGTTCTGATAGATCACGCCGATCTTCGCGTTGGGGAGCTCCTTGAGGATATACTTGCCGTAGATCTTGGCTTCCTGTGCATAGGGCGGATAGAAAGGCGTCGTCCAGGCGAAATTCTTGGGATCGTTCCACTTCGAGGCGCCGGTGGAGATCAGGATGTGAGGAATTTTCTTGCCGTTCAGATATTTCTGAATGGAAGAGTTCGTCGGCGTGCCCAGCGATCCGATGTTGGCAAGGATCTCGTCCTGCTCCACGAGCTTGCGCGTCTGCTCCACCGTCTTCGGCGGGCTGTAGCCGTCGTCCATGCTCAGGAGCGTAATTTTCCGGCCGTTGATTCCGCCTTGGCTATTGATCATACGCCAATAGGCCGCCTCAGTCCGCCCCTGCGTGCCGTACGCAGACGCAGGGCCGCTATAGGGCATCGTCTGCCCGATCTTGATTTCGGTATCGCTGGCGCCAAGATCGTACTTCTTGTCGGCGGCCAGAGACGCCGAAGCTGACATAATGCCGAGGGCGGCGACGACGGCCACCGCAGTGCAACAACGCATATTAGTTTCTCCCTGTAGCGTCGCTGTTTGCCGCGACGTCTGCCCGGATAATGATCGGGCCTTTTCGAGAAGTCGACCTCTAAGTCGTGACCTTTAGGTCGTGACCTGCCCGGCAGCTTTTCGTCTGGCGGCATTTTGCGCGCGATCACGGATTTCAGTCGCGGCACGGGAAAGTTGTCGGACCAGGCGCGTCTTCATGACATCGCCAAGCCGGCTTCACCCTTTGTCGGATTCCGGTGGCTCCGGATCGAGAGTAGCTTGACAAAGCCTGATCGGATGCGAGGAAGCTCGATGGGATAGCGCTGGAGAGTCGGCTCGGCAATGCCAACCGCGACCAGACGGTCCGGGTCCAGAACCGTCTGCTGGCTGGCCTTGCGCCGGCGTCCTTCGAGCGGCTTCTCCCTTTCCTGCAGCCCGTTGCGCTCAAGCGTCGGGCAATTCTTCAGGACTACCATCACCCCATAGAGCACATCTACTTCATCGAACGCGGTGTCGCATCGCTCCTGATGCGGACGCAGCACGACGGACCGGTTGAGATCGCGATGGTCGGACGGCTCGGGTTCGTTGGTGTGGCAGCGGTGCTCGGCATACAGCGTTCTCCCAATCGATGCCTCATGTTGGTCCCCGGATATGCATTGCGCATCCCGGCGTCCGACCTGCGCCGGGTCGCCCACAGATACCCGGACATCCAGCAGCAGCTGTTCAGCTATATCCACGCGCTGCTGGTCCAGAACGCCCAGACTACGCTTTGCAGCGCCCGCCACAGCCTCGAGGAAAGGCTGAGCCGATGGCTGCTGCTCGCGGCCGACCGACTGGATGATCGGATCATTCCGGTGACCCACGATATGCTCTCGGTTATCCTGGGCGTGCGACGCGCCAGCGTCACGACGGCGCTTGCGGAGCTGGAACGGACCGGCGGGCTCACCAGGCTGCGAGGCAGCATCGATCTGTGCGATCGCGCGGCGCTCGAGCGTCGAACGTGCGAATGCTATCAGATCATAGCGTCGGAGTACGGTTATCTGAACCGTAGCGGCCTGCATGAGCATCGCGTTCCTGCGGCGGCCGAGCTGGCACGCGCCTGCCTTTGCTGCGTCTGACACATCCATTCGGATGGCTGGTCTCTGTTCCGCTCTGCGACGCAGGGCACTGTCGATCTTTGTACGCCAGCGTACCGATTGACCGGCTTTAGTCGAAATGCCGACCCGCACCCCAACGCCACAGCGACGTTAAACCAGCGAGATCCAGGACCGAGCTAGACTGATCCCTCATCTGGATGAGCCTTCTCCGACTGGAGACATCCTTAGGAGGAATCGAAGATGAGCACGGGCAAATTCCCGCGTGTGACGCGACGCCGCTTTCTTGAGCAAACCGGTCTTACCCTCCTCGCCGCCGGCTCTGCGCCGGCTCTTTCCGCTCCGTTCGTCTCCCCCGCGCTCGCAGACACCAAGTCGCTGTCGATCGTGCAGTGGAGCCACTTCGTGCCGGCCTACGACAAATGGTTCGACAAGTTTGCCCTGAACTGGGGCGAGAAAAACAAGATCGCAGTCACGGTGGACCACATCCCGGTCCAGGATATTGCCGCCCGCGCCGCCGCCGAAGCTTCGGCTGGATCGGGCCATGATCTGTTCGGCTGGAACGGCGCGGGAGGTGCGCATCTCTACCGCAAATTCCTTGTCGACGTGACCAGTCTCGTCGAGGACGCCGAGAAGAAGCACGGCAAGGTCACCGTGATCGGAAAACAGATCGCCTACAATCAGGACGACCACAGCTGGTCGGCGTTTCCCGATTTCTACATCAATTTTCCCGTGATGTACCGCAAGAGCCTGTGGGCCAGCATCGGCGTGCAGCCGGACAGCTGGGACAACATCCGGATCGGCGGTGCCAAGCTGAAAGCCAAGGGTAATCCGGTCGGCATATCGCTCGGTCACAGCAACGATCCGAACACGACCTGGCGCGGCCTGCTGTGGAGCTTTGGCGGCGCAGTGCAGGACGAGACCGGCAAGCATGTCGTTCTCAACAGCAAGGAGAGCGTGGAGGCCGTCAAATACGTCGCCGCGCTCTACAAGGAGGCGATGACGCCCGACGTGCTGTCGTGGAATGACGCCTCCAACAATCAGTACATCGTTTCCGGCGTAGCCTCGCTGATCATCAATCCGATCTCGGCTTATCGCACCTGCCAGCAGGCCAACAAGAAAGTGGCGGACGACATCTTCGTGCTGAGGCCGCCGAAAGGCCCGGCGCGTCAATTCATGGGCGGCGCCGCCGAGTTCTACGGCATCTGGAAGTTCGCCAAGAACCAGGACGCGGCGAAGGACTTCCTCAGGTACTACGCCGACAATTGGATCGGGGCCTTCAAGGCGAGCGAAGGCTACAACATGCCAATCTTCTCCAGCATCGTACCCAAGCCGATGCCGCTTCTGTCCGATGACCCGACATCGAACCCGCACGACAAGCTGGCTATTCTGCAGACTTCTGATGAGTGGTCGGCAGTGCCAGGCTATCCGGGGCCGGCCTGGCCCGCCACCGACGAGGTCTACAACAACTTCATCATCTGCGACATGATGGCGAAAGCTGCCACAGGCGCAATGACTCCCGAAGAGTCGGTCAAATGGGCTTCGCAGCAATGCGAAGGCATTTTCGAGAAATGGCTGCACAAGGCGTGACGCGAGCGTGGCGATGCGGGCTGCGGCGCCGCAGCCCGCATCGCCGCTGCGAGTTGCCACTCCGTATGGGCAGGAGATCCAATGGCTGAGGTTCTGGCTAGAGACATCTTCAAGACGTTCGGTGAATTGCCCGCGGTAGACGGCATCACGCTTGCGGTCCCTGACGGCGAGTTCATGGTTCTGCTTGGTCCATCGGGTTGCGGCAAGACCACCTTTCTGCGGATCGTCTGCGGGCTCGAACGGCAAACCGCGGGCGACCTCATCATCGGCGGCAACATCGTCAACGACGTTCCTCCGCGCGCCCGTGGTGTCGCAATGATGTTTCAGAGCTACGGGCTGTGTATCCCCACTACACCGTACGCAATAACATCGCTTTTCCGCTCAGGACCCAGCGCGTCCCCAGTGCCGAGATCGACAAGAAGGTCGCATGGGCCTCGCGGCTTCTTGGTATCGACCATTTGCTCGACAGGCGGCCGCGCCAGCTCTCAGGCGGCGAACGCCAGCGCGTCGCGCTCGCGCGTGCGCTGGTACGGGAGCCAACGGCGTTGCTACTCGATGAGCCACTCTCCAATCTCGACGCCAAGCTTCGCGCTTCCGCGCGCCAGGACATCAAGAAGTTCCAGCAACGTGTCGGCGTCACCACCATCTACGTGACCCACGATCAGGTCGAGGCGATGGGTATGGGCGATCGAATTGCTGTCATCGATCACGGCCGGATCCGGCAGGTCGGCACTCCCGCCGAAATCTACGACGACCCGGCTGACCGGTTCGTCGCGACCTTTGTCGGCACGCCGCCGATGAACCTGCTGGCACGCGGTGATGGCTGTCTCGGCTTCCGCCCTGAGAATTTCTTGCCGAGAGACATGGTCAGCAACGGCAATGGCGGCGTCACCGAATTTTCATTCCGGGTCGACCGCTCGGAATATCTCGGCTCCGAACGGATCGTGTACGGGGTAATCGACGGTTTCGATACGCAGGTGATCACGGCAAAGCTGCCGCCCGCGCATGTTGCGGAAGGAAACATCCGTCCGGGCGAGTGGCATCCCTTCGCCGTGCGCAACAGCGCGCTTCGTCATTTCGGCAACGACGGCAAGCGGACCGGCCACCACTGAGACGGGATGTTTGTCGATGGCCGACCTCGTTGAACCAATCGTATCAAGACAGTCTCCCCGTTTCAGGTTCCTGCTGGAACGGCGCGAGGTGCTGGGCGCGGTGTTCGTCGCGCCCGCGATCCTCTATGTGTTTCTGCTGGTCGGCCTGCCGTTCCTGCTCGCAGTATATTACTCGGTCAGCGCCTACACGATCTACGACCCCTCATGGCGCTTTGTCGGGTTGGCCAATTTCAGGCAGATCGTTCAAAACCCGGTCTTCCTGGAGACGCTCGGAAACACCTTTCTCTTCACATTCGCGTCCCAGCTACTTGGTCTGGTTCTCGGAAAGTTCGGTGCGCTATTGCTGCTGCGGCCGTTCCCCGGCCGCAAGTTCGTGCGCGCGCTCATCATCTTGCCATGGGCAGTGCCGATCGCGCTCGCCAGCATCGCGTGGGAATGGATGTTCGATTCGCTGTACAGCGTCATCAACTGGACCCTGGTTGCGCTCGGCATCATCGATCGAGCGCAGGCGCCGAACTGGCTCGGTAATCCTCATCTCGCCATGCTGTGCGTGATCGTCGTCAATGCGTGGCGCTTCTTTCCGTTCGCCATCGTGATCTTTCTCGCTGGAATCACCGCGGTCCCGCCGGATGTCATCGACGCCGCCACCGTTGACGGCGCGGGCTTCTGGCGCCGCAACTACCAGATCATCATGCCGATGATCCTGCCGATCGTCGCCATCGGACTGATCTTCGGTGTCGTGTTCACCTTCACTGATCTTTCCGTGGTCTACCTTCTGACCAACGGCGGGCCGGTCGGCGCGACATCGGTCCTCGCCTTTCAGGGTTTCCAGGTCGGCATCGTGTCGGGCGACGTCTCGCATGGCGCCGCGATTTCGCTGTTCATGCTGCCGGTGCTGCTTGTCCTGGTGATCGGCGTGCTGCGCTTCATCCGGCGGCGGGAGATCTAGCGATGCGGCGGTTCGTCGGCGGCGTGTTGCGCGAGGTTCCGTTCTACGGAGCGGTCGCCTTTTTCGTGGTTCTGACCGCGTTTCCCTTCTACTGGATGGCCATTACGTCGTTCAAAAGCAACTCCGACCTTTACAATCTCACCAACGTTCCGTTCTGGTTCAACGAGCCGCCAACACTGGAGCACTTCCAGTACCTGTTCGAGCAGACGCTGTTCGCGCGCTGGCTACTGAATTCACTGATCATCGGCACATGCGTGGTCGTGATCACACTGCTGGCGGCTCTGCCGGCCGGCTACAGCCTGGCGCGCCTGACGGGTCGTGGCGGCGAAACGCTGGGGATCGGCATTTTCCTCACCTATCTGGTCCCGCCGACGCTACTGTTCCTGCCGCTGTCGCGGATCGTGGCCAATCTCGGCTTGCAGAATTCGATGTGGTCGCTCGTCCTGGTCTATCCGACCTTCACGATCCCATTCTGTACGTGGTTGTTGATGGGTTTCTTCAAGGCGATGCCGATCGAGATCGAGGAAGCGGCGATCGTCGACGGCTGCAGCCGCTTCGGTGCCTTCATCAAGATGGTCATCCCGCTGTCTTTGCCCGCCATCCTGACCGCCGTGATATTCACCTTTACGCTGACGTTGCAGGAGTTCGTCTATGCGCTGACATTCATATCCTCAGCTGCGCAGAAGCCCGTCACCCTCGGAGTGGCGACGGATTTGATCAGGGGTGATATCTTCTTCTGGGGTGAGATCATGGCAGGCGCATTGATCGCAAGCGTTCCGGTGGCGATTGCCTACAACTCGTTCCTTGATCGCTTCATCGAGGGAATCACCGGCGGTGCGGTCAAATAGATCCTCCGGCGGACGATCTCGCCCGGGCGATGTTGATTTAAATCAATGGTCCGCGGACGGCCCAACCGAAATCTGGCAGACGTGAAGAAGTAGCATCGTCCGCATCAAGGTCTTATGCAAGGAGAAGGCGGCATGGCTGACACCACGAAGCTTTCCGTGGAGAAGGCGCTCAACAAGCTCCGCGATGCGGATGCACCGAAATCAAAGGACGAGCGGCGCGACGCGGAAATGGAGGCGCTCAAGGAGGAGATCGCGCGCTCGAAGGCGCAAAGGCTGCGGTTGGAGCGGCGCCAGCGCAAGACCGACTGAGACGAATGGAAGCATGCAGCGGTGGCGGACCTGGCATTGCGCGGCCGCCACTCGGCAATGGGCGGATATGATATGCCTTAAGGCCGATTGAGGCACGGAGTAATGGCCTGCCGACCGTTCCACAGCCAGTCGGCGATCTCGGTGATCGCAATTCCTTCGGGCACAGGTTGCTAGTGGCCTGCGATGAAGGCAAGCACCTCCTCATCGTAGGCTTGAGGGGCTTCTCCTGGCACGGTGTGAGATGAGCCAGAGATTTCGACCCGAGTTCGCTGAGGCAGGCATCTTACCAATTCGTCTACGATGCGATGGAAGAACTGCGGACTGCGCTCACCATTCGTCACGAGCGTCGGTGCCGGAATGCGCTTTGCCATTTCGCAGGTGAACACCGGGCGCGGACGGGCCGTCATTGCATCCGCAACGGCCGACAACGCGTTATCCGACATCATCTTGCGCTCGCTCTCGGACCGCCGATCGTAGGTGCCGGGTCCGCCAATTGCCTCCGCAAAGAGCCGTAGGCCCTGCATCGATATCGTCCTTTTGAAATGCTTCCCGCGCGGGAGCAAACCTCGCGCCCCATTCCTTCAAGACATCAACCCCGCCGGGTGCTCCGGCGAGCAACGCTGCGGCAGGAGGCTCGTTGATGACGAGCGTTCGTACCATGTCCGGGTGGTTTGCGGCGAAGAACAGCGCGGCATGTGCGCCGGAGGAGTGGGCGACAATGTGCGCGCGCTTTATACCGAGGCCGTCCAGCATGGCAGCCAAGTCCTCGCCATGCGCATCCGCCGCGCCATCAGGCAGACCGTCCTTGCTCGTTGCATTCGGAAAATGGTTCTGCCGGCTATAGGCGATGACCCGGTAGCTCTTGGCGAGCGCCGGAAGATGCGAGTTCCAGAATCGATAATCCTGAAGTCCACCGTGCACCAGAACAACGGGATCACCCTGCCCGGTCTCGACATAGGCGAGTTTCGTTCCGTTGACGCGCACCTGTTTGACGTCGGCTCCGATAGCTGGTGCCAAATGCAACGGACAGAGAATGAGGCCGGCTATCAGGACTTTGATTCCTAAGTGCATGGTGCCCTCCTGGAGAATGGTTCCGCGGGGAAACAACATTGATAGGCGCCCGCACCAGCCTCCTTGTGCGTCAGGCGATTTTGCAAGACGTCTTGCGCTCTGCACTGACCTCGAGCCTCGCTCATACATGCGAGAGCGGACACGTTGCAGAGTACCGCGACAATGATCGCGCGAGCGATGGTCCACCCGTAGAGTCGCATCGGAGCACCTCTCCGATCGGGCCGCATCTCAACTTGATTGCCGGCGATCATCCGTACTTTCTCACGACATGCTGACATGGACGGCTCCTTTCGATGCCGAATGTCTGACAGTCACCGAACTGTGGATCCGACGCCTCGCGGGTCGTAAGAGCGGTTCGAGGCAACGTAGTCGACCTCGCCGCGCGTAATGCCGATGTCCTGGAGCTCCCTGTCATTCAGAGCGCACAAATCCGCGCGCAGCCTCTCGCGTTTACGCCATTCTTGAAACGCGCCACGATATCTTCCGAAGTGGCTGAAGAGATGCCACTTCGTTCTGGTCGTCCGGGAAAAGGCCGTAGTGCTGAAGGTCGTGGTCATTGCAGCGCCTCCTTGACGAAACGTTCGCTTCGCTTTTTCGGAATTGGCACGGCGCGTCCGGGCTTTGCGCGCGGACGATAGACGTTGACGAGACAATACCAGATGTGTAGTGTACTAGTCAATGCATACACTACTAGAATCACTTCGTCTCGAAAATTCGGGCGTTCCCATCTACATCCAGCTTCGGGAGCAGATTCTGCGCAACCTCGGGGCGGGCGTGCTGACGCGCGGCGACCAGATGCCAACAATGCGCGAAATGGCAGTTGCTCTGAAGATCGACCTCAATACGGTCCGGCATGCCTACGACGAGCTCGAACGAATGGGCGCCATCACCCTGGTTCGCGGCCGAGGAAGTTTTGTCGCCCGGCCGCCGCCCGCAATCAGTGTTCGCGAACAAGCGAAGCAGATTGACAGTCTGGCAAAACAGACTCTCGCTACGGCTGTCGCAGCGGGCATCGATCCCGTTGCCCTGGCCGATAGGATAAAGGCTCTCGCAAGACAGGAGGAATAGTCGCCATGTACAACTATTTCAAAGCAAACGGCGGGAGCCGGCTCTCCCTGGTACTTGCCGCGACAGTTCTCGCATTTGCGGCTCTGGTCGCCTGGCTCGCTTACGACGGAAGTTCGCGCGGCGGCTATGCAGTCGCCGGTGGCCTGGCGATCGTCGCATTCCTGATCCCGCAGGCCATCCTGGTTGCGGGGCAGTGGGAGCGTGCGGTCGTCCTTCGCTTGGGCAAGCTGTCCGCAATTCGCGGTCCCGGCTTGTTCGTGATCGTGCCGTTTATCGACGAGGTGGCCTCCTGGCTCGATCAACGCATTCAGACCACGGAAATCAATGCGGAAAAGGCGCTCAGCAAAGATACCGTGCCGGTGAATATCGACGCGATCGTATTTTGGCAGATCCATGATCCCGAGCGCGCCGCCCTCGAGATTTCAAACTACCGTCAGGCTATCACTCAGGTCGCGCAAACCTCACTTCGCGAAATGGTTGGGTCGTCACTGCTGTCGACTTTGTTGTCCGAGCGCAAGCAGGGCGATCAGCTTCTGCGCGATGAAATTGGACGCAAGACCGCAGAGTGGGGCGTGGCCGTGATCTCAGTTGAAATCAAGGACATCGGCGTGCCGCCTGGACTGCAAGACGCGATGAGCCGACAGGCGCAGGCCGAACGCGAGAGACTGGCGCGTGTGCTGCTCGGCCAGGCCGAACAGGAGATCGCACAAAAATTCGTGGAGGCGGCCGACATCTACGCTCGCAGTCCGGCTGCTCTGCAGCTGCGCGCCATGAATATCATCTATGAAACGACCAAGGAGCGTGGTGCCACAATTCTCATTCCGACAACGATGATTGATGCCATGAATCCCGGCGCGGCAATGGGCATTGTTGCCGCCACGCGCCCGTTGCCGGCTTGATCCAACAAGAAGGCAGACATCCCGGATTTATGAGTACACGCCCTACTCCGCGGTTTCCGCCTGCAGCTTGTGCAGCCGGCCGGCCACGGCCCGCACCTTCCCCGGCGCGGCCTGCCAGATCGAGAGCGCTGACAGGCCGCTCATGACGATCGCAATGCCGAAGGCGAGCGTGTAGTCGCCGGCGCGATCGTAGAGGAAGCCGGTCACCCACGGACCGGCCGCCCCGCCGGCCAATGCCGCCAGCATGATCGTGCCGAAGATGCTGCCCTGGTGCCTGCCCTGGAAAATCTCGAACACGACCGCGCCCATGATCGAGGTGAGGCCGTAGCCGAGCGCGCCCTGCGTGAACACCATCACGTAGACCAGCCACAGCGAGGGCTGAAACTTCAGCGCCATCAACGCCGCGAAACAGATCGCAAAGCCTGCGCAACTGATGGCCCAGACCCACTCCCGCCCGATCCGGTCCGAGACATGACCGAGCCATATCTGGCCGGGAATGCCGAGCAGGCTGACGATACCGAGCGCCCACACCGCAACGCTCGGGCTGAAGCCGATATCGAGCAGGAATTTCGTTTGATGCACCTGCACCGCGTACCAGATGTACAGGCCGCAGAAATAGCCGACCGCGATCCACCAGAAGCGCGCGGTCGCAATCGCCCGCCTCAGCGTCCAGTCGGTAGCAACCCAGACGGGATCGACGATGTTGGAGACAGGTTGTGCCGCACCCGCGGCCCGGGCGCCATCGCCATCCGGCTGAAGGCCGATGTCTTCGGGGCGCTTGCGCAGGAACAAGTTGATCGGCGCCAGCACGATCAGGACGAGCAGGCCCATCGCGGTGCAGGCGGTGCGCCAGCTGGTCTGCTCGATCAGGTGTTGCACCCATGGCAGCAGCGTCACCGAGCCGATGCCGACGCCGGCAAAGGCGATGCCGATGGCAAAGCCGCGCTTGCGGATGAACCAGTTCGGCAGGAACAGCGATTGGCCGGAGTAGCCGAGACACACCGAGCCGGCGCCGACCATGACGCCGATGGTCACGTAGAGATGCCAGGGTTGGCTGGTGAGCGGGGCGAGCAGCAGCCCGCCGCCCATCAGCACGACGCCGAGCTCCATCACCGCGCGCGGACCGGCGCGGTCCATCAGGCGGCCGATCAGCGGGCTGGCGAAACCCGACGCCACGAAGCCGAAGGAGAAGGCGCCCGCGGTGACGCCGCGCTCCCAGCCGAATTCGGAGATGATCGGCGGAAAGAACAGCGAGAAGGCGGTGCGCGCGTTGACGCCGATGGCCATGGTGACGAAGGTCACGGCGACCACGACCCAGCCGTAGAAGAACGGAAGCCGCATGTTGTGCTTATTTCATCCCTAGATGGTCCTACCGACCATCCGGGGATGCCCGGGTCAAGCGATTTTCATGAATGCCCGTTGAGCGGGCCCGGGCATGACGATGTGGAAGCTTCAGCGCTCCCAGCGTCAGTGTAACTTGCCATAGACCCGTCGGTTCAGGGCCGTCGTGTCCAGCGCTCGGCATTGACGGCGCCCTGGGGGACCTCGCCTTTGACGATCGCTTCCACCTGCCGCACCGTTTCCAGCGACTGATACTCGATCGCCTGCGGCGTCAGCCCGCCGACATGCGGCGTCGCCACGACGTTGGGAAGCTTCGCCAGCTCCGGCGTCGGCATCTGGTCCGGCGCACGGCCGACGTCCATCGCTGCGCCCGCAATGCGGTTCTCGAGCAGCGCGCGTGCCAACGCGGCCTCGTCGACGAGATTGCCGCGCGAGAGATTGATGAAGACAGCATGCTTCTGCATCCGCGCCAGCGCCGCCTCGCCGACCAGGTTCTCAGTCTGCTCGTTGGCGATGGCGAGGCAGACGACGTAGTCCGACGTGGACAGGAGCTCGTCGAGACTGACCTGCCTGATGCTGGCATCGCCGACGGTCGCGAAGGGATCGGAGACCAGCACCTCCATACGCAGCACCTTGGCGACCTCGGCGAGATAACGCCCGATGCTGCCATAACCGATGATGCCGATCCGGCTGCCGGCGAGCTGGCGGCCCATCCGCGCCTCGGGCTTGCGGCCGGCCTGGTAGTCCGCCGTCGTCCGCGATACGCCGCGGGAGAGATCGACCATGAAGCCGAGCGCGAGTTCGGCCACGGCCTGCACGAAACCGGGACCGGCACGGGTCACGAGCACGCCGGCGCTCGAGGCTGCATCGACATTGACGTTGCGGATGTCGACGGCGCAGCGGACGAAGGCACGCAGGTGCGGCAGTTGCGCAAAGATCTCGCCGCGTCCCTCGGTCATGCGATCGGCGACGATGATGTCCGCATCCTGCGCCGCCTGCACGAGGCTCGCCGCGTCGAGCGGCTGATTGCCCTCGTGCAGGATCACCTCAGCGGCCGCGCGCAAGCCGTTCAGGCTGCGATCGCCGTAGTAATTGCGGCGCATCTCCGGCGTGTGTGCGAGCAGGACTTTCACTCAGAACTCCTTCAATAGCCGAACGCGCGCGGCAGCGCGGTACTGAGCCACGGCACGAAGGCGATGACGAGCAGGCAGAGGAACAAGAGGCCAAGATAGCCCATGATCGGCTTCACCGTCTGCTCGATCGGCACGTTGCCGATCAGGCAGGCGCCGTAGAGTCCGAGCCCGAGCGGCGGCGCGAACAGGCCGATGCCCATCGCGATGACCAGCACCACGCCGAAATGCAGGGGATCGACACCAAGCTGCACCGCCACCGGCAAGAGCAGCGGCCCGAAGATGATCAGCGCGGCCGCGCCCTCGAGCACCGAGCCCATCACGATCAGCACGGCGATCGCGAGCAGGATGAACAGCCAGACGCCGCTGGTCTTGGACAATCCGAGCATGAAGTCGCCGACGGCATGCGGTATCTGCTGCAAGGTCAGCGTGAACGCCAGCGACTGCGCGGCGGCGACGATGAACAGCACGAGCCCCGCGCGCGTAGCCGCCTGGATAAAGCTGTGCGCGGCCGATTTGAAGCTGAGCTCGCGGAACACCACGCTGCCGACCACGAGCGCATAGGCCACGGCGAAGGCCGAGATCTCGGTCGCAGTGGCAAAGCCGCTCTTGAAGCCGAAGAAGATCATGAAGATCAGGCCGAACGAGGCGATCGCCCCGGTCCACAAGCCCGACACCGGCATCTGCGGCTCGACCTCCTCGACATCAGTCGGGCGCTTGCCGAAGATGATGGAGACGGCGATCAGGACCGCCGCCATCAGCGCCGCCGGCAGCAGGCCGGCGACGAACAGGCCGCCGATCGACAGGTTCGCCACGAAACCGAGGATGATCAGGTTGATGCAGGGCGGAATGGTTTCCGCCATCACCGCGGACGCCGCGAGCAGCGCCACCGCGCCGCCCGGATTTTGCTTCGAGCGGCGCGCCGCCGGGATCAGCACGGAGCCAACCGCGGCGACATCGGCCATCTTCGAGCCCGAGATGCCGGAGAACAGCACCATCGAGGCCACCATCACGACGTTCAAGCCGCCACGCATTCGCCCCACGGCGCGCTGCAACAGCTCGATCAGCCGCAACGACATGCCGTTGGCTTCCATGAGGTAGCCGACGAGGATGAAGAAGGGGATCGCGAGCAGCACGAAATTGTCGATGCCGCGTGCCATCTGCTGCGCGAAGATGACGCCGGGCGGCGTGCCCTCGACCCAGATGAAGATCAGCGCGGCCAGCGCCAGCGCGAAGCCGATCGGCAATCCGCCGAACAGCGTTGCGAAGAAGCCGATCAGCATCAGCGTGCCTGCCGACGGCAACGAGGACGGCGACAGATAATCCCAGGCGAGATAGAGGCCGGTGACGATCACGATCGCGACGAGACCCCTGACGATATCAGGAGCCGGCCTTGCGCAGAGATGGTCGATCGCAAACACCGTCATGAACAGCGCGCCGATGCCCATCGGATAGAAGGTCAGCTCCAGCGGCAGGCCTGATCCGGTGGTCTGGCCTGATGTCAGCGAGCCGAGCTTGATGGCGTTGTAGGCGACATAGCCGGAGATCAGCACGATCAGGAGCGCGCTGGCGGCATCGACCAGCGTGCGCACGCGCACCGGCAACAGGTCGCGGAAGAAGGACACGCCGACATTCTCGCCACGCGCGAGCGCGCTCGCCGCGCCGAAGAAGGCCGAGCCGACCATCAGGCCGCGCGCGACGTCGTCCGACCATTCCACCGGAGCGTTGAAGAAGAAACGCAGCAGCACGGAGGCGCACACCACCACGAGATCCGCGGCCAGCAGGATGGCCGCGATCGCGTCGCTGCAGCGAAGCAGTAGCGTAATGCTCCCGTGGCGGCCGCCCGAGAGGGACGCGGCGCCTGTCATCGGTACCTCAGGCTTGAGTCGCGCGGATGATGTCAATGACGGCCTTGGATTCCGGCCGTGCCTTGATGAAGTTCTCGGTCTGCGGCGCGACGCGCTTCTTGAACGCCTCGCGGTCGCATTCGGCCACCGTCACGCCCTTCTCGGTCAAAGTCGCGAGCGCCTCCTTCTCGACCGCAAGCCCGTGGGTCCGCGTGTCGGCCGCGGCCTTCTTCGCGGCATCGAGGAAGCCCTCGCGCAGCTTCGGGTCCATGCGGTTGTAGGTCATGTCGCTGAAGTAGATCGCGAGCGGCGAGAAATTGTGCTGCGTCAGCGCATAGTATTTTGCCGTCTCGAAGAACTTGCTGGCCAGGATCGTCGGTGGATCGTGCTCCAGCCCGTCCAGCACGCCGGCCTGCAACGCTGTGTAGATTTCGCCGAATGCAAGCGGCGTCGCAGCCGCTCCCATCAGCCGCAGGCATTCCGTGATGACGGGATTTGGCAGGGTGCGGATCTTGAGGCCGGCGAGATCCTCCGGCGTCTTCACCGGCTTCTTTGCAAGTACGCTGCGCGAGCCGAAATTATAGGCCCAGGCGATAATGCGGATGTTGCTGCCCTTGAGCAGCGCGTCCTCGATCGGCTTGGCCGCGCCGGCGTCGAACGCCTTGGTCTGCTGCGGGAAACTCGAGAAGAGAAAGCCGAGGTCGTAGGTACCGACCAGCGGCACCAGATTGGCCGAGATCGACGAGCCAGAAACCATGAGATCGATGACGCCGAGCTTGACCGAGTTGATGACGTCGATCTCCTGGCCGAGCTGGTTGTCGGGGAAGAAGGCGACCTCGACCTGCTCGCCGAGCCCGTTCGCCTTCAGGTTCTTGACGAGGTTGTCGTAGTAGACGCGGCCGTTGGCGAATTTGGGATCGTTCGGCAGCGAGGAGGAGCATTTCAGCTTCATCGTCGCCGCTTCAGCACGGCCGATGATCGCGGGAGAGAGCACGAGGCCGGCGGTCACCGCCGTCGACGATTTGATGAACGTGCGACGGTTCACAGGCACGATGGTCATGAATCTCTCCCCAGGCGTTTTTGTTTGTTGTCGCGAACTGTTGCGCGGACTGTATGGCCAAAGCGACGAGGCAGGCAAGAGTTGCGGCCAGCTGTCACGAAGCGGCGCGCGGCGAATGACGATGGCATGGACGCCGTGCAAAGCAGCCATGTTTTACAGGAATTCTCGATGAGGATCGGCTTGCGGCCCGATATGCGAGAGGACGATTCCGCGCACCAGCAAGCATCGATCCAATTGGCGCATGGATCAATGCGCAATTCACATGGATGGCGGCAGAACGATGCGCCGCCGGCTCCGGCAGACACCCTGCCCCATTTTGCCGCAGCTCGTAGCGTGATCCAGTGCACAGACAGATGCGTGGCGGCGGCCTAGAAAAGCTGACATCATCGCAAATATTGCCGATGGAGGTGACACCATGCGCCGTCCAGTCTTTTGCAATTTGCTTTTTGCATCCGGCCTTCTTGCTCTCACACAACTGATGACGCCGACGGACGCGGCTGCCGAAGCCCGGCTCGCGCTCGTGATCGGCCAATCCGCCTATCGCACCGTGCCGGAGCTGCCCAACGCCGCCAACGACGCCAGGGGCATGACCGAGCTGCTCGGCAATGCCGGCTTCAGCGTCACCACGGCGGACAATCTCGCGCAGAACGACATGCGCCAGGCGATCTCGGATTTCGCCGGCAAGGTCAGCGCCAGCGGCGCCGACACCGTCGCGCTGGTGTTCTATGCCGGCCACGGCCTGCAGATCGACGGCGAGAATTATCTGGTGCCGGTCGATCTCGATCCCAAGCGCGAGGCCGACATTCCGCTCCAGGGCGTGCGGCTGAACGACCTGCTCAACACGCTCGGCGCGCTGCCGACGCGCGCGCGCATCTTCATGCTCGACGCCTGCCGCAACAATCCGTTCCCGGCGCTCAGCGGCGCCGGCCATGGGCTCGCGATCGTCGACACCAAGGCCGGCGCGCCCGGCTCGTTCATCTCCTATTCGACCTCGCCCGGCGCGGAGGCCGAGGACGGCAACGGCGCCGACAGCCCCTACACGACGGCAGCACTCACGGTCGCCAAGGAGCCGAATCTGCCGATCGAGGAAGTGTTCAAGCGCATCCGCATTGCGGTGGCGCAGTCGACCGACGGACGGCAGATCCCCTGGGAAAGCTCGTCGCTGACGACCGACTTCAGGTTCTTCGGCGACGGCAGCCAGCCGTCCTCCATTCCGGGCGCATCCTCCATGGCACTCGCCAGCGGCACGCTCAGCGTCGAGGATTGGCGGAGGGATTTGCAAGGCAAGGATCCGAAGGCAGCCTATGAGCTCGTGATCGCCGACGACACCGTGCCGGCGTACCAGGCTTACGTCGAGCTGTTCACGCAGGCCTCCTTCACGCCGCGCCTGCGCACGATCCTGGAGCGCCGGCGCCAGATGCTGGCCTGGGAGCGTGCGGTCTCGATCAACACCCGCGCTTCGTTCGAGGCGTATCTCGCCAACTGGGACAACAGCGATCTCGCCGCGACCGCGCGCAGGCTGCTGCTCCGCGTGCAGAACCGCAATTTTGGCCTGCCGGTTGCGGCCGCGGCGGCCCCTGCTCCGGTCGCCGTCGCGATGGCGCCGACCTGTCCGTGCTCCACGCCGGCAACGCCGGTGAACCCGGCAGTGGCGCCTGTCATCAAGAAGCGTGTCGACGACACGCCGCCGCGGAAGCGCAAGGTCGTCGAGACGCCGACGAAGCCGCGCCGGGCACCGCCCGACGAAGTGGTCGTCGAGCGCGCCCCGCCCCCCGGCCCGCCGCCCGCCGCCATCATGCAAGGCATCGGTCTAGGGATCGGTCTTGGCCTGGGTATGGGCGGAGGCCGTGGCGGAGACATGGGGCACGGCGGCGACGGCTATCGCAGCAGATACTGAGACCCGGACTTGCGAAAAACGTCCGCAAGCGCCGGCCTGCGGACGTTTCTGTTGATATGGTGAGCGATCAACCGCTCTCGTGCCCCGGACGCAGCGCAGCGCTCTTCGGCGGTGCGCTGCAGAGCCGGGGCCCACGCGGCAGCGACCTGTGCGGCGTGATGGGTCCCGGCTCTGCGCACCAACGCTGCCGCGTTGCAGCGCGTCCGGGACACGAGAGTCGCGCATATTCGCCATCCGTCACTTTCCGGAAATGCTGTAGTCTGATTGGCCGACACAGGCTTTCCGGGGACCTCGATGCCGCACAACGCTCACACCAAGGAATCATCGAACACCTCATGGCCGCTGTTCCGGTCGCTCGCATCCTATTCCCTGCCCGGCGACCTCATCGCGGGGCTGACGCTGGCGGCGATCGCGATCCCCGAGCAGATGGCAACGGCCCGGCTCGGCGGCTTCGCACCGCAGATCGGCTTCTTCGCCTTCATGGCGGGCTCGCTCGGCTTTGCCCTACTCGGCGGCAATCGCTTCCTGTCCTGCGGCGCCGACTCCACGATCACGCCGATCTTCGCCGGAGGGCTTGCTGCGCTCGCGACGGCCGGCTCGCCCGAATACCAGGGCCTCTCAATCGCGCTGGCGCTGATGGTCGGCGCGATGATGCTGGCCGGCGGCGCCTTCCGGCTCGGCGGCATCGCAAACCTTTTGTCGGTGCCGGTCATGGTCGGCTTCCTCGCCGGCATCTCCGTCCACATCATCGTGTCGCAATTGCCGGGCGTGCTCGGGCTGGAATCGCCGAGCGGGCCGACGCTCGATCGCATCGGCGTGCTTGCAACCGAACTCGGCCGCACCAATCCCTTCACGCTATGCATCGGCCTCGGCGTGCTGGCCGTGGTCTTCATCTCGGAGATGGTCAGCGCAAAAATCCCCGGCGCGCTGATCGGGCTCGTCGCCGCGACACTGGCCACAATCGCGCTCGGCCTCGAGAGCAAGGGCATCAATGTCGTCGGCGCCGTTCCGGGCACACTGCCGCGGCTGACCCTGCCCGAGCTTGCGCCGGAGTCTTGGGTACGCCTCGTGCCGCTCGCCTTCGTGATCACGGTCGTGGTGATGGTGCAGACCGCCGCGACGACGCGGTCGTTCCCCTCCGATCCCGACAAGCCCGCCGATGTCGACCGCGACTTCCTCGGTGCGGGCGCCGGCAGCGTGCTGGCCGGCCTGTTCGGTGCGTTTCCGGTCAATGCCAGCCCGCCGCGGACCGGGATCGTCGCGGAGACCGGCGGACAATCGCAGCTCACGGGCCTTGCGGCTGCGGCAATCGTGCTGGCGCTGCTCGCATTCGGAACGGGATTGTTGCGGCACGTGCCGGACGCCGCGCTCGCCGGCATACTGCTGTTCGTGGCGCTGCGCATCATCCGCGTGGCACAGATCATCACGATCTACCGTCAGTCCTTCAGCGAGTTCCTGCTCATCGTCGCCACCGCCGCGCTGATCATCGTGCTGCCGATCCAGCAGGGCGCGTTCCTCGGCATCGTGCTGTCGCTGCTGCACGGCATCTGGAGCACGACGCGCGCTCGGCTCATCGAGTTCGAGCGCGTTCCGGGCACCACGATCTGGTGGCCGGCGCATCCGCATATCACCGGCGAGCGCATCGCCGGCGTTGCCGTGGTCGGGCTGCAGGCCCCGCTCTCGTTCCTCAACGCGCCGGGCTTCCGCAGCGACGTGGACAAGGTGCTCTGCACGGCGCCCCCGCAACTCCTGGTGCTGGAGGCGAGCGGCATGGTCGAGATCGACTTCACCGCCGCGCAGATCCTGCTCGACATATTCAAGACGTGCAACGAACAGGGCGTCACGGTGGCGCTGGCACGACTAGAATCGGTGCGCGCCCAGGACGCGTTCGAGCGTTTCAGGTTGTTCGACGCCCTGCCCCGCGAGCACGTCTTCCACAGCGTCGACGAGGCCGTGCGCAAGCTGGCGAAATAACCACGCTCACTGCGCCAGTGTCGGGTGATCCCGCTGCACCCTCTCGCGGATCCAGCTTGCATGGATCGCGCGAAACAGGATCTGCGCGGTCTTGAGGTCGTCCGCCTTCATGCAGAGATCGACGATGCGATGGACCGCATCGTCGCGCATCAATCCATCCGAGATCTTCATCGCGATTTCCATCGCGACCTTCGCCGCGCGCTCGTAGCGCTCGCTTTCGCGCTTGTCGTTTCGCGCCGAACCCGCTGCGCTTGCGGCGGCAGCCTCACAGATCGCGTGGATGCGCGCGGAGGCCTCGATGTCGCCGAGCGGCCCCTCGATCGCCTCGTCCCAGATGTCCTGTCGCGTCTTGCGCGCGAACCACCTCATCACCCCACCACCCGTGGTCTTCCGGCCACTACATTGTCGTGCTCCAGCTCCACCCAGCATAGAGAACCGCAGTGAGATCGGCGAGGCGGTTTTTTCCGCCACATCTGTGCCGCGCTCAGGACGTCCGACGTGGCCCGATCGCCTCGAACTGCGCCTTCTGCTCGTCATTCAACGTGCCATAGAAATCCTCAAGCGCAGCGCGCACTGATTTGACGCCATCCAGCATCACATCGAGCCGCTTGTGGACCGCAGCCATCCGCGCCGGCGGCGTCATCACGTCGTTGGGCTGGCACACAGCCTTGAGCGCATCATTGACCCTGGCGCTGGTATCCTGAAGCACTTGCAGAGCCGCACGTTGGGTCTCGCTGGGGTGGAGCCTGGCTTCGATCTCGGCGCCGGGCCAATCGAGCGCGACCGGCGCACCGCAAGTCTGCGCCAGCGATGCATTGGCGTTGCTCGCTGTTGTGCGGCGCTGGTCCTCTGCCAACGCGTTGAATCGTGCCTTCTGTTCGTCGGTGAGCGACCCATAGAATTTGTCGAGCGCCGGTTGCACCAGCTCGACGGCCTTCACCATCGTGTCGATACGCTGCTGCATCGCCGCCAACCGACCGGGCGCCGTGGCCGCGACCTGCGTTGGGCATGACGCACGGATGATCGCGGCCGCCTGGATCGAGGCGTTGCCGAGCTCGTCGAGATTCGCGCCCTGTGTCTCCGTCGGCTGCACCGCGGCTGCGATCTGATCGACCGGCAGGCCGGCGATCTCGCGACGGTCACTGCCGCAGAGCTGATCAAGCGGAATGCTCCTGGCGTGGCGTCGTCCCGCGGGACGTTGTGGCAGGTAGGTCGCGAGGCCATCATAGCCATAGGGGCCGAAGATGCCGGCATAGATGTCCGGATAGCCGTAGCCCCAGAAGCCCAGACCGTCGCCCCAGACCGTGTAGTCGTAGAGATCGTTGTAGGCGAACGGCCAGAACAGAGGTCCGACCCAGCCATAGAAGCCGCCGGGGTGCTGCCACCATCCGTTGCCCGCACCGTGCCAGCCGACTATCGCGGCTGCGGCCGCAATCTGGGCCCGCGCCGCGGGATTGCCGATCAGGCGGCCATTCCGAAATGCACCGGCGTGCAGGTTCAGCGCATTGCGGAGATTGGTGGGATGCACGGCCGCATTGCGGATATGACCGAAGTTCGGACCGCCATGCCGCCCGGCGGCTCCAAACCCTCTCCAACCATGATGCCCGCCGCCGAAATGCGCGTGACCAAAACCATGATGGCCGAAATGGCCGCCGCCGAAATGACCGCCACCGTGATGCCCGCCACCGTGACCACCCCCGTGGCCACCGCCGTGACCGCCGCCATGACCACCGCCGTGGCCACCGCCGCCCTTCGCCAGAGCCCCGCCTGCCAGCATGCAAGCCAAGGCCACCGCGACAATTCCAAGGACTGGTCGCAACATCTTACGCTCCCGTAGATCCACACCAGTGAGGCATCGGAACGTGTCGGGATTTGGAACCGGTGCGCGGGCCAAAAGTTCCCGCGCCGGCCGCGTCACGCGGCCGGTCGCACCGCGACAGGCTGACGCTACGCCTCCGGCACGATCTTGCCGGGATTGAAGATATTGAGCGGATCGAGGGCCTTCTTCAGCGCCCGCATCGCATCGAGCGCTTCAGGCCCGAGCTCCGCCTTGAGATATTTCTGCTTGCCCTGGCCGATGCCGTGCTCGCCGGTGCAGGTGCCGTCCATCGCCTGCGCCCGCTCGACGAGGCGATGCATGAATTCCTCGCCGCGCGCCATCTCGTCGGCGTCATTGACGTCGCAAACCAGCGAACAATGGAAATTGCCGTCGCCGACATGGCCGACGATCGGCGACAACAGGTTGAGCCGCTTGAGATCGTCCTCGGTCTCGCTGACGCAATCGGCAAGGCGTGAGATCGGCACGCAGACGTCGGTTGCGACCACGCCCACGCTGTTGCCGGGCCGCAGCGCCTTCACCGACCAATAGGCATCGTGCCGCGCCTGCCACAGTTTCGTGCGATCCTCCGGCTTGGTGGTCCAGGAGAAATCGCCGCCGCCGCACTCCTTCGCGATCTCGCCGAATGCCTTGGACTGCTCGGCGACCTCGATCTCGCTGCCATGGAATTCCATCAGCAGCAGCGGCGTCTCCGGCAGCGTCAGCTTCGAATAGGCGTTGCAGGCCTTCACCTGCGCGGCATTGAGCAGCTCGATGCGTGCAACGGGAATACCGGTCTGGATCGCCAGGATGACGGCCTGACACGCCCCGTGCACGGTCTCGAACGACACGGCGCCAGCCGCGATCGTATCGGGAATTCCGCGCAGGCGGATGGTCAATTCCGAGATGATGCCGAGCGTGCCTTCGGCGCCGACGAAGAGATGCGTCAGGTCGTAGCCTGCCGACGACTTCTTCGCACGCGTGCCGGTGGTGATGATCTCGCCGTCGCCGCGCACGACCTTCAATGCCAGCACGCTTTCGCGCATGGTGCCGTAGCGCACCGCATTGGTGCCGGAGGCGCGCGTCGAGGCCATGCCGCCGAGCGAAGCATCCGCGCCGGGATCGATCGGAAAGAACAGGCCCTGGTCGCGTAGATGCTCGTTCAGCGCCTTGCGGGTCACGCCGGGCTGGATCACGCAGTCGAGGTCCTCGGCATGCACCGCGAGCACCTTGTTCATGTCGCGCAGGTCGATCGAGATGCCGCCGGCGGGCGCATTGACCTGACCCTCGAGCGAGGTGCCGGTGCCGAAGGGGATGACGGGGACGCGATTCCTGGCGCAGATCCGCACCACGTCCTGGATGTCGGCGGTCTCCTGCGCCATCACCACGCCGTCCGGCGGCTGATTGACGATCCACGTCGTGGTGTGGCCGTGCTGCTCACGGACGGCCTGCGAGGTGACGAGGCGGTTGCCGAAGCGTGCGGCAAGCTGCTCCAGTGCGCTCGCGAGGGCTTTCGGCTCCGGCCGCGGCGGATTATTGGTGATGGTCGTACCCACGGAAATTCCTCCCGACAGAAGACCGTGGCAAAGGACATATGACCGGTCAAGTCAAGGGACCGGACGCGTGTCAGGAAGAAATTGGTGAGGGAAGGAAATATACCTGAGATGACCGCTGATGCACTTAAGGCGGAGCCGTTCCGGGCTTCGGTCATGCAGATCGAGCCGCAATGGATCGACTACAACGGCCACCTCAACATGGCCTATTACAACGTGATGTTCGACCGGGCGATCGACCAGATGTGGCTGCAGCTCGGGATCGGGCCGGGCTACATGAAGGAGCGCAACGGCTCGACCTTCACCGCCGAATGCCATGTGCGGTACTTGCGCGAAATCCACCTCGGCGATCCCGTGCAGGTGTCGGTCTGGTTGCTGGAAGCTGACGACAAGCGGCTGCACACGTTCGAGGAGTTGCGGCACGCAACCGAAGGCTGGCTGTCGGCTACTTCCGAAAACATGTCGCTCCACATCGACATGAGCTCGCGAAAGGTGGCGCCTTTTCCGCCCGATATAGCCGAGCGCATTCGAACCGTCGTCGGGGCCCACAGCGCCATACCGCGCCCCGAGGGCATTGGCCGGAACGTGGCGATGCCCTCGAAGCGGAGCTAACGAGCCTCCTGTAACCCCTCATCCTGAGGAGCCCGCAAAGCGGGCGACTCGAAGGATGCAGGCCACAGTCGGGCCTCATGGTTCTCTAGGCGATGCGAAGCATCGTCCGGGAGACGCGCTTCGCGCTCCTCACCATGAGGGACTTACACCGCTAGATCCTGCGGCCGCGGGCCAGGCCGACCACGGCCGAAACCAGGAACAGAACGACCGCGATGAAGAAGATGATCTTGGCGATTTCGATCGAAGCCCCGGCGATGCCGCCAAAGCCCAGGATACCCGCGATCAGCGCGATAATCAGAAACGTTACAACCCAGCCAAGCATGGTCAAAACCTCTGTCTTGATGTCTGTCTGCAATCGGCGCGGCTGACGCGCCTCACTTGCCCTGACAATCTCGACGTGGGAACGAAGGTTCCTGCGTACGCCAGGTGGAAATTAGCTCGGCCTCGAGGAACAAATCGGCCAGGCGCGTACGTGGAAAACCCCGCCTGGCCGCCCCATATAGGCACCAATCCCTGTTAAGAAGGCTCCCTCCCACGACCCCGCGGTGCCATCGTGGGGCTAATGATTCGCATGACCGAGCCGAGCAAGACTACGTCCCAAAGCGTCCCCGACCACCAGCCCGCAGCCGGCGGCATCGCCGCGCGTGCGCGCGCCTCGGTGGGCCCGAAATATCTGTCCGGGCTCAATCCCGAGCAACGCGAGGCGGTGGAGACCCTGGACGGCCCGGTCCTCGTGCTGGCCGGTGCCGGCACCGGCAAGACGCGCGTGCTGACCACGCGCATCGCTCACATCCTGAGCCAGGGCCGCGCCCGCCCAGGTGAGATCCTGTCGGTGACCTTCACCAACAAGGCGGCGCGCGAGATGAAGCACCGGCTCGGCCAGATGCTCGGCCACGCCGTCGAAGGCATGCCGTGGCTCGGCACCTTCCACTCCATCGGCGGCCGCATCCTGCGCACCCATGCCGAGCTGGCGCAGCTCAAATCGAATTTCACTGTGCTCGATGTCGACGACCAGGTGCGGCTGCTCAAGCAGCTGCTCCAGGCCGAAAACATCGACGACAAGCGCTGGCCCGCGCGCATGCTGGCCGGCCTGATCGACGGCTGGAAGAACCGCGGCCTGATGCCGTCTCAGGTGCCGTCAGGCGAAGCCGCGATGTTCGCCAACGGCAAGGGCGGCAAGCTCTATACGAGCTACCAGGAACGGCTGAAGATCCTGAACGCGGCCGATTTCGGCGACCTGCTGCTCGAGAACATCCGCATCTTCCGCGAGCACCCGGACATCCTGCGGCAGTACCAGCAGCGCTTCAAATTCATCCTGGTCGACGAGTACCAGGACACTAACGTCGCGCAGTATCTGTGGCTGCGGCTGCTGTCGCAGGCGCCGGCGTCCACCTCCTTCGCCTCTCCCCGCTTGCGGGGAGAGGCCGACGCGCTCGGCAGCGCAAATGCGCGCCAGAGCGCGGCGGGTGAGGGGGACTCTCCCAGCACCGCGCTCGTGGAGACTCCCCCTCACCCCGACCCTCTCCCCGCAAGCGGGGCGAGGGAGCAGAAGGGCCCCACCAAGAACATCTGCTGCGTCGGCGACGACGACCAGTCGATCTATGGCTGGCGCGGCGCCGAGGTCGACAACATCCTGCGCTTCGACCACGATTTTCCAGGCGCCAAGGTCATCCGGCTCGAACGCAACTACCGCTCGACCGGTCATATCCTCGCCGCCGCCTCGCATCTGATCGCGCACAATGAAGGCCGGCTCGGCAAGACGCTGCGCACCGAGGACGTGGAGGGCGAGAAGGTCACGGTCACCGGCGCCTGGGATTCCGAAGAAGAAGCCCGCGGCATCGGTGAGGAGATCGAGCAGCTGCAGCGCCAGGGCGAGAAGCTCAACGAGATCGCGATCCTGGTGCGCGCCTCCTACCAGATGCGCGAGTTCGAAGACCGCTTCGTCACGCTCGGCCTGCCCTATCGCGTGATCGGCGGTCCGCGCTTCTACGAGCGCGCTGAAATCCGCGATGCGCTGGCCTATCTGCGCGTCATCAATTCGCCCGCCGATGATCTCGCCTTCGAGCGCATCGTCAACACGCCAAAGCGCGGGCTCGGCGATGCCACCGTGCAGATGCTGCACGACCACGCCCGCAAGCGCCGCATTCCGCTGTTCGAGGCGGCGCGCGCGGTGGTCGAGACCGACGAGCTCAAACCGAAGGCACGCGGGTCCTTGCGCGATCTCGTCGCCCAGTTCGACCGCTGGCGCGCCCAGCGCGAAGTCACCGCGCACACCGATCTCGCCCAGATCGTGCTCGACGAGAGCGGTTACACCGAGATGTGGCAGAAGGACCGCTCGGCGGACGCCGCGGGCCGGCTCGAGAACCTGAAAGAGCTGGTGCGCTCGATGGAGGAGTTCGAGAACCTGCAGGGGTTCCTCGAGCACATCTCGCTGGTGATGGACCGCGAGGGCGGTGCCGAGGAAGACGCGGTGTCGCTGATGACGCTGCATTCGGCCAAGGGGCTCGAATTCGACAACGTGTTCCTGCCGGGCTGGGAGGAAGGCCTGTTCCCGAGCCAGCGCACACTGGACGAACAGGGCCGCGCGGGCCTCGAGGAAGAGCGCCGGCTCGGCCATGTCGGCCTGACCCGCGCCCGCCGCCGCGCAAAACTCTATTTCGCGACCAACCGGCGCATTCATGGCACCTGGTCGACCACGATTCCGTCGCGCTTCCTCGACGAATTGCCGGCGGCCAATGTCGAGATCACGGAATCCAGGGGCGGCTCGGGCTGGGGCGGCTCCGGCGGCTATGGCGCCTCCCGCTTCGACGACATGGAGGCGTTCGGCTCCAGCTATTCGACGCCGGGCTGGCAGCGCGCCCAGGCCAACCGCAACCGCGGTGGCGGCCGCAGCGGCGGTGGCTCCGAGGAAGAGGCTTCGTCGTTTTCGTCCTCGTCATCCTCGCCCGATTTCGGCAGCTTCTCCTCGCGCCGCCGCGGGCCGATGACCATCGAGGGTGAGCTGGTGGCCAAATCCACCGGCACGACCTCGGAATTTTCGCTCTCCGACCGCGTCTTCCACCAGAAATTCGGCTACGGCCGCGTCACCAAGATCGACGGCAACAAGCTCACCATCGCCTTCGACAAGGCCGGCGAGAAGAAGGTCGTGGACAGCTTCGTGCAGCGGGCATGAGAGCCCGTACTGTTGCGGCGGCGTAACGCCGCCGCGTTTCTTCCCTGCACGCCCCTTGACCATGGCGAACTTCCCCGTATCAGATGCATCCATGGTCCGGGGCTCCGTCACACTGATCGTACTTGCATTGGGGATGCCGTCGTTTGCGACGGCGGAGACCATGAGCTTTGGCGATTCGATCGGGCTGCTGGCCAAGAGCTGCGGTGCGGAAATCGTCGCCAATTGCCGCGGCGTCAATCCGGACTCGACCCGGCTGAAGGAGTGCCTGTCGCGCAACCGCGACGTACTGTCCCAGCAATGCCAGAGCGACTATCTCGGCGCCTTCGACGCCATCCAGAAGCGCATTGCCGCGCGCGTCACGGTGGCGAACGCCTGCCAGCGCGAGATCGTCAAGGTCTGCGGCGGCTCGACCAAGGAGACCAGCAAGTCGATCCCCTGCCTGGTGTCGACGCCCAAGGGCATCAGCAATAACTGCCTGAAGGCCATCGACGACGCGGGGTATCGCTGATGCGCGCGAACAGGCTCTCCACCGCCGGAATCTGCATCGCGCTCGGCCTCACCCTGCTTTCAGGCGCGACAGGCGCGCAGACGGCGCCGACCCGTGACGACATCATCGGCCAGCTGAACCATTTCGAAGAAGCCGCCGAGGTCGACCTTCCCGCGCTGAAGCAGCAGGTGATGGAGCGCGCCAGGGCCAGGATCAAGAACGATCCCGGTCCGGTGAACCGGCCGCTGATCGCGCCCGATCTCGCCAAGCTGCCCGCCTTCAACGCGCAGATCCAGTTCGACGCCGACACGCCGATCATCCAGCCGGCCTCCTACCAGACCGTCGGCCGTATCGCGGACGCGCTGGTTCATTCCTCGCTGCTGCCCTACACGTTCCTGATCGTCGGCCATGTCGAATCCAATTCGAAGACGCGCGAGGCCAATGCCATCCTGAGCCAGCGCCGCGCCGACGCGATTCGTGACGTCCTGGTGAACACGTTCAAGATCTCGACCAAGCGGCTGCACCCGATCGGCCTCGGTGAAGAGCAGTTTCTCGACCGCGCCAAGCCGACCTCCGCCGTCAACGGCCAGCTGCAAATCCTGACCTTTGCCAAGCTGCCGGAGGAAGCGCCCGCGCGTCCGGCAGCGGCGCCTGCGCCTGCGGCGAAAAAGCCCGCCAGGAAGCATTGAGCGAGGGCGTATCAGCGCCTGACGGAACCCCTTGAAGTCGTGACCGTTTTGCGTCCTGTCTTGGACGCGGCAGCCATGCCCTGCGCGACACGCGCGCCGGTTTGTGCACTGCCCAATCCGGTGCTATAGCCTGATCTCGTCCTTTCCCCGACCCCATGCTGCATGAGACTGAGATGGCTGGTTATTTTCAACGCCAACTGGCCGACTACGTCGAGTATCATCGCGATCCCTGGAATTGCGCGATGCACGTCGTCGGCATCCTCCTGCTCTTCACCGGCGCCGTGCTGCCGCTGACACTCGTGCATTTTCCTGTATTCGGGATCGAGGTGAGCCTGGCGGTGATTCTGGCCCTGCCGGTGCTGGTCTACTGGCTGATGCTGGACGCCGGGATCGGGCTCGGCATCCTCGCCGCGATGATCGTGCTGCTTTGGGTCGCAACCGCAATCGGCAATCAGGTCTCGATCGCCATGATGTGGACGATTTTTGCCCTGCTGATCGGGTTTGGCGTCACGGCACAGGTCGTCGGCCACAAGGTTTTTGAGGAACGGCAGCCGTCGATGGTCGACCACCCCACCCATTTTCTGCTTGGTCCTATGTTTGTCATGGCAAAATTGTTCATCGCATTGGGCTTCCGTCGCGACCTTGCCGCGATTCTGTCGCCTCTTCCGACCAATTCCCTTTCAACCCGATAACTTCCAGACGCGGAACAGCAAACTTTCTTCATGGCTCTCGTACTGGTTACCGGTGGCAGTGGTTTCATCGGACATCACCTCGTAGAAGCGCTCCGCGCCCGCGGGCAGCGGGTACGCGTTCTGGATGTCCGTGCGCCGGCCGCGGCGAACGCGGACATTGAACATGTCCACGGCTCGGTGCTGGACGGCGCTGCGGTCGATGCGGCGATCGCGGGTGTCGATCAGGTCTATCACCTCGCCGGACTGCCCGGCATGTGGGTTGCCAACAAGCAGGACTTCCATGATGTCAACTGCCGCGGCACCGAGATCGTGCTCTCGGCGGCGATGAAGCGCGGCGTGTCGCGCTTTCTGCACTGCTCGACGGAATCGATCCTGTTCCCCTATTCCGACCTGGCCGGCGTTGCCGCCGAAGAGGCGCTGCAGCCGGCCGACGCGATGCCCGGCGCCTATACGCGGTCGAAGTCGCTCGCCGAGCATCACGCGGCGAAGGCCGCGGCCAGTGGCTTTCCGCTCGTGATCGGCACGCCGACCATGCCGATCGGTGCCGCCGACCACAATCTGACGCCACCGACCGCGATGCTCTGGTACTTCCTGCAGAAGAAGGTGCAGCCGCATCTCAACTTCCTGGTCAATCTCGTCGATGTTCGCGACGTCGCCATGGGCCTCGTGCTGACCATGGAGCGCGGTCGCATCGGCCAGCGCTACATCCTCGGCGGCGACTGTGTCCCGCTCGGCCACATCCTGCGGATGATGTCGGCGATGAGCGGCCGCCGGCAGTTTCCGGTCGTTGTGCCCGGCAAGATCGCCGAGCTCTCCGCGATCATGCTCGAACATATCTCCGATCGCATCACGCGCCGCCCGCCCAACGGCACCGCCGAGGGCGTACGCATTGCGCTGGCCGCAAGCGACCTCTCGATCGGTAAGGCACGCACCGAGCTCGGCTATTCGCCGCGCCCGATCGAGCCGGTCTTGCGCGAAACCATTACCCATCTTCTCACCCGCGGAGGCCAGCAGGCCTCCGGCGCCCTCGAACATCACGCGCTCTCCTCGCGCGCGAGCTGAGTTCTCCGCCCAACGCAAAGAACCTTTCCGCATGTCCTTCGATTTCAGCAAGCTTCTCTCTGTCGCCTGGGGTGGCTGGACCACGACCTGGCCGACGCAACTGCTCGCCCTGATCTGGCTCGCCTGGCTTGCAAGCTGGGTCGGCGCCTCGTTCTGGCAGGGCCGCACCCAGAAGCAGGTGTTGACGCTGGAGTCCGGCCGCTATCGCATCCCGATCCTCGTCGGCGGCATCCTGTTCACGCCCTGGACCGCGGAAGTGCTCGGCGAGAAGCCGCTTTGGGTGTTCAGCAATGCCGGCGTCTACATCGTGGCGCTGATCGTGCTCGCCGGCATCTCGTTCACCTGGTGGGGACGGCTGCATCTCGGAAAATTCTGGTCGAACACCATCACCCACAAAGAAGACCACCGCGTCATCGACACCGGCCCGTATGGCATCGTGCGTCATCCGATCTACACCGGCCTGATCGCCGGCATGCTGGCGACCGGCATTGCGGTCGGCACGGTGACCGCGATCCTCGGCGCGATCCTGATCTCGCTCGGCATGTGGCAGAAGGGCCGGATGGAAGAGGTGTTCCTCTCCAAGGAGCTCGGCGAAGACGCTTACGGTGCCTATTGCCGCCGTGTGCCGATGATCATCCCGTTCCTGTCGCCACGCTGAAGCGTCCCGAAGGCGCGGTCGCTGCCTTCCGCTTTCTCTGCACAACCTTACTGCTAGTCCCGTCATCCCCGCGCAGCCATTGTCGCTGGAGGTGCGAGGCCGGCGATGCGAATGCATCGTCGGTCGAGCCTCGAAGGATGCAAGCTGGGGCTTATAGGAGGCGGGGCGCACTTGGTGGTACCGATCCTGGGAGGGAAAATTCTTCCGAAAAGCGTCCTTTGCATCGATAAAGGCACACTATTTTTTTTGACCCCTTGCCTACCTGTCGGCATGATAGCCGTGCATTTGGCACGTCTCTGATCCGCCATGTGGGTTGGAATTTATGCCATGGAGCAGGATCGGCCCGTTCGGCTTGAGCGTAGGTTAGCGGCGATCATGGCCGCTGACGTTGCGGGCTATTCGCGGCTAATGCACCATGATGAAGAGGCCACGCACGCCAAGCTGATAACGCTGCTTGCGGACGCCGTCACGCCTGCGATCTCCGAACACGGCGGCCGTATCGTCAAGAATACCGGCGACGGGTTCATGGCAGAGTTTCCAAGTGCAGTTGAGGCGGTTCGGGCCGCGGCACAATTTCAGAATCGCATCAAAGAACTTACAGCCGCCGATGAGGAAGTCAGACGGATCGCTTTTCGTGTCGGCATCAATGTCGGCGACGTGATTGTCGAGCCGCATGACATCTTTGGCGACGGCGTAAACATTGCGGCACGGCTTGAGAGCATCGCAGAGCCCGGCGGCATCTGCATCTCGTCTTCCGCCTACGATCATGTCCGGGGGAAGGTCGGGGTTGAATTCGCCGATCTGGGCGTCCAAGACCTCAAAAACATCGCGCTTCCGGTCCGGGCCTATGCGGTGGTCCGGGATGGGCCTAGCTCGGCGACAGGGGCGCAGCGCGCGAAGCTCGACCATCCGTCTCCCCCTCGTCTTTCTATCGTCGTGCTGCCATTCGCCAATCTCAGCGGTGATCCCGAGCAAGACTATTTCGTCGATGGCGTGACCGACAGTTTGACCACTGACTTGTCGCGGATCAGCAGTTCGTTCGTGATCGGCCGCCATACGGCATTCACCTACAAGGGTAAAGCGGTTGACCTCAAGAAGGTCGGGCGAGAGTTGAACGTCCGCTACGTGCTCGAAGGCTCTGTGCAGCGGAGCGGCAAGCGGCTCCGGGTCAACGTACAGCTGATCGATGCCGAAACCGACAATCACCTTTGGGCCGAGCGGTTCGACAAGCCGGTCGCTGATCTCTTTGACGTGCAGGACGAAATCGTGGCGCGACTGGCGAACGCGCTGAATGCCGAAATGATTGCAGCTGAGGCGCGGCGAGCAGAACGCTCTGCAAATCCGGACGCGATGGACTTGAACTTTCAAGGTTATGCCTGGTCATACAGGGGCGTGGAGCACATGAGCGAGGCGCGTAGCTTTTTCGAACGCGCCTTGGCAATCGATCACGGAAGCGTCGGAGCATTGGTCGGCTTGGCAATCGTCGATCTAACAATCGGAGCTTCCCTGCTGGCTGATAACCGAGCCGCGTACCTTTCGGCAGCCGAAGCAAATGCGATCAAAGCCCTGTCATTGGCCCCGGACCACCCATCGGCCCACAGGATCTTGGGAGGGGTTTACATTTTTACGAACCGCGCCGCCCAAGGGATCGCCGAATGTGAGCGGGCATTAGAGCTTGATCGCAATTTGGTCGGTGCTCATAGCGCCATCGGTATCGCAAAGTTTTTCATGGGGCGCGCTGCTGAGACAGAAGGCCATATAGTCGAGGCTCTCCGTCTCTCCCCTCGCGATATCTTTGCCCACCGCTGGATGCATATTGCAGGCATGGCCAAGATACAGATCGGCGCAGATAAGGAAGCCGTCGCTTGGCTACGACGAAGCATTGAGGCCAATCGCAACTTTCCTGCCGCCCATTTTTGGCTCGCCGCAGCCTTGGGCTTGCTTGGCACATTTGATGAAGCGCGAAGCGCCGCAAAGGTGGGACTTGCGCTCGAACCAAGCTTTACCATCAGCCGCTTGCTTGTGAGCCAAGCGAGCGACAATACGAAATATCTCGCCGGACGAGAGCGGGTCTGTGAGGGCATGCGCCTAGCCGGGGTGCCAGAGGAGTGATGTCCGTAAACTGACGCTGCGGAGAAGCCTATTATGCAGGTGTCAAAGGTCGCCGCGTTGGCGCTGATTGCTAGCAGTCCGAGCCTACTGTCTGTATCTCGGGCGGGGGGCCGTCTCTGAATGCTCAATCTCAGGGACACTAGCGGATCGGGGCGAGAACTCGACGGCCGGCATTGACCTCACGTCCGGAGGAAGTTGCCAATTTCCAATCAAGATGCGCGGCACGGTGAGTGGCTCGGACATCTCTCAAAAGCCGTCACACGGCAAGCAGCGATTGCATCGATTGCATGGTGAACGCGTAAGCGCAGCCGCCCGATGTCTCGCGCCAATGGCAACACAATGAGAGGGACCATCGGAGCGACCGACGGTCCCAAAGCCTCAAAGGTTCTTCGTTGGCAAAGGCCTTGCCGTGTCTTGCCAAGTTTGGCTGCGAGCAGACTTGGCGGGCTGCTTGCAGGGTTGATGCTCGCTTTACGCTGGCCTTCTGGACCCTGGCCTCTTTGACGCTGGCCTTACGGACACTGGTCCCGTCGGACACTGGTTGCCATCGGCTCTGGTCACGTCGGCGCTCGTCGCTCTCGGCTCTGGATGGTGCGAGAAACCGGCTCGATCAACCAACGCCAATTGAACTGCCGACGCAACGAATAGTCTAGGTGTTGTTGTCTGTTCCTCTCGAAGAAATTTGGGTTAGCGAGGCTGCCAATTCCCGCATCGTTGGATGTATTTTCTAATGACAACCGGCATCCCGCCGACCAAATCGCGAACGGCGCACCTCCTCGCGCTGGAGTAGTCAACGCGAGTTCTACTTTTTCCGGGACCGCGCCCTTCTGGCGGGTTTTGTCACTGCAATGTCAGCCACGGCAGGGCTTGCGACTGACGCCGCGAGAATTTCGCATTGAGCATGCATCCAATGGACTTCCGCCTTTCCGTCGGGTTGACCATCGGCAACCCAGAGGTGGTAGGCGCGCTCACGAATTGCCTCTTCCAGATTTGGCATGGGATTTTCCTTGCGAATGATCCGTCCGGCCCCGGCCAAAAGACTTGCTCTCGTAGGGTTAATGAAATCTTAACGGGGCAGCGGAAGCCAAGCGTCGCGCGGGTGCGGCCCAAGACCGGCATCAAGCTCATGCTTACAGAGAGACGACCGGGCCGTGCACGGGCCGCCTCTTCGGGGAGCGCGGGGCCCGATTGACACCAGCACAGCGAAACTAGTCAGTCGATTGGCGCGAGCCCTTCGTTCCACCGCGCCGCAAGGTTCTTGATCTGCTCGAAATGCAGGATCGCCGGTTCACCCTCGCGGACGATTGTCGTCCGCTTGCGTTCCTTGGGTAGCAACGTCATCGCTCGCGATACTGCCGCGCGCAGTTTCATCGAGCCGTGATCTGTCAGGGTGACGAGTTCTTCCGGGTCAAAGGCCATGGGTCCACGCCTACGCTACCGGCTGGCCCGCAAGCCAGCACAAGCGCCCCGAATGCCCAATTCTCCAGATAGCCCAACATGGTTAATAGTTCGTTATCGTTTGGCTCTGTCATTTTGAGTTGGCGCGCCCGGGCAACCAAGGCGTGCTGTCCCGTAAGTAAAAAGAGCCTTTCGGGCTGCACCGGCCCTATTTGGGTCGAACCCCACCCCGCCCGATTCAAATGCTGAAAGAGGTGGCTACCGCCGGGCTCACAGCAGGGTGAGTTGCCCGCTCCGCGCGCCTGCCTGCGCGGTAGTATCCAGTGAGCCATTGCAGTCGCAATCGATCAGGCTACCGTTGCCAACCTGCCGTCGGCACGCGGGTTTGCGCAAAGCAGACGCTTGCGAATGGCCTCCTCAACGAGCGCGAGCGCTTCCTTGGCTTGTCGCGCCTCGGTTTCTGCAACTTCGGCGCGAAGCTCTACGGCCGTCAACTTATCTTTCTGAGCTTCAATGCAGCACTGGGCTTGCTCCAGCGCTCGGCAGGCATCTTGCAGCTTACGTTCGGTGGTGACGGTGAATTCATGCTGTGCCCGCTCGGCGGCCTCCGCTCGCGCTTCGGCCAGCCGCAATCTTTCCAACGCGCTCGTGCAAAGCGAATGGGCGCGGGCTTCGGTCTCGCGGGCGCGCTTCTCCATATCGCGGAAGACATCGGCCGCTTGATGTACCAGATCGAGGGCCGTTGCCCCCTTGTCCGGTGCCGGTGAGGGAAAGCTCAGGACGCCCTCATCCCCTCCAACTGTCGCTCTGGAACCACGCTGCGCCATCCAGATCAAGCTCATCGCGAACACACCTACACGAGCAGTATCATGAATAGCTACGGTTAACGGATGGTTAAACCGCTGCATGCCTGGAGATGTCGCGACGGCGCGCGCTGGGCATTGGCACGCAAAATCAGTCAGCAATGTCCTTTGGGCACGCCTAGCGTAGGAGCAGAGGCTCGCGCCGGCGGCTGGACCGACACATCGACCGCTAATCTTCCTCTCCATGCAAATTTGGTCGGCTGCCATTCCACGGGAATAGGCGTCGGTCGAGTTCCGCAACGGTTGACCTTTTTACCGCTACCCAGTTGGATGCGCGCGCAACGAGGGGCTTCTCATGAGTTTTTCCAGCATCTTTGCACAATTCGTCGCATTCGTCGGCGGCATCGCGCTGCAATGGCGAAAGCTGTCGGGCACCGAGCCCGCGGCGGCCTGGGGCCAGACGCCCGCCATTCCCGAAGCCAAGCCGCAAGGCGCAATCCCGACCTTGAAGATGCCGACGGCACGCGGCTGGAGCGAGGGCCAGAAGCCGACCGTCGCGCCCGGCCTCGAGGTCAACGCGTTCGCGACCGGCCTCGACCATCCGCGCTGGATCGAGGTGCTGCCCAACGGCGACGTGCTGATCGCGGAAGCGACGCAGATCGCAGGTCCCCCGCGCACCGTGTTTCACTATGCAATGCAGGCAACGATGCGGCGCGCCGCGGCGCTCGGCGTCAGTGCCAACCGCATCACGCTGCTCCGCGACAAGGACGGTGACGGCGTCGCCGAGTATCGCGGCGCCTTCATGGAAAACCTCAGCCAGCCGTTCGGCATGGCACTGGTCGGCGACACCTTCTATGTCGGCAACACCGACGGCGTGATGGCCTTTCCCTATGTCGCGAATGCCGACCGCATCGCCGCGCCGGGCAAGCGACTCACCACATTCAAGCCGAGCGGCCACTGGACACGCAGTCTGCTCGCAAGCCCCGACGGCAAGAAGCTCTATGCCGGCGTCGGCTCGCTGAGCAACATCGCCGAAATGGGCATGGAGGTCGAGGAAGGCCGCGCCGCGGTCTACGAGCTCGACCTCGTCGCCGGCACGCACCGCATCTTCGGGGCGGGCCTGCGCAATCCCGTCGGCCTCGCCTGGGAGCCAACTACGTCCGTGCTCTGGACCGTCGTCAACGAGCGCGACGGACTCGGCGACGAGACGCCACCGGACTATCTCACCTCGGTGCGCGACGGCGGCTTCTATGGCTGGCCCTATTGCTACTGGGGCAAGACGGTGGACGACCGCGTGCCGCAGGATCCGGCGATGGTCGCCAAGGCGCTCACGCCGGACTATGCGCTCGGCGGCCATACCGCTTCGCTCGGCCTGTGCTGGATGCCGGCGGGCACGCTGCCCGGCTTCCCCGACGGCATGGTGATCGGCCAGCACGGCTCGTGGAATCGCAGCAAGCTGTCCGGCTACAAACTGGTGTTCATCCCGTTCGAGAACGGCAAGCCCTCCGGCCCGGCGCGCGACATCCTCTCGGGCTTCCTGTCCCCGGACGAGAAGGAGTCCTACGGCCGCCCGGTTGGCGTCGTGATCGGCCCCGACAGGAAGTCGCTGCTGATGGCCGATGACGTCGGCAACGTGATCTGGCGCGTCACCGACGCCTAAGGCTTTAATTGACTTCGGTCGTGGAAGCAGACGTCGCCGGCTTGTAGCTGAGCCGGTGCCGGCTTTCAGGCTACGAGGGAGCCTACGGGCGACAACACCGTTCCGTCGACCGTTATGCGGCTGCAGGCCTTGCCGTGGCCAAGCGCATATTTGACGGTGGGATATATCCGCCCGGCCGCAACCGCGAAGGCAAGCGCAACCACCGCCCGCTTTCCCCACCTGGACTCAACCATCGCGCGGAAATCGTCCGCGACAGCGTCGTGCGCAAGTGTCGCCTTGGCAAAGCGATAGGCGAGCCGCGCGTCATCCGACATGGCCTTCTCGTCCCCGCTCACGATGGCACGCAGCACCGTAGGGTCAACCCCGCGCTCTTTTGCCAAGGTAACGCCGAGTTGGGTACAAGGCCCGCAATCCTCATGCATCGTCGCCGTGATGCCTGCTGCGGCCCAAGCAACGACCGGTATGTCGCGCTGATACTGTGCAATCGCCGCAGTTTTGTTGATAGCTCGCAAGGCGCCCAGATCCGCGTCGAGAATGTCGCGGAGATAGTCCGCATTGAAATCGAATTTTCGCTCAAAGGCGGCCAATTGCCGCCGGATCAGCCATTTCAGCATGAGAGTGTTCTCCATTGTTACACCAATCAAGACGAGGCAGATCCGGCAGATGTGACACGACGTCGAAAGAGTGCTCGCGGTCTCATCATGATATTCGACGCGCTTGAGGCTTCGCTGCCAGGCTCACTGAGCCCGGAACCTGGTGCGGTAATGAGCCAAAGCTCGCCCAAGCGGTCTCGACAACAGCGCCTCCAATGAAGGCCCCATGTCTGGACTTGATCGGAGAGGTTACGCAGCGGAACGTCTCGTCAGTTGCACAAGGTATGTCGACGCGACATCACAGGGGCGAACGCGGTTTGCTAGCGCCGTATCGGGAAGGTGGAGTTCTTCATGGTTCGATATCGCCCAAGGCTGGGCGGGAACCTAATGCAGATGCTTCAACTTGTCTGGGTTTCGTACCACATAGATTGCTGCGACCTTGCCATCCTCGATATCGAGTGCGGTCGTCTGAAGTTCGCCGTCGGCTTCCAGCGTAATGAATCCGGGCAATCCGTTGACAAATACGATACGAATTAGTTGCGAACCATTTACGCGGAACCAAGCCGCCACGCGTTCGTGAGCCTCCATGACAGCGTCGAAGCCGAACATCGGCGCCAAGGCTGCGGGACGCTTGCCGCCACCGTCGGCATGAAGACTGACATCGGCCGCTAGCATCGCACCGAGTGCCTTCATATCGCCGCTGCGCGAAGCGACGAAGAAAGCTTCGGCAATATCGAGGCCACGCTTTCTTTCCATATGGAAGCGAGGTCTCGCCTCACGGATGTGTTTGCGTGCGCGGGCAGCGAGTTGGCGGCACGCCGCCGGATCGCGCTCGATGGTCGCTGCGACCTCCTCGAATGCCAGCCCGAACACATCATGCAGCAGAAAGGCTGCCCGCTCGAGCGGAGAAAGACGTTCCAGCGCAAGCATCAACGGCAGGGTGACGTCTTCCTCTTTGTCCTCTTCCACAACGGGATCGGGAAGCCACGGGCCCACATAGGTCTCGCGCTGGCGCCGTGCCGATTTCAGCTGATCGAGACAGAGGCGCGTGACCGTGCGGCGCAGGAACGCCTCGGGCTCGCGCACTTCGTTGCGGTCGGCCCTCATCCAGCGGATGAAGGCCTCCTGCACCATATCCTCGGCGTCGGCTACGGAGCCTAGCATTCGATACGCAATCCGCATAAGCTTAGGGCGCAGCGGGTTGAAACCCGCCGCTGTATCCTCTGACTGCTCGTTCGGCATCAAGCAGCCGCCGCCTTGGCGTTGGCTCTTGCGACCGCTGGATCAACCCACAGTCCGAAACCAACCGCGAGGCGGTTCCATCCATTGACGACGTTGATCCTCAATGTGAGCATGACCTGCTCCTCCTCGGTGAAGTGAGCCTTGAGGGCTTCATAGGCACCCGCGTGCGAATGTCCTTCGGAGAGTCTCGTTAGGGCTTCGGTCCAGCCGAGCGCAGCGCGTTCACGGTCGGTATAACAAGGAGCCTCCTGCCATGCCGGCAACAGGTAAATGCGCTGTTCGGTTTCTCCGTTCGCATGTGCTCCCTCTGCATGCAGATTGATGCTGTTGGCGCAGCCGTTGATCTGGGAGGCGCGAAGCGTCACAAGTTGGGTGAGGCTCGCCTCGAGGCCGGTGGCAACGGCGACCGACATGGCGCTCCAACTCTTCATCAGCGCAGGGGCGGCGGCGAAGGGATCAATTTTGGTAGTCATGATCGGCTTCCTTCTGTTGGTTCCGATGTCATGACGAGGCAGGCGCTCCCAGTGTGACAAAGCCTCAAATTTTTCCGATGCTGGTTGCCCCCGAGGCAATGCTGACACGGTAGAATTCTGGTTCAGCGAGCGGCGCAATCTGGTTGCGGCCATCGGTTTTTACGCAATGCGCTCGAGCGCCATGGCCGGCCTGAGCGGATAGTGTTCGGTGGAAGTCAGACTAACCGTGAACCGATCCTATCGTGCGACATGCCCGGCCGGCTCGAACGACAGATCGAGGGGCTGTCTAAAGCGCATTCGCATCCGCCAAAGCGCCTATCTCAATGATTGGATTGAACAGGATCATCGGGCTATCAAGCGGCGGATCCAGCCCATGCTCGGGTTCAAGTGCTCGAGTGATTCCTTGCGGCATTGAGATGGACCACATGCATCTGGGCTTTCAGATGCTTGGTGTCTAACGCGGCTGCGCAGATTCATCGGATTTCCAGATGCCGAGCGCCTTCTCGGAAAAGTCCTGCCACGCCTTGAGGAATTTCTCGTCAGCCACATCGATTGCTTTTTCTCCCCAAAGGGACTCGAAGGCGCGGAACATGGCAAGGCTGCCGACAAGCACGGCAGCGACGGCGGAGGAATCGTCCACTTCTAGCTTCCCTTGTTCTCTCTGGCGCTCGAGCCACATCACCATACCTCGATAAGTGGCTTGCATGACGTTCTCGCGGACCCGCTGGTGCAGCTCAGGGAATTGCTCCAAGTCGCGCCAGAAGATCCGAAGCTCGGCGCGTCGTTCTGCCATCATTTCGAGCATCTTGCGGCCGATCCACGCTAGAGCTTCGCGCGGGGGCAGATCGAGTTCGGCCAATGTCGACTGGGCAAATTTGGCGGCCTCGACATAGTGATCGACGATGGCCTCCAGCAACGCCCTTTTTGACGGGAAATGCTTGTAGAGAGCGCCCGAATTGGGTGAGAGCCCGGCGGCCGCCTGGATGTCGGGAACAGATGTGCGCTCGTACCCCTTCTCCGCGAAGAGGCGCAGAGCTGCGCTGAATACTCTTTCGGCTGCTTTTGTTCGGGGCCCGTCGTTCATGTCCTTCTCCCGCTTAGCTGCAGCTTTTGCACGCGCAGCGTCCTCTTGAGTTTCTTCATACCCTAACCTATAGGAAAGTGAATACTCTCTCACCTCAGGCTTAATCATGCGCATCTTTCTCGCTGGAGCAACTGGAGCGATCG
>NZ_LGHL01000444.1 GCF_001908205.1 Bradyrhizobium sp. NAS80.1
CGAATTTCGGAAATGGCGTATCTGTCGCCTCACTCCGGCCCGAGGAGGAGGGGCGTATCGCGATCGTCACGACACGCGGGCCGGACGGCGGTGGACGTGGGCCACATCGGCGCGATTGGCTTCGCAGGGCAGGCGACTGCGAGCGGAGACCTCGCGCGCACGACCGGTGTGATCCGCGTACGGCCAATCGTGTGGTCCTGGCGCCCGGAGTCTGTGCGTCAAGTCTTGCGGTGATGTTGCGGTCCGACCGGACCGCGCGCGTCAGTCATCTGCGAGGTGACGGGGGCAATAGTGCATCGCTCCCCGGGGAGAGCGCGACATAAGCCGTTCCAACCATCCGCGCAGGGAAGGCCGGGATGCTTCCGGTTGCCCTGTTTCCCGCTGTGCATTGTAGCGCAATCTGCTTCTGGCATGGCGGTCCATGGGAGCCAGCCGGCTCCCGGTCTTCCCTGCGCCCTCTTTCATGAGGGCGGCGAAGCAAAGCTCGGGCGAAACAAGCCGCGAGGATGAGAGCCCATGCCAGTCATTCAACAACGGTCTCGTGCCCCGGACGCTGCGCAGCACGAAGTGATGCGCTGCAGAGCCGGGGCCCATGCATCGGCTGTTTGCGTGGCCTCTCTGGGTCCCTGTGTCTTGGAAGTCTGTCAGGATAGGGTGGGCGGGAAGCCGTTGGGTCCTTGGCG
>NZ_LGHL01000445.1 GCF_001908205.1 Bradyrhizobium sp. NAS80.1
CGGCATTGGAGACTCCGTCGCTGTTTGCCTCCATCCTTGGCACAGCGACGCGAATCTACTGCGAATCTATGATTGCGAACTTGTGACTCAGGACACTAGGGAGGAACATGTTCTCCTGCGTTGGAACTGAAACCCTCGGAACACAGGTGAATTTACCCGTGGGGCCTTCGCAAGACGCGAGGCATGCCATGCACCCTCTATCGGCGGGCGACGCATTTCTCACTGTCCGCAATCATGAGCGTAACCTTCCTGGCCGAGATTGGGTTCTTCATGCTGCTTGGAATGTTCTAAAAGGAATGCGCTCTGGACAGGGGTAGCCAATGCGCGGTCTAGTTCCCCACAAGCTTGATGGTTGAGACCGGCCATCTTCCATCATGACCTTTGATCGAAACACGAAGCCCGTGCAATTCATCCAGCCAAACGTTCTCCACCGTGCCTGCCTTTCCGTCGGTAAGGACTACGGCTTTGCCGATCAATTCAGATTGCGCCTCACCGTACTCGTTCAAAATCTTCGATGCATGGCGTTTCACCGATGGCATTGCTCGTCCATGTTCGGCCGCCCCATCTGCGACTCAACGGCGAGGTTTTTTCCAGTGCTCCGCATCGTGAACGATTGACGGTGAGCGCTCCAATTCGCGGAGCCGGTCGATTTGCGTCTTGAGGCGCGCTGGCAGTTTCG
>NZ_LGHL01000446.1 GCF_001908205.1 Bradyrhizobium sp. NAS80.1
CGATCGTATTCGCTCCAGTGCCCGAAATGATGAAATAAAGAGCCGCGCCCGACCGATGGTGTGGCGGGTTGGACGGCATCTGTGCCGGAAATGTGATGCGGGTGAGATTAAGCTCATAGCTGCCCGGCTTCAGGTCGGGAATCGGCTGCACCGTATGATACAGCTCTTTTACTGCGGCAGGTGGCGTCTCGGCAGGTCGACCCAAGTCTGCCGCGGAGACAAGAAAGAAGTGGAGGAAAGTCGACGGCGCCCCGGTGCCCGCTGTGAGTGCCGCTGTCTTTCCGTTGGCGATAAATCGCCCCTCTCCGGTGTTGAGCATTTTGGTCTCGCCATCGAGCGACACCTCGGTCGATCCCGACATCTGGTAAAGGACGCCGTCGGCCGCTGACACGCTGCTCTTCTCGCCTGCCTGCAGGATGACACTGACGGCTTTGAAATGGAGCGGCGCGTCCACCACAATCGGCAGTGTGGTTGCAGCGACAACGGTCCGGGTAATTGCCGATGGGGCGGGCGTCGTTTGTGCTGCTCCGGGAGCGGGCAGTGCCATTGCGCCGAGCAGCAGGAGTGCTCTCGTCATGGACAGCATGACGGCCTC
>NZ_LGHL01000005.1 GCF_001908205.1 Bradyrhizobium sp. NAS80.1
TACCGAACTCGCTTTCCACGGCATCCACACCTCCCGCAGAACAAAAGCGGAAAGTGTAACCCATGTGTCCGGTACGTTCTGTCACCTATGTCTCGGGCCGCTCAAAAGGCTTAGTCGGGAATCGTTCGCTGGGTAGCGCGTACCGTCCTGTCATTTGCCAGCCAGCACGTGTTCGCAGAGCGGTTGGATCATGGCGCAAATTGCGTCCGGATTCCTTTCTGTCGAGTTCAGCATCTGGAACATGGCGTAGCTGGTCAGAGCAAAGAGTGTATCGACGACGTCGCGCTGACATTGTTCGTCGCGCCCGCCTTGCCGACGAACCAATACAGTCAAAGCCTTGCGACGACGCTCGTTTCGCGCGGCCAGGCTGTTGGCCAGCTCCTTGTCGATAGCCGCCGCTGCGTAGAGCCCGGCCAGAGCGTCGTCGGAACTCCAGAAGCCACAGAACACCATAACTAGTCGCGCCAGACCACCTTGAGGATCTGCGATCGCCATTGCGCTCGCGAGATCGTTCATTCCTCCCGCGACCGCAAGTGCGTCAAAGGCGGCTTCCAGCAGCCCATTCCGCGAACCGAATTGATTATAGACCGTCAGCCGCGTCACGCCGGCTGCCGTCGCCACTGCGTCGAGCGAGAAGCCCTCATTCTCCGGCCCACGCAGCAGCGCCAGAGCGGCCTGAAGCAGCCGCTCGCGCGTTTCAGCAGCCTTGGCATCCCGCTTGGTGCGCGAATACGACCTAGGGGGGGCGATCTTGAATCATGACTATACACTATGTATATGTAATTTGATGCTGCGCCAACACTCAAATTTTGGAGCCAATGGATGCCGTACTGGCTGATCGCGATTATTGCCCTTCACGTACTCTCATCCATTTTTTGGTCAGGCACGACATTTGTGCTGGCGTTGATGCAGGCTCATGCCGCGCACCTTGGTCACAGCGCCGCCGAGCGTCCGGATCGAGACGCCGAATTCATCGGCGAGATTGGCCGTATAGATCGGAGCGATTGGATCGGCGGCGATGTAATCGTCGATCTGCTGCACCAGCCTGACGGATCGCGCGCTTGCACTCGGGGCGTGGGGATCCGACAGCGGGTTAAGCCGAAACAGATCGTCGAAGGCGAGCAGCAGGCCCTCTTGGAGATGCGCGGCGACCTCCGTGGTTTCGAACCTATGCGGCTCGGCCGACGCGGTCCGCAGGATGTCAAGCACAAGCTGTCGCGCATAGAGATGAGCGGCGGGGTCGGCGATGCGAACCCATAATGTATCGGCGCGATCAAACCAGCCGCGATCCCTGAGCGCGGGTGAGAACATGATCAGCGCATGATGATTGATCTGGGGCTCGACGAAATGGCAATGATGATTGCCGCGCAAGGCGATGAAAAAGCGCGAGTCGAGGTCCATCCCGCTCGAGCTGGCCCGCAGATCGTCGGTCATCGGCAGGATCACCATGCCGCCCGGCGCGCGATAGACCGTATCGAGGATGCGCGCAAATGACCTTGCGACGATGATCCGGCACGCAGGCGAAGGACTCGAAGCTCCGGCCCTCGAGACTTGGCTGCTTCTCGAGGTGCGTCTGCACATTCATGCCCGTCTGAGGGCATCGGAAAACGATGAAATCCGCCATCAGCGTAGAATGACGATTCGGTGAATTTCATCTTTGATCTAGATCAGATTTGGAAACGCTCCAGGCGAACTGCTGACGCAACTGATCTAGATCTGGGCAATCCATGGTCTCGCAAAAGCGAAGGGGCCCCGAGGGCCCCTCCAGAAATCACCATCGACGATAGCCGTAGTAGTGGGGCCCATGGTGGTGGTGGTGGTGACCATAGTAACGGGGGCCATAATCGCGCGGTCCATAGTACCTGGGGCGGTAATACGGCGCCGGCGCGTAATACCCATAATAGTTCGGACGCCGGAAACAGCGCCCCCAGGCATCACAGACCATGTGGGCCTGCTCGACGTCAGAGACCTGCGGTGTCGCAGGCACTGGCGCGATAGGCATGGCGGACGCCGCCGGCGATGCCATGATGGCACCGAACAAGGATGCGGCGACGAGGCCAATCTTAAGCTTCATGATGTCTTCCTCTACTTACGCGATACAGGTTTATCGAAGATGTTCTGATCAAATTGTGGCGGGACGGAAATGTAATGCTGATGAACAAACCTTCAGCCAGTCCGCCGCAGGCCCGACTTCAACTGCGCTAGACTATTCTGGGTCGAACTCTTGACCGATGCTGTGCTTGCGTAGTTGCCTCGCAGGACGTCGTCGCCATGCTTTGATCCTGCGCAATTCGCCGGCACCGCTTCGCCCGTAGTCTTGCCGTTGTGGGCAGTTCTTCGAGGAATTCGAAGAGCAGGCTCATAGGTGTTTGGAGCTGTGCAATGGACAAGATGAGAATCGACAAGGGTGACTGGCTGGTCGTGTGCGACGGTCGTAAGGCGCTCATTCTGGAGAACCTCGGCGACGAGATGTTTCCGAACCTTCACACCAGGGAGGTGCATGAGCAGCCCAATCCCTCGACCAGCGCACAAGGGACCGATGCGCCGGGCCGGCTGCATGCCGCAGTCGGCGGCGCGCGTAGCTCGGTCGAGCAGACCGATTGGCACGATGAGGCTGAACGCGCCTTCCTGCGGAGCTTGGCCGGCCGGCTCGATGCCGCCGTCAACTCGGGCGAGACCTCGGCGCTAACCATGGTGGCCTCGCCACGCGCGCTCGGCATGATCCGCGCCGACTATTCGGACGTCGTGCGCAAGGCGCTTCAAAACGAGATCGGCAAGGACCTCGTCAAGCTGCCGGTCTACGAAATCGAGAAGCAGTTGCTGTTGTCGGGCGCCCCTAGGTAGGACGCCCGCGGAGGTCGGCGCCCCTCAGAAGCAGGGGTGCCGGCGGCCGTCCTGGCCGATATAGGCGGCCGAGCCTCGGTAGCAGTGGTTGGTCGACGGGCCATCGTAATAGGCGAAGGTGCCGGGGGTGATGCCGGGGCCGTAATTGTGCAGATAGCTGATCGGGTAGGGCAGCGCGTCGGCGTAATGGCGGTGGTACCGGTGATGTCCCCGCGCCTCCGCAAACGTGGGGGCTAGGATTGCAGCCGACAGGGCAGCAACCGCGGCTACAAGCTTCAACTTGCTCATCTCGATTCTCCGGAGCCCGCGCAAATAGGTCAGCCGTTTATAGCCATTTCGGCCGGCCAGGGCACCCGTCCGGCCTCCGGAAATCGGGGCTGACCCCGCAGATTTCCGGGTGGGTGTGACAGAATTGCCGGAAGTGCCGTCCAGGCCTGCCCATTTTTGGCCTTTTCGGGATGCTTAACGAATTCCCCACATAAGTATGACCAAAGAGAGTTCGGTTAAGAATCCTGTCGCCGGCCCCTGCACGTTTCCTTGGGGGTCTTTCGAGGCCGGTCCATTCTGAAGGCTTTCGTCGTCACGTCATCATGCGCATCACGCTCCTGAGCCTGCTGTTGCTGTTCGTCGCCGCCGCCACGCCGGCGCGGGCCCAATTGCACATCACCCGCGACCACGGCGGCTATGTCGAGGAGTACAAGGCCAAGTACAAGCGCGCCCGCGACAAGGGCGAGCGGGTCATCATCGACGGTATCTGCAATTCGGCCTGCACGCTGGTGCTCGGCATCGTGCCGATGAACAAGATCTGCGTGACGCCGCGCGCCAGCCTGGGCTTCCACCAGGCCTACTACGACAAGGCCTTCACCTTCGGCATCAAGGTCACCAGCGCGGAGGGAACGTCCGACCTGATGTCCTACTACCCCGACACAGTGAAGGACTGGATCCGCCGCAATGGCGGGCTCACCACCGACATGAAGAAGATCAAGAACGGTGTCGAGCTCTGGAAGATCATCGACCCCTGTCCGGAAGAATGGTGAGCGGCTGAGCTGAGCCGCCGCTTCCGCCGTCTGTCGCGGCGCAACATCGCTCGGGCAGAGATTCGCATTGCCGCATGGGCCCCGGTCGGGCAAGGAAGGCGGCAATGAATCATAATCAAGAAGCCCTGACCGCCCGCGCGGCGCCGGTCCTGTTCGTGGTGCTCTGGAGCACCGGATTCATCGGCACCAAATACGTCATCAACAACGCCGATCCCTTGACCTATCTCGCCATCCGCATGGCGGTGGTGGTCGGCCTGATGGCGATCTTCGCGGCGATTGCGCGGCCGAAATGGCCGGACCGCATCGGCATCGCGCATAGCGCGGTTGCCGGCATCCTCGTCCATGGCTTCTATCTCGGCGGCACCGCCATCGCGATCGCGCATTCGATCCCGGCCGGGCTCTCGGCGCTCATTCCTGGCCTGCAGCCGATCCTGACCTCGACCATCGCCAACCGCTGGCTCGGCGAGCGGGTGACGTCGGTGCAATGGGCAGGCCTCGTGCTCGGCCTCGGCGGCGTGGCGCTGATCCTGCACGACCGCCCTATGACCGGCGAAGCCGGGCTCGGCTGGCTTGCCTCGGTGGTTTCGCTGATCAGCATCACGCTCGGCACGCTCTATCAGCGCCGCTACTGCAATCACATCGACTGGCGCGCCGGCAATCTCGTGCAATACGTGTCCGTCACGATCTTCTTCACGGTCGGCGCCTTCCTTTTCGAGGACCGCGCGGTGCACTGGACGCGGGAGTTCGTGCTCGCGCTCGGCTGGCTTGCCGTGGCGCTCTCGATCGGATCGATCGGGCTGTTGTACTGGCTGATCCGCCACGCCGCGGCGACGTCGGTCGCGAGCCTGTTCTACCTGGTGCCTGCCGTCACGGCGCTGATGGCCTATTTGCTGTTCGGGGAAAAACTCGACCCGCTCGCGATCGCCGGCATGGCGATGTGCGCGGCGGCGGTGTTCGTGGTCAATCGCCGCTTCTAGGCAAACGCGGCCGGCTGATCTCGAAGACCGAGTATCACCCGGGCTGGCGCGCAGCCAAACGGCGAGGGTAGGGTATCGCGAGAGCGGTCTCCGGGCGCGCCGCCCGGATACCTGCTCGGGCGCTCCGATCAGCGCTTGGCCTTCTTCTTAGGCTTGACGGCTTTCTTCGCGGATTTCTTCACTGCCTTTTTCGCGGCTTTCTTGGACGCTTTCTTGGCCGCTTTCTTCGATGACTTCTTTGCAGCCTTCTTCGAAGCTTTCTTCGAGGCCTTCTTGGCCTTCTTCTTGGAAGGCTTCTTCGGCGCTACTTTCTTCGCGACCTTCTTGGCGGCCTTCCTGACCTTCTTGACGGCGGTGACTGCGGATTCCTTGGTCGCCTCCACTGCGGTGGTGACCGGCTCCATCGCCTGTTCGGTGATCGGCTTCTCGTCGTCCATATCGTCCCCCACGGTTTGTATGGAGCGATGACGATAGCGAGTTTCAAAGTTGTGTCAAAGTAACGCTCAACCTTTGCGGTTCTTTGCGTAGGCGGCCAACGCGCGCTCGCGGCCCTTGGCGTAATCGACGCGACACACAAGCAGAGTTTCATCTGCCGCGATCATGGCGGTCGGCTCGACCGAATCCCTATGCGCAATCGCGCATTGGGCAATTTCGCGATTCCGGGTTCGCTCGCCCCGGGATGAATTTGCGATTGCTATCCGCAACCGCAAAAAGTCACTTCGGCTGCGGGACGATGCGGATGTAGGGCTTCGGTTCCTTCCAGCCCTGCGGATAGATCGTCTTGGCTTCTTCGTTGGAGACCGAGCCGGCGATGATGACGTCCTCGCCCTGCTTCCAGTCGGAAGGTGTCGCGACGCGATGCTTGGCGGTGAGCTGGAGCGAGTCGATGACGCGCAGGATCTCCTGGAAGTTCCGGCCGGTGGTCATCGGATAGACCAGCACGAGCTTGATCTTCTTGTCCGGTCCGATGATGAAGACGTTGCGGACGGTCTGGTTGTCGGCCGGCGTGCGGGTGAGGGGGTCGCCCGAGGTCGAGGCCGGCAGCATCTCGTAGAGCTTCGAGACGTTGAAGTCGGTGTCGCCGATCATCGGGTAGTTCGGAGCGGCGCCCTGCGTCTCCTTGATGTCTTCCGACCACTTGGCGTGGCGGTCGACCGGGTCGACCGAGAGGCCCATTAGCTTGACGCCGCGCTTGTCGAATTCCGGCTTCAGCTTGGCGAGCGCGCCGAGCTCGGTCGTACAAACTGGCGTGAAGTCCTTCGGGTGCGAGAACAGTAGCGCCCAGCTATTGCCGATCCAGTCGTGGAACTTGATCTTCCCTTCGGTGGTCTCGGCTTCGAAGTCAGGGGCGGTGGCGCCGATCGGGAGTGTCATGATACTACCTCATCTCTTTGAATTTACTTGAGAATTCACCTCAGGCCGCAACCGCTATTATAGGGGCTCGGCGACGCCAAGGGAACCAGTTCAAGTAAAATATGTACTTCATCTCTGACGGGCCGATTTCCTAGCACCTTTCTGTTACAGGGGCGCCTGCGGCGAAACATCTCCACCGGGCTTCACGGTTTCATTGCCCCGATAAAGCCTTTTATGACCCGCATCACGCGCGCCCGATGCTCTCCGGAACCAAAATGGTCCTCGCAGCGACTAATCGGCAACCATCGAGAAAAGTCGCGATCCCCGTATCGAATCATTAACCACCCCTTTACGTCCGCATGAAAATGCTGGCCGATGAGAAGAAATCTGGAAGTGAACTATGTCTGCCGCTGCGCCTAAGTCTGCTGAGTCGCCGTCCCTCGAACCGTCCTGCCGCGATACTGCGGCCCATGCGCTGACCATCGTGCGCGACGGCGTGATCACGGGCGAAGGTCCCACCACAAAGGGCCGGGTGCATTTCTCCCGCTCGCTCGACGCCGATGATGCCGCCTGGTGCGTGCGCATCCTGACGGCCACAGCCGTTAACGACCAGCCGGTCAGCCGCGCCGAAGCCGAGGCGCTGTTCGAGATCAACGAGGCCGCGACCGAGCGTACCGACGGCGGCCGGTTCGACGATCTGCTCGCCAAGGCGGTTGCCCACTATGCCGCAAGCGCCTCAGGCCTGAAGGTGCCGCCGCGCAGCGTCGCGTTGTCGGCCGAGTCCGACGTCGACAGCTGGGCGCCGTCCTACGCCTCCAAGGTCAACAGCGAGATGCTGGAGTGGATCGCGGGCCAGATGCGCGGCAAGCGCCAGACCAACCGTCGCCTCATGGCGATGGTGGCGACCTTCCTGGGCGCCACCGCGCTGCCTCTGGCAGGCCAACTGCCGAACGTGTTCGACATCGGCATGTAAGATTTTGGTACTTGAGATTTTCGCGCCCCTTGCGGGGCGCGAGAGAAAGCGGCGGGGTCACTTCCCCGCCGTTTTTTGTTTGCCGGTCTCGGTCTCGAGTCCGAGCGTGCGGCCGGGGAAGCCGGCGGCGTCGAAATAGCGCTGGGTGCCGACGCGCTGGACGTTGAGCACGGTCTGCAGGCCGTTCTCGGACATCTTCGACTTCTCGACAGTCTTGAACGCCTTCGGCACGATGCCGTTGGGCAGGGCCTCCGACATCACCCGGCCGAGCAGGCCGCCGTTCTGTGAGCCGCGCAGGCCCATGAGCTGGACAGCCGTCATGCCGACGTCAGCATTGCTGACCGGCAGCTCGTCGACGAAGCCAGCTTTGAAGTCCGGTCCGATCGCGGCCATGAAGTTGAACGTGTCGCCCCGGCTGAAGCTGCCATGCATGCCCTGGCCCTGGCGCAGCACCGTGTCGGCCACCTGCACCGAGCAATTGGTCGGCGCCTCGCCGCACTCGCTGGCATAGGAGCGGAAGTTGACGACGATCGCCGGCGTCGGCGTCGCAGACTTGCCACGCAGGTTGATGCTCGACAGCGGCAGGGTGCCGGGGAAGCGGCCGAGCGAGTCGTCGACGAACAGACCGGAGATGTAATCCTGCTCGAGCAGCGCCTTGACGGTCTTCGCCGCCAGCTTCTTGTCCCTGTTCGGCAGATAGATCAGGTCCGAGCCGCCGTTGGTGGCGATGACGAGGTCAGGCTTGGTCGGATCCTCGCCGAGCACGCCGTTGCCGGCCTTCGGGTGGGCATTGCCGGTGACGGCGGCATTCTTGTCGTTCGGGTCGAACAGTGGCAGGTCGAGCGCTTTCGCAAGGTCGAGCGCCAGGAAGCCCATCGGCAGGAAGTCCTTCGGCGTGTCGTCATAGCTGACCTTGGCCGAGGGGCTGGTCTTGCTTTCCTTGGAGATGGTCGAGAAGCCGTGGTCGGCCTGGATCATGATGTTGGTGTTGGCGGCGAGCCCGAGCTCGTCCAGCGCCTTGCGGATCTGCGCAAGGTTGTTGTCGGCGTTCTTGATGCTCGCCATCGTGCTCGGGCCGTTGATGCCCGGCATGATCTGGTTGAGGCTGTCGCCCTGATTGTGCTGGGTGCCATCGGGATCGCGCGACCAGAACACCAGCACGAACGGCTTGTTGCGTGCCTTGAACATCGGCAGCACGACCTTGGTGGCGACGTCGGCGAGATAGGCCTGCTGGGCGACGTTGGCGACCGTGGTGCCCGGCGTCTTGGCATCGCCCGCCTTGCCATTGTCGCCGCGGCCGGGGGTGGCAAGGGCGAGACCCGCCTTGATCAGGGCTTCCTTCATCTCGTCCGATAGCGCCACGCCGTTCTTGCCGCCGGTGGAATCGTCGATCACGATCGAATGGTTGCCCGGCTTCTCGGGATGATCGGTATGGTCGAACTGATAGGTCGGGCCGACCTTGCCGATCGCCGCGGTGCTGAGGCCCTTGTCACGGGCCATCTTCAGGATGGTCTCTTCGCTCAGAAAGTCGCCCTTGAAATGCTCGTCGATGTCGCCGAGCACGGCGTCGTTCTCGATGAAGGGGACCACCGTGTCGCCGGCCGGTACGGAGGTGTAGTTGGTCCAGATCGTATTGGAGAACACGCCGGTGTCGCCGAGATAATGGCCCGTCGAGATCGCCGAGCCGTTGGCCATGGTGAAGGTCGGAAACAGCGAGTGCGAGTTCTTGAAGTTGACGCCCTTGTCGCGGACTTCGGCCATCGCCGGCGCCGTTTCAGGGGTGACTTTCAGCGCGCGCAGTCCGTCCGGAATGAACAGGATCAGGTTACGGGGCGTGTTGTTCTGGGCAAAGGCAAGTCCGGTAGACAGCACGGTCAATCCGGCGGACAGCAACACCAGTGAGCGGCGCATCAAATCTCTCCTGCGGTGAGGCGGCATGGCCGCGACCGCGGCCTCCGGCAATCGTTTAGTTTTGCAGCATGACAGTTTTGTTACAAGGCCCGTCGGCTATGCAACAGAGATGGGAGAGGGTGGGGACGATAGGGTCACAGTCTCATTATCGAGCACCAACGAGGCGCAATTGGCGCACGATGACCGGCGGAGCCGCCCGACTATCTATGACAAATTCCGAATTCAAACAGAATAACGTTGGGTCTCCCCGGGACTTGGATGCCTCGCCTGGCCGGCAATGCAAGCCACGTGAGCCGGCGCTCATTTCGGCGCGATCTCCACCCGTGGATTCTGAGCCAGCGCCTGCGCTGGTTTCACCGCGACGGGATAGCCTCCGCCGTTGGCGAGATCGCGCCGCAGCGATGGCGTCGCCGCATGCAGCGCGAAGATAATCGCGATCTGAGTCCGGTTCTGGAGTCGGTATTTGCGCATGATATTGCCGATATGCGCGCGCACCGTGTTCTCCGAGATCTTGAGCTCGAAGGCGATGTTCTTGTTCTGCATTCCGCGCGCGATCAGCACCATCAGCTGGCGTTCACGTGGCGTTGGTGTAATCGAAGTTTCCGGGCTCATGACTAGTTCCTCCTCCCTGGCCGTTGAGTTGATGTGGCCATCCCAGCATGCTGTCATTCCGTCTTGAGCGCCTCGATTGGACTGAGCTTGGACGCCTTGTGTGCAGGATAGAAACCGAAGATGAGGCCGGTCACGATCGAGAAGACCAGGGCCAGGGCAATTGCTTCGCTGTCGACTGACGTGATCCATCCGGCCATGCGGGCGACTGTCATCGACAGCGTGACCCCACCGACAACGCCGATGGCGCCGCCGAGGAGGCAGAGTACAAGCGCTTCGCAGAGGAACTGGAGACGGATGTCCCGCATCCGCCCACCGAGCGCCCGGCGAATTCCAATTTCCTGCGTTCGTTCTGTGACCGACACGATCATGACGTTCATGATGCTGATGCCGCCGACGAGCAGCGAGACCGACGCGATAGCGACGAGCAGGAGCGCCACGGTGCGGATTGCTCCCTGCTGCGCTTCCATGGCCGCCGCCGGATCCTGGACCTTGAAATCGTCTTCCTGGCCGGCGAGGACCCGGTGACGCTGCCGCAGCAGGCTTTCGATCTCGGATCGCGCACCCGCCATTTGGCCGTCGGCGGCCACCTTGGCGACGATGTAGGCGACCGAGTCCCGGTTGATGCCGCTCGCGCTGCCGAGGAAGCGCAGCTTGGCGGTGGCGAGGGGGACGAACGCGACGTCGTCCTGCGCCGGCCCCTTGCGGTCGAGCACGCCAATCACCTCAAGCGGGACCTTCATGATCCTGATCTGTGCGCCGATCGGATCGTCGCCCGGTGCGAACAGCTCGCGCGCGACCGTACTTCCGAGGATCGCGACCTTGCCGGCGCCAGCTTCCTCGGCGCCGGAGAAATAGCGCCCAGAGGCGAGCTGCCAGTCGCGCGCCATGAAGTGCCCGGTCGTCGTGCCGTTGATCGTCGTGTTCCAGTTCTTGCTCTCGTGGATGACCTGCGCCGTTCCGGCGATCGAGCCGGCCGCGGCTTGAATCTCCGGAATCTGCTCGAGGATGGCCTGCACGTCGCTCTCGGTCATGGTGAGCTTGGTGCCTTCCTTAAGGCGGACGCCGCCCTGATAGACTGCGCCGGGCGTGATCATCAGCACGTTGGCGCCGATCGAGCGGATCTGCTCCTGGAGGCGAAGCTGTGCGCCGGCGCCGATCGCGAAGACGGTGACAATCGATGCGACGCCGATGACGATGCCGAGCATTGTGAGGACACTGCGCAGCGGGTTGAGGCGCAAGGCGTGCAGAGCGATCTGGAAGCCCTGGAGCATCGTCATGATGCAAAGCTCCGTTTCGGCAGCAGCGGAGCCCGCGCCTCGTCGCTGACGATCTCTCCGTCATGCAGGCGGATCGTGCGACGGCACTGGGTCGCGATGCCGGGATCATGGGTGATCATCACGACGGTCTGGCCGCGCTGGTTGAGCGCGGCGAACAGCGCCAGGATCTCGGCGCCGGTGCGACTGTCCAGCGCGCCCGTCGGCTCGTCGGCGAGCACGATCAACGGGGAGGCGATCAGAGCACGTGCGATCGCAATGCGCTGCTGCTCGATCCTGCGGACGTCGGCCTGCGCGCCGTCCACGGAATAGGCATTGAGGGACACCATCACCTCAGCCTCGCGCTCCTGGGCGACGTGGGCGGTAAATTCCGTCTGAGCATCATCGACGGTCGACGTCGCCACCACATTTTGCGACTGCAGTGCGAGCTTGCGCTGAAGGGTCTTCTGCGCCGAGGCCTTGACCGCCTGGGCGCTCTCGAGCTTGGCGGCAAGCACGTCGCGGCTGCCCTTTGCGTTCTGCAGATCGATCCTGGCGCGATCGAGCTTGGCCCGCTCGATATCCACGAGGGAGTTGGCGACTTCGAGCGCCGCCTTGGCCTCGTCGACCTTGGCCGCGAAGCTGCGTGGATCGATCAGCGCGAGCGGCTGGTCCTTGCTGACGGTGTCATTGAAATCGACATAGACCCGCGCAAGCTGCCCGGACAATTGGGAACCCACCTCGATCGTCTTGACCGGTTGCAGGGCACCCGTGACGGTCACGGTCTGCTCGATGCTGCCGCGCTGTATCGAGGCGTAGCGAAAGGCAGGTGCGTCCGACTCGAAGATTGGGGCTTCGCGTGCACCGGGTGCGAGGAGCTGTTTTGTCGACTCGGAGGCGCGTGTGACCCCGGCAGCCGCAGTTCCGGCCGCGCCGGTGATAGTGGCCGATCCCGCGGTGTAGACCGCGGCGAGGCCGCATGCAGTTCCAAATAAGGCAATAACTGGCGCAAATCGCATATCAAGACCCCCGCCCTTGAAATGACCTTGCTGGCGGAAAAAACTGGAATCGAGAGATGGCTGCAATTAGCCCGAAGCGATCCCGGTGTCTCAGCAGTATGTCGTCGTTCTTAAGGCGACGGGCGGGCGCGCTCTATGATCCAGAAGTAAAGTCCGCGACTGCGCCTTTTCGTGATTTGCGCAGAACCCATACCGGGCGTATTCAAATGGATCAGCACGGTATCGAACTCGATAGCTGACTGAACGTCTCGTCTGATCTGGCGGAAGTAGTGGCCGGTCGGTGTTTAGTTTGGCGTAAGGGTGGCAACACCGTGACACAGTTGGCCATACCAGTGGCTCGACGCCGGAGTGGCGCATCCTCGAGATTGCGGCACCGAAGGAGGCCACGAGCCCCTTCGATCACGAACTCCGAAATGTTAACTGCTTCACTCGTATCCACCGGGCGATAGCTCGTTGCCGGATCATCGAGCCCCTATTCGGGGAGTTAGCTGCGATGAATTCAAACCAAGCCGCAGTTTCAAACCAAGCGACAGTTTATGTCGTTGATGACGAAGCCCAGATTCGAAATGCGATTGGCAGCCTCTGCGAGGAGACCGGACATCAGGTCAGGTTGTTTGCCTCAACGGACGAGTTTCTTGCCGAAAGTCTAGCTAGCGGACCATCCTGCCTGGTGCTCGACGTCCGCTTTCCCGGCACGTCGCCGACCGGCCTCGAGCTTCAGCGCAAGCTGGCGGAGTCGGGCGTGCAGATACCGATCGTCTTCATCAGCGGCCACGCGGACGTGCGCGTCTCGGTCGAGGCCATGAAGCGCGGGGCGGTCGAGTTTCTGCCGAAACCATTCCGCGAGCAGGAGATCCTCGATGCGATCAGGCACGGCATCGAGCGCGATCGCCGGCGCCTGGAGCGCGAGAGTGCGGAGCACGAAGCGCGCCAGCGCGTCCAGACGCTGACGGCACGGGAGCGCGAGATCATGCTGCTGATGGCGGAGGGGCTCGTTGCCAAGCAGATCGCGGCCAAGCTCGGCGTCAGCGAAGTGACGGTGAAGGTGCACCGCGCCAGAATGATGCGGAAGCTGGGGTTGCGTTCGCCGATTGAGGTTGTGCGATTGATCGACAGCATGGGACTCGAGGCGGAGCGCTTCGGTGCTGGACATTCGCAGATCTAGATTTGCGGACGGCAAGTTATCGCGCGTCGTCTAGTCCGGATCGACTAGCATGAACTACAGTCTGTCGCATCGCATGAGATCAGTTCAGAGCCATCCCTATGATGTCGGCCAGCATCACGACCGGCATCCGAACCCAGTCAGACAACTTTGGCTAGAAAGGGATACTCCATGCGAAAATTGCTCCTCGCTTCCGCTGCCGTGTTCGCTCTGTCCTCCGCGGCTCACGCTAATAACACCGCAAACACCTTCCAGATCGGCGCAGTAAACGCCTCCGCCGTGAACCAGCAGGGCCACGTGAACGACTCTTCGACCACCTTCCAGCTCGGCCTCGTGAATGCCGCGAGCACCATGCAGGGCACGACCTCTCCGTCGCTCAACAATGCGAGCTCGGTGACCCAGATTGGCGTCTTTGGCAACGCGGCCGCCACTGGAGAGGTTGCCACTGGCAACAACGCCAGCTCGATCAGCCAGACCACGCTCTTCGGCCTCCCGCCGAACAACGCCGCCGCCGTTGGGCAGATCGGTGGTGGACTCAACACCAGCACCATTACTCAGCACTAAGCCAGCCCCGTATCGGGCCCGGGCGCGTCCACCGAGCGGCGCGTCCGGACGATACTCGACAGGCCATACTCGAAATCACCGCGATCAGGTTGCCTGAGCGGGGCGGCGGGTCGACGGCTGGCATTTCGCAGAGGATATGACATGCGCATGAAACACCTCTTCACGACGGTCGTCATGCTGAGCGCGCTGACCGCTGTCGAGGCCCAAGCTGCCAACTCGGTTAGCGTGTTGCAGATCGGTACGACAAATCTCTCGTCCACAGTGCAGGCCGGCCCGGTGAACAACACCGCGACGACGCTGCAATTCGGCGCGACCAACACCGCATCGAGTTTGCAGTTGGGATCGCTGGCCTCGGTCAATTCGGCCACGATAGGGCAGGGCGGCACGACCCCCACCGCGACTAATAACGCCGCGGTCGGCCAGGTCGGCGGCGCCAACACGAGCTTGATCGGTCAGATTGGTTTGAACAATGCTGCGGGGGTGTCCCAGTTCGGCATTCTGAACGGCTCCATGATTTTGCAGCAGGCTCCGTGACCTGAGATCGTGTTTGGCTCGGCAGATAGTGTGGAGGCATGTGATGAACAAGCATCTTCTGATCGGTGCGCTGGCAGGTCTCGTCTCCTGTTGCGCAGCGAACGGCCCGGCGCAGGCGCAAAGCGCCGACATCAAGACGATCGTCTCGATTAACGGGCCGCCAGTCGTCTTGAACCAGAGCAGTTCGACCAATATGGCCGGCGTGTTCATGATCGGCGGTAGCACCAGCGCGACTGTCACTCAGAACGGCACGAATAACGCTGTCGGCATCCTGCAATTCGGCGGGACGACATCGGCTTCTGCCGGGCAGACCGGCATGAATAATTTCGCCTTCGTCGGTCAGACCGGCCAGTCGGCGACGAGCTTCGTGTCGCAGATCGGCGCGATGAATACGGGATCGATCGCGCACTTCGGCAGGGTCAACTCGTCGACAGTGGTCCAGACTAGCCCGTAAGGTAAACGCGGGCTCGCCTCGGTCAGGAACCGGCAAGGAGGAAAGGCGATGAGGTTGAGGTACGGTAAGCAGCTATTGGCGCTGTCCGCGTTGCTCGTCGCCATCAGCGTTGCGTCCGATGCATCGGCCGGATCCAGGCCATCGCGATTCGCCGGATTCCAAGGCGGCGGACTCATGCAAGGCGGTGTCACGGACCCGAGCGTGAGCATCGAGGTGAGCATCGAGACAGTCGTGGAGTTCGGCAACAATGCGAAGCCGGTCACGATCGTGGAGAACAGCAGCATCAATATCGCTCGGGTGATCCAGTTCGGCGGGACGGGAACTGTCGATGCGACCATTGTCCAGAACGGCACACGCAACTATGTCGATGTGATCCAGGTCGGTGGCACCACCAACGCGGCGATCGGCCAGTCCGGCGTGAACAACATCGCCGACATCACGCAGGTCGGCAATTCCACTAACGCGCTCCTGCTCCAGATTGGTGACATGAACACGGGGACGGTGCAGCAGTTCGGGCGGTTCAACTGGTTGTCGATCTTCCAATTCGGGCGGTAGTCGAGAAGGTGAGGTGTGAGATGAGGTTCACCATACTCGCGGCAGGAATGGTCATCATGGCAGCAATAACAGCCGGACCGGCCGGCGCCGGCGAGACCGGCGACGGCCATACCACCGTGGTCCAGGACGAGAACGGCACGGCCGTCATCACGCAAAGTGGTGATCCGGCACAGGCCGAGGTCAGGGTCGACAAGGAGCCCGGACGCACGACGGTCTACCGTCGTAGCGATGGAAACACCGCGATCGTATCCCAGGGCACGGGAAACGCGCAGGACTTGCTCGATTGGCTGCGCAAGCAGCAGCCCCACTGACGTACCGAGCCCATCGTCGGTGAGAGAACGACGGGCCTGGTTGCAAGCGGGCGCTACGGGAGCGTTCCGGACGTGTTCGGCTCGCGCGATCAACTCCGGTCAACTGGTTATGAAACAGCGGTCCATTGAACGAAGTGCTTGAAACCAGCCGGGAATTCCAGACGTCATGCCGCACCACGCTCCCCGTCGATCCCGCGCCTTAACCAATAATTAATTATCCGTTTGCCGGCGGGTTACGGCCCGGCTTAGCGTGCAATGGGGAGCCGCTATCGCGAAGCCAATGAGTTGGTGCGTATCATGATGTCCAGATCACATGGGGCGTTGCTCGCCTCACTCAGCGCAACTGCGCTGCTCCTTGTTGCCAGTGACAGTTTTGCCAGGCCCGGTGGCGCGGCCGCGCATGGGCTGACCGCCGCGCCTTCCCGCGCGGTCGCGCGTCCGCCGATCGCGCCGGGTGCTCGGTTCCGCGGCCGTAACAATCCCTGGGTCTATTGGCCGGGCGGAGGAGCGTTCTTCTACGATGGCACGACCTACAGCCAGCCTTTCATCGATGCAGGGCAGCCGTTCTCCAACGACGAGCGCTACGCCTACTCGTATGACGTTCCCTGGGACTGGACGCATCGCTTCCCGCCGAACGTCGTGCCGTCCGACCGGCCCTATGTGCCGAGCTGCCCGACCGAGCAGGTGACGGTGCCCGGCCGCGGCGGCGGCGAGCACACCGTCAATATCATGCGCTGTTACTGAGCGGCGCCGTCGCTAGAGCGTTTTCGAGCGAAGTGGATACCGGTTCGCGTAAAGAAAACGCGTCAAACCAAGAATCTAGAGCCCCGTTCCGATTCCATCGGAACGGAAATGGCTCTAGCCGAGCTCAAAGCTTGTCACGCCGAAGACGCGGTCGATCCGTGGCGGCTTGATCGGCCCTGTGTACATCCGCGCCGTCTCGAACACCGGCTTGAGGCCGAGCGACTCTGCGACCGCAACCGCCTCGCGATTGACGGCGGGGACGTCGAGAAAGACTTCGCTGCCACCTGCACTTTCCAGCAGGGCCTGCACAACGGCGTCCGCCGCCGCGCGATCGTCGGCGACGAGCGGGCCGATCTTGTGGCCGGTCCGGCAAGGCCGGATGACGCCCCATGCGGCGAGCTTACCATCGCGCAGCAGCGCGCGGCCGATATGGCCGGCCGTATTGAACCAGGCGCGCAGGAAGGGGCTACGCGCTGCAGGGAAGACCGTGGCGTCGTCGGCTTCAACAAGCGCGAATGGAATGTCGTTGATTGCTAGAACATCAGCGGGTGGCTTCGGCGGCGGCGCGACGATGCCGCCATAGCGGATATTCGCGTAAGCAAACTGGAAGCCGGATTTCCTGTAATTGTCCTGCTGTGCCACGACGCCGTCGAGCCCGATTACGCGAGCGCCCGCATGCGCGATCGCCGCGTTCCAGATGCGCAGGCCGTAGCCCGAGCCACGAAGATCCGCACGCACGATGTAGAAGCCAAGGAAGGCGAAGCGATCATCGTAATTGACGCAGGAGACGGTCGCGACCGGCTCGCCGTCGATCTCGCCAACGAAGAAGCCCTCCGCGTCGGGAAGCGCGAAGCAGGCGGCATCCGCAAGACCCGGATTCCAGCCTTCTGCCGCGGCCCAGTCGACGGCAATGGCGACCTCCTCGGGGCGCAAATTGCGGATTTGCAAATCGCTCATCTTACAAGTCACTCATGGATGCCTTCGACAGTGGACCTGCCGGCCGGTCCGGCTGTAGAAGGCCTCATGATAGGCCGAGCCTGCGGCTCGCCTCAACACAGGGATGATCGGTCATGGCAGCAGAGAAGGTCGCACTCGTCACCGCGGGCGGCAGCGGCATGGGGGCAGGGGCTGCGCGGCGGCTCGCGGCCGACGGATTTCGCGTTGCGATCCTGTCGTCCTCTGGCAAGGGCGAGGCGCTGGCGGCCGAGCTCGGCGGGATCGGTGTCACCGGCTCCAACAAGTCGAACGACGATCTGAAGCGTCTCGTCGACGGCGCGCTTGCCAAGTGGGGCCGCATCGACGCGCTCGTCAACAGCGCTGGCCACGGCCCGCGCGCGCCGATCACGGAGATCACCGACGAGCAGTGGCACACCGGCCTCGATACCTATCTGCTCAACGTGATCCGTCCGACGCGGCTGGTGACACCGGTCATGCAGGCGCAGAAGGCTGGCGCCATCGTCAACATCTCGACCGCCTGGGCGTTCGAGCCGAGCGCAATGTTTCCGACCTCCGCGGTGTTCCGCGCTGGTCTTGCCGCTTTCACAAAGATCTTCACCGACACCTATGCCGCCGACAATATCCGGATGAACAATGTTCTGCCCGGCTGGATCGACAGCCTGCCGCAGACCGATGCGCGCCGCGACAGCGTGCCGATGAAGCGCTACGGCAAGGTCGAGGAGATCGCGGCGACGATCTCGTTCCTGGCCTCCGACGGCGCAGCCTACATCACGGGGCAAAACATCCGCGTCGACGGCGGGCTGACGCGGTCGGTCTGAGCAGGCCGTTTCGAATCGGGGGGCGCATGTGACGCGGGCTTGCGCGCGTCACTGCATGAGGGCAACGCGCAGCCCTTGGGGGCACAAGGTTCAGAGCGAAGCCGCGAGCCGCGACAGCGCCGGCAGGATCCTATAACGGACGATCTCGTGCGGATATTCGCTGCGATTGGCGAGCAGGACGATGCCGATCTGTCGCGCCGGGACGAGGCCGAGATAGCCGGAGGCGTTGTTGAGGCCGCCCGGCTTGTCGACGATGGTGACGCCGGGAAGGTGCACATTCTCCCAGGCCATGGCCTCGCCGAATCTATCGTCGATGCGGAAGGCCTCGCGCTGCGTTATTCGCAGTGCATCGCGCAAATGCGGGTCGATCGACCGGCCGTCGGCGCAGGCCGACACGAAAGTCGCGAGGTCCCGCGCTGAGGAGAACATCTGGCCAGTCCCGGGGAAGTCAAAGTAGCTCTGCTGGTTGCCGGGCTGCCCGATCGCCTCTCCCTGATACGAATACCCTTGCACGACGCGCTGCATCCACGCCGCATCCATGACAGCGCGGTCGTCTTCACCGCGCTCGGGGACGCAGGTCGCATTCATGCCGAGCGGCCTGAGGATGCGCTGCTCGAACAGCGTTGCGATCGGGGCGCCGTAACATCGCTCGAGCACGAGCTGAAGCAGCACGTAGCAGGCATGGCTGTAAACGCGCTGCTTGCCGGGAACTTCGCCGGCCTGTGGCTTCCAGGCGTTGAACATGTCGATAAACTGCGCCCGCGTGTATGAGTTGTCCGGCCAGGGCGGATGGTCGGTCGACAGCAGCATGCCCGACGTGTGCGTGGCGAGCTGGCCGACGGTGACGCGGTGGACATAGTCGCCGGTGAGCTCGGGCAGATACTTTGACAGGCGGTCGTCGAGCCGCAGCTCGCCGCGAAGCGTGCCGAGCGCGACCAGCGTCGCCTCGAAGGGCTTTCGCAGGGAGCCGAGGTTGAACAGCGTATCCGATGTGACTGGCCTGCGTGTGGTGTCGTCGGCAAAGCCATAGTTGAAGAACTCGACAACGCCGCCGGCACAAAGCGCGGCAGCGACGCCGCCCGGCTGGTCTGGCGTCACGGTGGGCGCCAGCTCACTGGCGACGATGTCGCGCATCTCCGCGATCATGTCAGAATCCGCGAATGCACGACGCGACCCGCCAAGCGCGATCGCAAGAGGAACGAGCGCTGCCCGGGCGAGGGCCCGGCGGGTGAGATGAAATGAGGTGACAGTAGACGGCACGGCTCTGGCGAATGATGTGATGTGCCCCCGAATCTCTTTTAACGGGGAGGGAGACGCCCCCCAATTCACGATTGCGCGTTGTGGGTTCCGCTGGTGGTTGCCCTGCGACAAAATTACTTAGCTGTTGAGCTAACTATTGTTGACGCCGGGCGATGGCGACTCTATAGTTAGCTTCATGGCTAACCAATTATCCCAGCTCGACCAGGTTTTCGCAGCCCTTGCCGATCCCACCCGGCGGGCGATCGTGATGCGGCTCTGCGCCGGCGAGGCCTCGGTCGGCGAGCTCGCAGACCCCTTCGACATGGCGCTGCCGAGCTTCATGAAACATATCCACGTACTGGAGACGAGCGGGCTCGTTCAGTCGGAAAAATCCGGCCGCGTGCGCACCTGCCGCCTCGGCCCGGACGCGCTTGTCGGCGCGGAGTACTGGTTCCAGCAGCAGCGCGCGATCTGGGAATCGCGGCTCGACCGGTTCGAAGCCTACGTGATGAAGCTCAAGAGAGAGAAGGAGAGGGCCGCCGCCAAGCGGCCGTCCCGCACAACCAAAAGGAAAGGTACTGAGTGATGACGAATTCTGCCAATGCTGCCCTGTCGCAATGGTCGCTCGACCGCGAGATCGTGATGTCGCGCGTGATCGACGCGCCGCGCGATCTGGTGTTCGAGGCGTGGTCCGACCCAAAGCATCTGCCGCAATGGTTCGGGCCGAAAGGTTTCAAGATCGAGACCTTCGAGATGGACGTGCGCGTCGGCGGCGTCTGGCGCTTCAACATGATCAGCCCCGACGGCACCGTCTATCCGAACCGCATGCGCTTCCGTCGCATCGAGCGGCCAAAGCTGATGGAGATGGACCACGGCGTCGACCAGGACGAGGATCCCGGAATGTTCCGCTTCACCGTCACCTTTGCCGAGCAGAGCAATGGCAAGACGGTGCTAATGATGCGGCAACTGACCTCGAGCACTGAGCAGCGCGATGGCATGATCGGCTTCGGCGCCGTTGAATACGGCTATCAGACGCTGGACAAGCTCGCGGCGTATGTGGGCGGGATGAAGAAATAAGCTCCCCGCATTATTCCGGGGGCCTCGAAGAGGCGCCCCGGAATAAGCTTGGAAACGAGCGGGGAGAGCGGTCACCTTCGCGAATATGACAGCGCGCAGCGCAATTATGACAGCGCCATAACGTAGATTTTTGTCGCGCCACGTTTCTGATTCATGACAGAATTGCTACCGCTAGATGTAACATCGATTACGGCGGAGCGATTCATGTTGCAGTGGCAGGCACGGTCAAATCCCCTCGCGTGGTGGTGGGGTTCCCTGACGCTGGTCAGCGCTGCCAACATCCTCGTCTGGTTCATGCTGTACCGCGAGTTTTATCCGACGGTTGCCGGCAGTGTTGGTGGCGGCTCGGATATCGGCCTGATGTTTCTGCTTTGCGCAGCCTATGTGTTCGGCTGTGCGTTCCGCTCGGTGCTGCCGCGGGCCGACGTACAGCGCATCTGTCTTTTCGATACCTGGCTCTCCAGCGTCTTCGTCGGCCGTACGGTCGCGACCGTGGCTGAGGTGTGCTTCGCCGCGCAATGGGCGATCATCCTGCATCAGCTTGGCGGCATGACCGGCGCGGAGACTGCCGTGAACATCGCGCTCGTGATCGTGCCCATCATCATTATCGCGGAGTGCTTCTCCTGGTACGCGGTCGTTACCACCAACTTCCTCTACAACGCCATCGAGAACTCGCTGTGGGCGGTGACCTTTTTCCTCGCGGGAATCGCGCTGTGCCGCCTGATGCCGGAATTCCAGGGACCGGTGCGCTGGGCGCTGATCGCCGGCATCGTCGGCATCGCCTGCTTCCTCGCCTTCCTCGTCACAGTCGACGTGCCGATGTATCTCAGCCGCTGGCGGGCAGGGCATGCCGAGGGCAACAAATTCCTCGGCTTCCTCGAAGGGTTGCACGACGTCAGTACGCGATGGGTGGTGACCCACGACATTGCGCACTGGAAGGGCGAGCTGACCTGGATGTTCCTGTATTTCAGCGCGGCGGTGTGGTCGAGCCTCGCACTCTGCGCGCTCTACGCCATGGAAGGCTATCTCACGCGCTATCTGGCCTGACGGCTAGAGCCCCGTTCCGATGGGATCGGAACGGGGCTCTAGATTCCTATTTTGACGCGTTTTCTTGACGCGAACCGGTATCCACTTCGCTCGAAAACGCTCTACTTGCCGACCAGGCTGCACTTGCTGCGGTCGAGTGGGCGAAAGGCCTGGTCCGGCGGGATCGTCGCGACCAGCTTGACGAAATCCCACGGGGCCTTGGATTCCTCGGGCGTCTTGACCTGCACCAGATAGAGATCGTGCACCATGCGCTGGTCTTCGCGGATGCGGCCGTTGGTGGTGTAGGCATCGGACACTGGCGTCGCCTTCATCTTGGCCATCACGGTCGTGCTGTCGTCGGAACCAGTATCCTTCACGGCTTGCAGATAGTGGCGCACGGCGGAATAGACGCCGGCCTGGATTTGCGACGGCATCGCCTTGCGGCGTGCATAGAACGTATCGGAGAATTTCCGGGCTGCCGGCGAGACATCCTCGAAGAACGAGGTGACGATGAGATCGCCGCGCGTGGCCTTCAATCCGACCGCCTCGATGTCGACGTTCTGGAACGACATCGGCACGATCTTCATGCCTTGGTCGGCAAGACCAAATTCTTCCGCCTGCTTGATCGCTGTGGCGTTGTCACCAGCGACGTTGATTGCCAGGATCTTGGCGTCCGACGCTTGGGCCTGGAGCAGGAACGAGCTGTAATCGGGCGTGCCGAGCTGCGCCTTGACGCCGCCGGCGACCTTGCCGCCGAGCTCGGCGATGCGGGCGCGCGCGGTCGCCTCGATCGAATGGCCGAAGGCATAGTCGCCGGTGATGAAGAACCATGGCTCCTTGCTGGTCTGCATGATGCCGGAGACCACGGCGGTCGCGGTGGAATAGGCGTCCTGGGTCCACTGCACGCTGGTCGGTGCGCAGGCGTCATCGGTGAGCTGGTTGGCGCCAGCACCGGAGACGAGGAAGATCTTTCCATTGCCGCGGACCAGCTCCTGCACCGCGAGCGCAGCGCCGGAGCTGCCGCCGTCGGCAATCGCCTGCACGCCGTCGCTGAACCACTTGCGGGCGAGCGATGCAGCGAGGTCCGGCTTGTTCTGGTGATCGGCCTGCAGGATCTCGATCGGCTTGCCGTTGATCTTGCCGCCAAATTCCTCCGCCGCCATCCGTGCCGCCTCGACCGAGCCCGGGCCCATGGCGGTCGCGAACACGCCGTTCATGTCGGTGAGCACGCCGATGCGGATGGCGTCGCCCTTGATCTCGGCATGCGCGACGCCCGTGAGCGCCAGCATGACCAGCAACGATGCGGTGAATGTCTTGCGATAGAGGCCCATGATGTTTCTCGATCCTCGTTGAAGCGTGAGCGCGGCCATCGTCGCGGCGGATGGAGCCGCGCGGTGAAGCAAAGGAGTGCCTTAGTTGACGATCTTGCAGGCAGGGTCCTCAGGCCCAAAGGCCTGGTCGCCGGGAATCCTGGTCAGGATGCTGTAGTAGTCCCAGGGGTATTTCGATTCCTGAGGCGTCTTGACCTGGGCGAGCCAGAGGTCGTGCACCATGAGACCGTCGGCGCGAAGCTTGCCACCATGCGCGAAGAAGTCGTTGATTGGCGTGTCGCGCATCCTGCTTGCGACTTTGCGCGGATCGTCGGTCCCGGCTGCCTTGATGGCGTTGAGATAATGCGTGACCGCGGAATACACGCCCGCTTGCCACATCGTCGGCATACGCTGCATCTTCGCGAAGAAGCGTTTTGACCAGGCGCGCGTCTGGTCGTCCATGTCCCAGTAGAAGCCGGTCGTCAGCAGCAAGCCTTGTGCGCTTTGCAATCCGAGCGCATCGATGTCCGTAATCAGCGCAAGCAAGGCTGCCATCTGCTGTCCTCCCTGGAAGAGGCCGAACTCGCCGCCTGTCTTGATCTCGTTGACATTGTTCGGCGGGCCGCCGGCGATGCCGATGATCTTCGCTTTCGATGCCTGCGCTTGAAGCACGAAAGACGACATGTCGCTGGTTCCGAATGGCGGCCGGGCCGAGCCCAGCACCTTGCCGCCCTCGCGCGTGATCACATCGGTGGCGTCCCGTTCCAGCGCATGGCCGAACGCAATATCGTCGGTGAGGAAGTACCAGGTTTTGCCGCCGCGCCTGACCACTTCCTGAGCCGTACCGACCGCGAGCGCGTGCGTGTCGAACACCCACTGCATGGTGTAAGGCGAGCAGAATTTGCCATGAAAGTCCGCCGTTCCTGTCGCCGTTACGATGAGCAGCTTCTTTTTCTCGCTCGCGACCGTTTGCACGGCGAGCCCCACCGCCGACACCGGAACATCCACGATGAGGTCGACCTGTTCGGTGTCATACCATCGGCGCGCGATGGCCGCGCCAATGTCCGGCTTTATCTGATGGTCTCCGACGATCAGCTTGATCGGCTTGTCCAATACGCTGCCACCGAAATCGTCGATGGCCATTTGAGCTGCGGTCACAGAGCCTTGGCCGGTCGGCGTCGAGGAGGGCCCCGTCATATCCGACAGCACGCCGATCTTGACCACATCGTCGGAAACCTGAGCCTGAGCGGCTGTCGCACCCAGAACGAGCGCCGTCGCGGCAAGCGCACGGACCAAGCTGTACATGTCGTTTCCCTCCCTGGTATTTCTTGATCTTGTTATTGTATTGATTGATCGAAGGACGGTGGTCACGCCGCCTCAGTGACGACCTTGTTGCGCAAGGTTCCGATACCGGAGATCTCGACCTCGACGGTGTCGCCGGGGCGCATCCACAGTGGTGGCGTGCGCTTGGCGCCGACACCGCCCGGCGTCCCTGTCACGATGACGTCGCCGGGGACGAGAGGGCAGATCGTCGAGATGTAGGCGATCAGCTCGGGTATCGCCGTGATCAGGAGGTCGGTGGTGGTGTCCTGCACCACGGTGCCATTCAGGCGCGTCTGCAGAGTGAGCTTTGACGGATCAGGAATCTCGTCCGCCGTCACCAGCCACGGGCCGAAGCTGCCACTTTCGGCAAAGGTCTTGCCGGACAGGAACTGGCTGGTGTGGCGCTGCCAGTCGCGGATGCTACCTTCATTGTAGCAGGAATAGCCGGCGATGTAGTCGAGCGCGCGGCCTGCCGGGATATGGCGGCCTTCCTTGCCGATGACGAGCGCGAGCTCACCCTCATAGTCGAAATCGTCGCTCACTTTCGGCTTCACCACCGGCTGGAGATGGCCGACCTGACTGCACGGGAAGCGAACGAACAGCGCCGGCTTCTCGGTGACGGTGCGGCCGGTTTCGGCGACATGGTCGCGGTAGTTGAGGCCGACGCAGATGATCTTGCCGGGATCGGGGATGACGGGTGCGAAGGTGATCTTGTCGAGCGGATGATCGGGCGCTGCGGAGGCGACCAGCTTTGCGGCCTCGGCAACGCGATTTGCCTCAAGCAACTGCCGCAGTGTGGTGCAGCCCGCGATGCGCGTGCCGAGATCGACGACGCCGTCGTCCTTGACGGCGCCGAAGGAGGCGCGTCCGGCGGCAATAAAAGAGAGCAGCTTCATAAGATATCCCTAAGAGATGTTCGGTCAGGCCGCGGACGGCACATGGGTTGGAGGAGTGATGGCGGCGACGAGCCGGTCGAGCTCGGAATCGTTGCGAGCGGTGCCGCGTACATAGCGGTCGGGGCGAATGAGCGCGGCGATGATTCCGTGCGCGCGGAGCCAGTGGCCGACACCTTCGGCATCGTCGCTGGACAGGATTTTGATCCCCGCCTGCGAAAGAGCGTCCCGAAAATGAGGAGAGAGCGCCGCGGCTGTTTCGGCGAGCAGCACGTGGTTGTAGCCGCTCAGATCGTCGCTGCGGCTGCCGTCGCTGAGCGTGAACTGCGGCGCCAGATGTCCGGCCAGCGGCAGCTCCCCGAACGCAACCCCGGGGCCGAGCAGGGGCTTTTTCACCTCGAGCTTGACTGGCGCATTCTCCCGCGCTTCGCCGGCGGCAAGGCCCGCTTCGATCGCCTTGGTGTTGATAACGCCGCCGAGCCGAACGGCGAGCTCGATGAACTCGCGGACGTGCGGTATACGCTCGCTCTGATAGGTGTCGAGCAGGCTGGCATCGGCGCCACCGCGCAGGACAGCGCCCAGCTTCCAGGCGAGGTTGGCGGCATCGCGAATGCCGGCGCACATGCCCTGGCCGAGGAAGGGCGGGGTTTGATGCGCGGAATCGCCCGCAAGCAGCAGCCGATTGCTCCGCCATTGCTGCGCGATGACGGAATGAAAGGTGTAGACCGCTGCGCGCTCGATGTCGGCATCGTCGGGCGTGATCCAGCGCGAGAGCAACTCCCAGACCTTCGCCGGCTGCGCGACCTCCTGGGAGTCCTCGTCGGGGAGCACCGTGATCTCCCAGCGTCGCCGCGTGCCGGTGCCGCGCACATACGTCGCCGGTCGCCGCGGATCGCAATGCTGGATGCTGTAGTCGCCGAGGTCGTCGCGTTCGCGCTTGAGCAGCACGTCGATCACGAGCCAGCGCTCGTGGAAGCCGAAATCGTCCATGCCGGAACCGATGAAGCGGCGCACCAGCGAGCGGGCGCCGTCGCAGCCGACGACATAGGCCGCACGGACTTCACTGAGCTTTCCATTGGAGAGGTCCTCATAGCGCACGCGGGCGCCGGTCTCGTCCTGGTCCAGCGCGAACACGTCGCAGCGATTGCGCAAGGTGACGTGCGGCCAGCGGGCGAGACCACCGATCAGCACATCCTCCAAATCGGGCTGATGGAATCGGTAGCTGAGATTCCAGCCCATCGGCGTGAGCGTCTGCGGCCGTGACCAGTCCAGCAGCATCCGGCCGTCAGCGTCGAGGAACAGCATCCCCGGGCTGAGGATGAGATGCGGCAGGATCGCATCCGCGAGGCCGAAGGCCTGGAACACCCGCATGCATTCGTCGTCGAAATGCACCGCGCGGGGCAAATGATAGGTTCGCGCCTCGCGCTCCAGCACCAGCGTCCGCACGCCGCACAGGCCAAGCAGGTTGGCGAGGGTGGCGCCGACCGGGCCGCGGCCGACGATCACGACGTCGAAGTCTTCAGGGGCGGATTTATCTTGCATGGGGCTATCTGTTCCCCAAGCCATGCCGCCGCTTCAACGGCGCCGCGCCAAGTGTCCACCCTGCGGACGGCCCCCGCCGCCATCATGGCCGGGCTGACCCGGCGATCCTGGTCTTGCCGCGAGCTTCGGGCATGACGACGTGGAGACATCCAGCGCAAAAGAAGGCCAATCAGGCCGCCGATAGCTATACTTCGACCGGAATAGCCGCGGCCGCCTCCTGAAGCTGGCTCGCGAACTGCGTGATCGCCTCGTCGATCCCGAGCGCCGAGCGGATCCAGATGATGGAGATGCAGCCGAACACGGCGCCGTTCCGCACGATGGGGACGGCAATCGAGGCGGTCTTGGGATTGTATTCACCCTCGCTGCGGATCGCGTAGCCCCGCGCGGCAGTCTCGGCAATCATGCGGTCGAGGCGGCCTTCGTCGAGAAAGGGACGGTCGTCGGCTTCGTCGATGCGGCGGAGATGGTTGACGATTAGGTCGCGCTCGTGCGCGGGGCAGGCGGCAAGATAGGCGCGGCCCGCGGACGTCCGCAGCATCGGCAGGCGCTTGCCGATCATGCCGCGGTCGATCGAGAGCGGGCTGCGGGAATGGGTGGTTTCCTGCACCACCATCGCCGCGTTCTCGTAAGTGGAGAGATCGACCGGCCAGACCAGGGCCTTGCTGAGCTCAGCCAGATAAGGCGCAGCCGCCTGGCAGATCACCACGCCCGGGTCGTAACCGTCGCCGAGGCTGAGCGCCCGCCGGGTCACGCGAAAGCGGTCGTCGCTGGCGCTGCGCGCAATATAGCCGAGTTCCTCCAGCGTTTCGAGCAGGCGATAGACGGTGGGACGGGGCAGGTCGAGCGCACGGGCGACGTCGCCGGCACGTATGCCGCCGGAGCGGTTGACCTCCTGCAGCACGTCCAGCCCGCGCTTGAAGGCGCGGACGCCCTCCGATTGCCGCGGCTGGCCGGTCCGCGTCCGCTCCTTGGACACTTCGCATTTCCTCCCTTGTGGCACATCGCGGCGCGACTATCGTCGTTGCGAACGCGAAGCGATTGCGGGACGCACCGTAGGATCGCGCGCGGCCGGTATCAAGTTCGCCGCAGTGCGACGAAGCGATACCCTCGGGAGGACGTCGATGGAAATCACCGCGCTCGGCTATATTGGGATCAATTCATCGCAGATCGACCAGTGGAGCCGGATGGCGACCGGGCTGCTTGGCATGCAGCAGGTCGATCGCGGCGGCAGGATGCGCGCCTTCCGCATGGACGATCGCAAGCAGCGGCTCATCGTCGACGGCAGCAGCGATGCGGGCCTCGCCGTGATGGGCTGGGAAGTTCCCTCGACCGCGGAGCTGGACCAGTTGGCCGGGCGGCTGGAAAGCCACGGCGTCAAGGTGGTCCGTGGATCACGCGCGCTTGCCGATGAACGGCATGTCACCGAGCTGATCACGTTCGCCGATCCCGCCGGCAACCGGTTGGAGGCTTTCTGCAAGCCTGAACTTGCGACCGAACCCTTCAAGCCGGGCCGGCCGATCTCGGGCTTTCGCACCGGCGCGCTCGGGATGGGGCATGTCGTGCTCAACGTCGAGGACGTCGAGCCGCTGTTGCCGTTCTATCGCGATGTGCTCGGCTTCCACGTCTCCGATTTCGGCCTGAAGCCCTACGGACTTTATTTCTTTCACGTCAACGGCCGCCACCACAGCTTTGCGATGGTCGGCTCGGGGCGCAAGGCGCTGCATCATTTCATGGTCGAGCTTGGCAGCCTCGATGATGTCGGGCAAGGCTACGATCTCGCGCAGATGGACGAGGGCCGCATCGCCTATACGCTCGGACGGCACACCAACGATCACATGACCTCGTTTTATGTGAACACGCCCTCCGGCTTCTTCATCGAATATGGCTGGGGCGGGCGCGTGATTGATCCCGAGACCTGGCAGCCGCACGAGACCTTTGACGGGCCCTCGCTGTGGGGCCACGAGCGGCTCTATATGCCGGAGGAGCAGCGCAAGCGCCTGCGCGACATGCGGCTCGATGCGGCGGCCCGCGGCGTGCGCGTTGCCGACCCACGCGTGCCGCCACTGAACTGCGCGTGGCTGGACTCGGTGGTCGCGCGCGAATGATCCTCAAGCCGTAACGCGGGCGGCGATCAGGCCTCGTCGAGATCGACCTGCGTCAGGATTCCCTGACGCAACGCCAGCCGGACCAGCTCGATGTCGGATCCGACGCCGAGCTTGTCCTTGATGAGCGAGTGCAGGTTCGCCACCGTCTTCGGGCTGACGTGCAGCGTCTCGGCGATCTCCTCGGTCGTGTTCTCGGCGAGCAGCAGCCGCAGCACTTCGAATTCACGCGCGGTGAGGACGTCGGCGGCCGAGCTCTCGCCGGCGAGCCGGCTCAATGCAAGCTCATGGTCGATGTCCGGGCTGATGGCAATCTTGCCGGCGAGCACGTCCATCACCGCGCGCACCAGCGTCTCGGGCGGGCTGGTCTTGGTGACGTAACCTCTCGCGCCGGCGCGGATCGCCTGCACGGCGAAACCGGCATTCTCATGCATGGTGAAGACGAGGATCCTTGCCGCCTTGTCCCATTTCCTGATCCGCCTGACGGTCTCGATGCCGCCGATGCCGGGCAAGCTCAGATCCATGATGACGAGGTCGGGCGCCTCGGATTTGAACAGACGATAGGCCTCAGCGCCATCAGCCGCCTCGGCCACGACGCGCAATCCCGGCTGCTTTTCGAGCACAGAGCGGTAGCCCTCGCGGACGACGGAATGGTCGTCGACCAGCAGGATCGTTGCGTCGCCTGCGCTCATGCCGCGTGCTCCAGAGCCTGCCGATCGGCCGCGGCGAGCGGAATGGCGACGCGCAACGTGGAGCCGCCATGCGGCCCGGTCTCGAAGCTCAGCCTGCCGCGCAAGGCCGCAACGCGCTCGCGCATGCCGAGCAGGCCCATTCCGGATTTCGCGGCGGGCTCGGTCGACCGTCCGTCATCGTCGATCGCAAGCGCGATCTCGTTGGCACGCATCGTCAATTCCAGGCTGACCTTCGTGGCCCCGGCATGCTTGGCGGCGTTGGTGAGCGCCTCCTGCACGATGCGGTAAAGGTTGGCGCTGATCGTGGCCGGCAAGGTTTCGAACGCGCCGTCGAAACGGATCGAGAAACGGGTCTCGCCGCGGCTACGCCCGTTCCAGCCCGCAACCAGGCCTTCGAGGCTGGCCACGAGGCCCAGCTCCTCGACGTCGGGCGGGCGCAGCCGGAACAGTGCGCCGCGCAGCGTCTCCATCATGCCGGTTGCGGTCCGCGCGATGCCGTCGCATTCGCTGAGCAGGGAAGGGCAGTCCTGCGCGGCGGTCTGGCGGGCGGAGGACGCGAGCGCGCGGATGGCGGCCAGCGACTGACCGAACTCGTCGTGCAGCTCGCGCGCGAGATGGCGGCGTTCCTCGTCCTGAAGCGCGATCAGTTTCCGGGTCAGCTCGCTGCGCTCGGCAAGCGCGGTGTCGAGGCTTTCAGCGAGGTGATTGAAGACATCGCGAACCGCGGAGAGCTCGGCGAGATCGAACGGCGGCAGCCGCGTGGTGAGGTCATTGGCGGCGATCCGCTCGAGGCCGGTGCGGATCATGCGGGTGGGGCGCAGCGCGCGCGCCAACGCGGCATAGACCAGTGCGCACAGCAGCGGCAGTGCGATCGCAAGGGCGATCATCAAGCGGCCGGCTTCGTGCCAGGCCTCGGCCGTTTGCACGGCCGGATCGACCGAGACCACGGCCTCGCCGAGCTTCACTCCGCGCACGATCACTGGCCGTGCCGCCTCGCGGCCGGGGTCGAACAGGTTGCGATAGAAGGCCGCGAAGGCCTGCGGCGGCGGGCTCGCCGGAATAGGTGCGCCACTACAGAACCGCTGGATAATCGCGCCGCTCGTGCCACGGAATGCCAGACACAGGCCGGGTGTCATCACGTAGGTCGAAACGGGGTCAAGGTTCGGAAAGTCCGAGCGCGGGCTGGCCACCCACTCGATTTTGCCCTGTTGCAGCTCCAGCGTCTTCGCCACGATGGCGGCGACACTGTCAACGCGCGCATGTGCTTCACGGTCAGCCGTAACAAGGAAATAGGCGGAGATCGCGGCGAAGCAGGCGGCCGATACGGCGGCCACGCGCAACGTCAGACGGACCTTGAGATCGAACTTCGGGCGGTTCCACATCGGCGGACACCTGGCGCGAATGGGATTGTTGCCTGCCATTAAACGGCAGAAAGCAAGCGGCGCAAAGCGCTACGCGCTATTGCGGTGCAACGTCGTGAAATTTTCCCGGCGCTCGCCGGGACCGGCGCTGCTGCATGGCCTGAGGCTGCCGTCCATGTTGCGGCGCCGCTCCATTACACGAGACCCCGAATGCGCCGCACCCGGTTGATCCTTTCTTCTTTTGTCCTCTTCGTCCTTCCGGCGGCCTATTCGCCGGCCCATGCCGAGGCCGCCATCGGCGTTGCCATGGACGACTTCAGCTATACCGATACGTCGGCCGAGCCGGCGAACCAGACCGCCGCCCACGAGCGGCGACTGTCGGCGTTCATGTCCGCGCTCAGACGGGACATCAGCGCTGACCAGCGCTACCGGCTCGTGCCGTCTGCTCAAGACGGCGCGGCGCTCAAGGTCATCGGCGGCATCCAGAAGACGAGCACGCTGGTGCAGTGGGCCAAAGTCGCTGTGATCGACGTTGGCGCCAGGAAGATCGTAATGGACAAGCTCTACACCTTCCGCGGCGACAATGATGAATCATGGGAGCGCGCCGAGATCTTCGTGTCCCGCGAGATCATGGCCGCGCTCGGCACACCCGCGCCGATCGCGCTTGCCGTGTTCGATTTCGAGCTGGAGGACACGACCGCAGCCTCAGCGAACGCCTCGGCCTCCTCGGATGCGTCGTACCTCGCCGAGGTCACGAGTAGCGTGCGCGATGCCCTCGGCCAATCCGGCCGTTACCGCATCGTCGATGTCGGCGGCGAGGCGCCGAAGGCGCGCGCCCTGCGCGATTGCGACGGCTGCGAGGCGGCGATTGCGCAAAGGCTCGGCGCGGATCAATCGCTGATTGGCGTGGTGCGGCGGGTCAGCCGCACCGAATACACACTCGGCTTCCAGGTTCGCGATGCCAGAACCGGCGCGGTGCTGGCGCGCGGCGACAGCGGCCTGCGCATGGGCGCGGACTATTCATGGAAGCGCGGCGCCGTGCGGCTGGTCAGCGATCGGTTGATCGAGAGGCAGGCACAGCCCTAGAACGTCAACTGCACCTTCATCGACTGGGAGCGATCGCTGGCGAGCTCGAAGGCGGCGACCGCGCTCTCGAACGGCATGGTGGCGGTGATCAGCGGCTGCACGTCGATCAGGCCTTCGCCCATCAGCCGCACCGCGAGCTCGAACTCGGGGTCGAAGCGGAAGGTGCCGCGGAGCTGCAATTCCTTGGCGACGATGGTGTTGATCGGCAGTGTCATCTCGCCGCCGAGGCCGAGCTGCACCAGCGTGGCGCCGGGACGGAGCACGTCGAGCGCGGTGCGGAGCGCAGCCTGGTTGCCGGAAGCTTCGAATAGCGTGTCGAACACGCCCTTGCCCGCGCGCCAGGGATCGAGCGCAGTGGCATTGGTCGCGACATTGATGGCGTGAGTAGCGCCGAGTTTTCGGGCCACCGCAAGCGGTGCATCGGCGACGTCGGTGACCACAATCTCGGCGGCGCCGCCGAAGCGCGAGACCAGGATCATCAGCGCGCCGATTGGCCCGCAACCGGTGATCAGCACGCGCTTGCCGAGCAGGGGGCCGGCCTGCTTGCCGGCATGCAGGCACACCGCGAGCGGCTCGGCAACGGCGGCCTCGGCGAGCGTCAGCTTGTCGGCGATCGGCACGGCCTGCGTCGCATCGACCGTGATGAACTCGCGAAAACCGCCTTGCACATGCGGAAAGCGCATCGCGCTGCCGAGGAAGCGCATGTCGAGGCACTGGTTGCGCATGCGCTCCTCACAATGCAGGCACCGGCCGCACGGCTTGCTCGGATTGACCGCGACGCGCGTGCCCGGCTTGACGCCGGTGACGCCGTCACCGACGGCCGCGACCACGCCGGCGATCTCGTGCCCCAGCGCCATCGGCTGCTGGATGCGCACGACTCCGAAGCCGCCGTGGTGGTAATAGTGCAGGTCTGAGCCGCAGATGCCGCCGTTTGCGATCTTGACGCGGACTTCGCCTGGGCCGGGCTCTGCATCGGGAAAGCTGTCGATCCGCAGGTCTTTCGGTGCATGGATGACGACGGCACGCATGGCTTGCTCCCTCAACGTTTTGCGGGTCACATCGCGGCGATCATGCCGCCGTCGACATAGATGATCTGGCCGTTGACGTAGGTCGAGGCATCGGATGCCAGGAAGATCGCCGCGCCCACCAGCTCGTCCGGCTTGCCCCAGCGCTTGGAGGGGATGCGGCCCATCAGCCAGTTGTTGAAGTCGGTGTTGTTGACCAGCGCCTCGTTCATGTCGGTCAGCATATAGCCGGGGCCGATCGCGTTCGCCTGGATGCCATGCTGGGCCCATTCCACTGCCATCGAGCGGGTCAGGTTCTTGATGCCGCCCTTGGCGGCGGTGTAGGGCGCAATCGTGGGGCGCGCCAGCTCACTGCCGAGCGATCCGATATTGATGATCTTGCCGCGCTTGCGCGGGATCATGCGCTTGGCAGCCTCGCGGCCGATGACGAAGGCGCTGGTGAGATTGGTCTCGATCACCTTGCGCCACTCGTCGGTGGTGAACTCCACCAGCGGCTTGCGGTGCTGGATGCCGGCATTGTTGACGAGGATATCGACCGCGAGGCCTTGTCTGTCGAAATCGTTGAACGCCGCGACGATCGCAGGCTCATCCGTGACATTGAAGGCCGCCCCCTCAGCCTGGTGGCCGGCGGAGCGAAATTCAGCGACGGCCTGCTCGACGCGCTTGGGGTCAACGCCGTTGATGATCAGCTTGGCGCCAGCCTTGGCCATGCCTTCGGCAATGGCGCGGCCGAGGCCGCGGGAGGAGCCGGTCACCAGCGCGGTGCGGCCGGAAAGGTCGAAGAGGGCGGTGCTCATCTCAAGAATTCCTCAGGCGTTGGAGCGGCGCACGGTGAGATCACTGCGGTCGAACACCGCGGGGAGGAGGTCGACGCCAAGGCCGGGGCCTTCCATCGGGAAAACGTACCCGTCCTTGATCACCGGCATCGCGGTGACGAGCTCATTGTACCAGCCCTTGTAGAAGGCGCGCACCGATTCCTGGATCAGCGTGTTGGGCTGGCTGAACGACATGTGGATGGCGGCGATGAAACCGACCGGGCCGATGCAGTCGTGCGGCGCGAAGGGCCGGTGATAGGTCTCAGCCATCGCTGCGATCTTGCGCCCCTCGGTGAGGCCGCCGGTCCAGCACAGATCCGCCATCACCACGTGCATGGCATCGCGGTCGAGCATGTCCTTGTAGGGGAAGCGCGAGCCCAGCGTCTCGCTGGCGCAGACCCAGACGTCGGTCGAGCGCGCATATTCGGCCAGCGCCTGCGGCGAGTTCATCCGGATCGGGTCCTCGTACCAGGTCGGCTTGTACGGCTCGAGCGCGCGCGCGATCTGCTTCGCGGTCGGCAGGTTCCAGAGCGAATGGAGCTCGACCATGATCTCCATCTTGTCGCCGACTGCTTTGCGGATCTTCTCGAACGGCTCGATCGCCTGCTTCATCTGCGCGGCGGTGATGTAGAGACCCTTGTTCTCCTGCGCCGCAGGATCGAACGGCCAGATCTTCATCGCCGAGATGCCGCTCTCCAGGAGGCTTTCGGCGAGCGCATCGGCACGGTGCATGAAGCCGTCGAGATCCTCGTAAGGACCTTTGGAGGCGCCGAGATTCCAGTTCGCGACCGGGCTGATATTGGTCGAGCGGACATATTGGGTGCCGGCGCAGGTGTTGTAGATGCGCTGCTTGTCGCGGCAGAGGCCGCCGAGCATCTGGTGGACCGGCTGATTGCAGACCTTGCCGAACAGATCCCACAGCGCGATGTCGATCGCCGAGGCCGCGCGGTATTCGACGCCGGTCGAGGACTGCGCCATCGGCAGGTTCAGCATGTCGCGATGGATCGCCTCGATGTGCAGGGGATCGCGGCCGAGCAGGCGGCCGGCAAAGGTGTCATGGATCTGCGCTTCGACGGCGCCTGCGCCGTAGAAGGTTTCGCCGAGACCGATCAGGCCCGTGTCGGTGTGGATGCGTACCCAGATGACGTTGGAGAATTCCTCGGTGCGCAGTGTCTCGATCGACGTGATCTTCACGGCAAAAGTCCTCCCCTCGCAGGCGCGTAGCGCCTGCCTTTGTTGTCATTCCACGCTCTTGAATGAAGCGGGCCGGCGGCTGTCTTACCCCTGCTTGTAATATATCACAACATGTTTTAAGGGTGCCACAAATTAAGGCGCCACCCTGCAACGAGAGCGCGGGCTGACGGGAGAGGACGACATGGCACGGCGCAAGCGCGCGCTCGAGGTGGTGAGAAACGACGATGACGGCGAGGGCAAACCCAGCCGGCGCAACCGTCTCAACTTTTTCGAGCTCGCCTATCAGAAGATCGAGGAACTGCTCGTCCACTGCGAGCTCAAGCCCGGACAATTCATGACGATGCTGGAATTGCAGCATATTACAGGCTTTGGGCGCACACCGGTGCATCACGCCGTCAATCGTCTCTCCGCCGATACATTGATCATCATCCGTCCGCGTCACGGCCTTCACATCGCGCCGATCGATCTGTCGCGCGAGCGCATGCTGCTCGGCTTGCGTCGCGACATGGAGCGTTTTGTGATCCGGCTTGCGGCGGACCGCGCCAGCCTCTCTCACCGCAATCAGGCGCTGCACATCGAGCGCCTCCTGCGCGAGCGCCGCGCCAGCCTGACCCTCGACGAATTCAACAGTCTCGACCGCCGCATCGACGCGCTGGTACTGGAAGCAGCCGGCGAGCCCTTCCTGGTGCACACGATGCGGCCGTTGCACACGCTGTACCGCCGCATCGGCTACATCCATCACCGCTTCATGCCGGGGCAGGCCGAGCTATCGGGCACGATCGACCACCATCTTGCCATTCTCAGTGCGGTCGGCGGCCGCCACGTCGAGGACGCCGTGAAGGCGAGCGATGCACTGATCGACTACATGGATTCGATGTTCGTGGGCATGGAGGCGGGGATCGACCCGCGCCTGCTCGATTGCAGCATCGAGCCGCTACTCGACGCGTAAAGAGTTTTGAAGAGAGGACCAAGTATGTCAACGATGGCCATGCCACAACCGACCGCGAGCGAAGCCGCGGTTCGCTACCTCATTACGAACTACAGCCCCAAGGGCAACAAGATCGGCTGGCTGATGATGGCCTCGATCCTGGTCGAGGCGTGGGATCTCTATTCGATCGCCTTCGTGCTGATCTTCATCCGTGAGCAGTACAATCCCGATCCGCTGATGCTGGGCCTTGCCGCGGCCGGTACGCAGGGCGGTGCTCTTATCGGCGCACTGCTCGGCGGCTGGCTGTCTGACAAGATCGGCCGCCGCGTGATGTTCCTGGTCACGATGGTGATGTTCATCGTGCTCGCCCTGGCGCAGGCCTTCGTGCCGAGCGTCGGCTGGCTCGTGGTCATCCGCTTCCTGCTCGGCATTCCGCTCGGCTCGGACATCTCGACCGGCTACACCTACATCATGGAATCCATGGCCAAGGGCGAGCGCGAGGTCATGGGCAACCGCTGGCAGTTCATGTTCGCGGTCGGCGAGGTCCTCACTATCGGCGTCATCGTGATCTTCCTCCTGATCGACATGCAGCACGAGATGCTGTGGCGCGTGACGCTCGGCCTCGGCGCGGTGCCGGCGCTGATCATCCTGATCATGCGTCACGACGTGCCGGAGACGGCAGTGTGGCTGGTGCAAAAGGGACGCTACCGCGAGGCCAAACAAGTTGCGCGCGAGATGTTCAACGACAATCTCGACATGCTGCCCAACCACGACGTAGAGGCGCCGAAGGTCAGCACCCGCGCGTTCCTTGCCGACCTCAAGAAGGACCCGATCCGCTGGCGCGCCACGATCTATGGCTGGATCGCCTGCTTCGCCCAAGGCAGCGAGTTCTCGACCTTCGCGTTCTACCTGCCTGTGCTCTTCGTCATGGTCGGCGTGTCGAGCGTGCTCGGCAACAATCTGGTGACGATGGCGCTGTTCTGCTTCGCGGCTCTGTCCGGCTGGGTCGGTCCGCTCCTGACGCCGAAGATCGGTCATCGCGGCATCGCGATTGCGGGCTTTGGCATCGTGCTGGCCTCGCTGCTGGTCGCGGCTTTCGCGCTCTACACCGACAACAAGATGCTGCTGCCGTTCGCGGCTGCCGCCATGCTGTGGGGCCATTACTGGGATGCTTCGAACTGCATGACGATCCCGACCATGGTCGCCAAGCCGAAATATCGCGGCACGGCCAGCGGCTTCGCCTACATGTTCGTGAAGCTGCCGTCGTTCCTGGCGATCTTCCTGTTCCCGTCGCTGTTTGCAGCGATCGGACAGGCTGGTGCCACGCTGTTCGTCGCGATCTTCCCGCTAATCGGATTGCTCGCCGCAATCTTCATTCTGCCGGAAGTCTACGGCTACGAGAACGACTGACGATGCGTCTTACCCGATCGCGGCCGTGATGGCCGCGATCGGGCTCTTCCTCGATACGCCGCGCGACGGTTATGGGCTCAGGAAGAGGGGATCGATCCCGGTGCCGTGACCGAGCAGGCCGATCGCCTGAAGCTGGGCGCTGTGCAGGTCGATTTGCACGATGGCAAACAACGCCAGAAGGATCACCGCCGATAAGACGAGCAGCGGAGGGGATGTCTCGCTCTGGCCTGTACCCGGCGCGGTGAAGCCCTGAATCGAACGACGCAGGGAAAAGCTCTGCGGCAATGCCTTCGATCGGGTCCGCATGATGGACCTCCTCGCCGCGCCGTATGTGGCCGCGCGACAAGCTGAAGTATAGGTCTGGCTGCGCCGGCGACATTGATGCGCCGCAAATTGCGCGCGATTACCGGATCGCGGCCGCTAGAGCTGCGATCAAGGCGGGCGGCGTCACCAGCATGCCGAGCTTGAGGAATCGCCAGGCGCCGACCTCGATCTTCTCGCGGCGGAGCGCGACCAGCCAGAGGATGGTCGCGAGCGAGCCGGTGACCGACAAATTGGGGCCGAGATCGACGCCGATCAGGATGGCGCTGACGACCGTTGCGGGCAAATGATCGCTGGCCGCGACCGAGCCGGCGACGAGCCCGATCGGCAGATTGTTGGCGATGTTGGTGGCGATCCCCGTCGCGATGCCGACACTCCAGGCGGCTTTCGGGACCGATTGCGCGACGGCTTCGTGCAGGAGCGCGCTGAGCTGCCCGATCACGCCGGTCTTGATCAGCGCTTCCACCATCACGAAGAGCCCGCCGACGAGCGGCAATACACTCCACGAGACGCCCTTGAGCACGGGCAGGGCTGACTGGCGGCTGAGCAGCAGGACGATGGCGGACGTTACCACACCGCAGATGAAGGTCGGCAAGCCCAGTTGCTTGTCCAGCGCAGACGCCGTGACCAGCACGACGCCGATGGCGATGATGCCAGCGGCCGTCAGCTTGCCGCCGCGGCCGAGCTTTGGATGCGGCACGCTGCGCGCAATCGTCTCTTCCTTCAGGGCGCGGTGCTGGGTCAGGCGCAGCACGACATAGGTGAGCACGATCGCAGCGGCCGAGGGCATGGCGAACAGACGCAGCCATTCGGTGAGCCCAGGCATGCGCGCGCCAAACACAACGAGATTGGCGGGGTTTGAGATCGGCAGCACGAAGCTCGCGGCATTGGCGATGAAGGCGCAGACGAACAGATAAGGCAGGGGCTTGGCGCCGGCTGCGCGCGTCGCTGCATAGACGGCCGGCGTCAGCACGATCGCGGTGGCGTCGTTCGAAAGCAGGACGGTCACGGCAGTACCGACGAGGAAGATCAGCAGAAACAGCCGCTGCGGCGAACCACCCGCATGTTCCACCGCGAACGCTGCGAGATAGTCGAACAGGCCTTCGAGCCGCGCCAGCTCGGCGATCAGCATCATGCCGATCAGGAAGAGATAGACGTCGACGCCTTTTGCGATTCCGGTGAGTGCATCCTGCCATGGCATGAAGCCGAGAACCACCAGGGCACTCGCACCGATGACGGCCCAGATCGCCTCGGGCAGCCGAAACGGACGAGTGATGACACCTGCGGTCGCGGCTGCGATCATGCTCCAGGCCCAGATGGCGTCATGCGGCGCGGTCGGCACGTTTAGTTCCTGATGTGAAGTCGGTTCATTCGGCAGCGATAGCGGAAGTCGACGCCGCTGTCTTCCCCTGTTGCCGCAGGGTACCGTCGGCAGGTGTTCCCCTCAAAATTTCACAGCCAACAGCACCGTGCCGGCGCCGATCATGGCGATGCCGATCCAGCCCTGGGCCGTTGGGCGCTCGCCGAGAAAGGCGAAGGCGAAGAGGGCCACCAGCACGACGCTGAGCTTGTCGATCGGCGCCACCAGCGTCGCGGGCCCGAGCTTCAGCGCGCGGAAGTAGCACAGCCACGACGCGCCGGTTGCAAGTCCCGAGAGTATCAGGAACAGCCAGGTCTTCGACGAGACCGCCGACGGCGCAGCGAACTGGCCAGTGAAGAACAGCAACACCGAGAAGGCGAGCAGAACAACGATGGTGCGGATGAAGGTCGCGAGATCCGGATTGATGTTCTCGACGCCGACCTTGGCGAAGATTGCGGTCAGTGCCGCAAAGCAGGCGGAGAGAAGCGCCCAGGTCTGCCAGGCGGAGAGGAGGGCGGGTTTCATGGGGTTACCTGATCGGGTTTGACGCGTTTCATGTGTGAGAGAGGACGACTGCGGGGGAGGGACATTCACCGCGCCATCGACGCGGGGGAGGGACATTCACCGCGCCATCGACAACTTCTCCGTGATCGCCTTGCGCAGGATGCGCGACAGCGATTCTACCGAATACGGCTTCTGGATCAGCTCGAATCCGCGATGGGCGTTTTCGGCGAGGACGTTGCTGTAGCCGCTGGTGAGCACGATGGGCAGGCCCGGATAGCGTTCGCGGATGATGCCGGCGAGCTCGACACCGTTCATGCCGGGCATGATGACGTCGGAGAAGACGAGGTCGACGGCAAATTCGTTCTCGCCGAGGATTGCGAGCGCCGCATTGGCGTTGGCGACTCGGCGGACGACATAGCCGAGGTCTTCCAGGAGCTCGGTCGAGAATTGGCCGACATCGTCATTATCCTCGACTACGAGCACGCGGTAGCCGCGCCCGGTGGTGGCCGCCTCGCCGGTCAGCGCCGCGGCTTCCTTCTCGGCGGTGGGGCTCTTCGCCTGCGGCAGGTAGATGGTGAAGGTAGCGCCTTCGCCTTCGGTGCTCGTCACCGCGATGTCGCCCTCGGATTGCTTTGCGAAGCCAAACGCCTGGCTCAGGCCAAGCCCGGTGCCCTTGCCGACCTCTTTGGTGGTGAAGAACGGCTCGAAGATGGCATCGATGTTTTCCGGCGCGATGCCGCTGCCAGTATCCGTGACCGAGATAGCGACATAGTCGCCGCCGCGCGCCGACTGTGCGCGCAGGCTAGGGATGCCTGCGACCTTGCGCACTGCGATGGTGAGGCGACCTCCGCCATCCATGGCGTCGCGGGCGTTGATGGCGAGGTTGATCAGCGCGGTCTCGAACTGCGCGATGTCGGCCACCGTGAAGCAGTCGGCATCGTGCACTTCGACTGCGATCTCGATGCTGCTACCGACCAGCGGCCGGACCAGCTGCGCCACGCCCTCGACCTGACTGCCGACATTGAAGATCTGCGGCTTCAGCGGCTGCCGGCGCGCAAAGGCCAGCAGCTGCGCGGTCAGCTTGGAGGCGCGTTCGACGGTGTCGGAGATGGCGTCGACATAGCGGCGCCGGCGCTCCTCCGGCAGCTCGCGCCGGCGCAGGAAGTCGGTGGCCGAGCGGATGATGGTGAGGAGATTGTTGAAATCGTGCGCGACACCGCCGGTTAGTTGGCCGATCGCTTCCATCTTTTGTGACTGCCGCAGCGCTTCCTCGCCGCGGCGGCGTTCAGTGATATCGACGGCCTCGGGCACCGCGCCGGTAATGTTGCCGTGACGGTCGAGCACGGGCCGCATGCCGAACTCGAAATCGCGCTCCCCGATGGGCAGGCGCAGTCGCATCTCCATCCGCACTGCTTCGCCCCTCAGCACGGTGTCGAAGGCCTCGCGTACGGTTGCGCTCATGCCGTGCGTTCCGGTGAACCAGGGCGTTTCCCACAGCAGCTTGCCGATCACTTCCGAAGAGCTCGCCTTGATGCCGTCGAGCGCGGTGTTGTTGGCGTAAAGCAGTTCTCCCTTGAGATTGACGAGGCCCTGATACTGGTTGCTGGTCTCCAGCATCGCGCGCAGCCGCGCCTCGTTGGATTCGAGCTCGGCGGTGCGCTCGACGATGCGCTCTTCCAGCGTCTCGTTGAGCCGGCGGAGCGCGATCTCGGCCTGCTTGGCGGCAGTGATGTCGTGGGCGACGCCGATGAAGCCGATATGCTTGCCGGTCGGGTCCCAGCGTGGCTGCGACTCCGAGCGCAACCAGCGCCACTCGCCCTTGGCGTCCTTGTAGCGCGCCTCCAGCACGAAAGGCTTGAGCGACGCCTCGCCCTGGACGGATTGCTGCAGCACATGCGGCAGGTCGTCCGGATGCAGCACCTTGCGCCAGTCGAAGGCGATGGCTTCGTCGTAGGGCAGGCCGACGAAGTCGACATAGGCCTGGTTGGCGAAAGACCGGGTGCGGTCGAGCTTCGTCACCCAGATCGGCACCGGCGCGCTGTCGGCGATCAGCCGGAAGCGCTCCTCGCTTTCGCGCAAGGTCTCGCGGACCAGCATCTGGTCGGTGACGTCGATATGGGCGCCGACGAGGCGGATGGCGCGGCCGTCGCCGTCGCGCTCGATCTTGGCGACGACGCGGATCCAGCGGGTCTCGTCGTCGCTGGGGCGGATGATGCGGTATTCGGCTGTGTAGTCCGCGCTGGTCCCGGCCAGCGCACCGAAGAAGTGTTTCACCGCGGCGTCGCGGTCCTCGGGATGGATGCGGCTGACCCAGTCCTCGTGAGACTCGCCGGCGGCCTCGGGAGGCAGGCCGTGGATCATCAGATATTCCGGCGAACGGCGGTTCTTGAAGCCATCCCGGAAGTCCACCTCGAGGCCGCCAACCTTGCCGATGCGCTGGATGCGTGCCAGCTCCGCCTCGCGCTCCTGAAGCGCGCGATAGGCGTCGTCGCGCTCGCGCGCGATTTCTTCGAGGTGCTGGCGAAGCCGTTCGGCGGCGCTGGTCTCGGGTAAAGGTTCGTTCAAGGCAATGGCCGTTGTGATGCGGAAGCGCACAAGCCGGACGCATATTCACACAGACGGAGCGTGCTGGCCATTGCTGAAAGAGATTAGGCTGTCGGGAAAGCGCCCGCGGCCTGCCTGACGCTATTATGCCGGAGGCGCTCCCCCCGGACTGGCAGCAGAACTACGTTACGCCACGACACATCCCTGGGAGCACTTCGCCGAGACCTGGGCGCACTATCTCCACATTGTCGACACCCTGGAGATGGCCACTGAGTTCGGCATGGAGGTGCGCCCAAAGGTCGATCGCGACGGGGAGTTGACGGCGCGCATCCGTTTCAACCCCTACGAGGCAAGGGATGTCGAGGCGCTCGTCAACGCATGGCTGCCCATCACCTTCGCCATGAACAGCGTCAACCGCGCCATGGGGCTGCGCGACCTCTATCCTTTCATCCTGTCGCCGTCGGTGGTCGCCAAACTGGGCTTTGTTCATAGCTTCATGCGAGACGCGGCCATGGCCAGGAGGCCGTAGGCCGTCCCCGGGGGCTCGGCAGGCCGTTTCGGTCTTGTGCTGGTACGCCAGAGGGCCCGGATTTAGACCGTTGCCTCCGGCCCATTTTGATGTACCACGGGAGCCACACGGCCCGTTCCCCATAGGCCCCAACGGCCAGGGAAGGGTCCCGCCCAAGGTCGAGACTCAAGAAAAGCATGTTCAAACGCATTCTGATCGCCAATCGCGGCGAAATCGCCTGCCGGATCATCAAGACCGCTCGCCGCATGGGAATTCAAACCGTTGCGGTCTATTCCGAGGCCGACCGCGATGCCCTTCATGTCGAGATGGCCGACGAGGCGGTGCTAATCGGCCCGCCGGCCGCGGCCGAGAGCTATCTGGTGATCGAGAAGATCGTGGAGGCCTGCCGCAAGACGGGCGCGGAAGCCGTGCATCCCGGCTACGGCTTCCTGTCCGAGCGTGAGGCGTTTCCGCGCGCGCTGGAAGCCGCCGGCATCGTCTTCATCGGCCCCAACCCGGGCGCAATCGCGGCGATGGGCGACAAGATCGAGTCCAAGAAGGCGGCTGCCAAGGCCAAGGTCTCGACCGTGCCGGGCTATCTCGGCGTCATCGAGGACGACAGGCACGCGGTCCGCATTGCCGACGAGATTGGCTATCCCGTGATGATCAAGGCCTCCGCCGGCGGTGGCGGCAAGGGCATGCGCATCGCGCATTCGAAGGCCGAGGTCGCCGAAGGCTTCAACCTCGCCAAGGCCGAGGCCAAGGCCTCGTTCGGCGACGACCGCGTCTTCGTCGAAAAATTCATCGTCGATCCCCGCCACATCGAGATCCAGGTGCTGGGCGACAAGCACGGCAACGTGATCTATCTCGGCGAGCGCGAATGCTCGATCCAGCGCCGCAACCAGAAGGTCATCGAGGAGGCGCCGTCGCCGCTGCTCGACGAAGCCACCCGCCGCAAGATGGGCGAGCAGGCGGTCGCGCTTGCCAAGGCCGTGAACTACGATTCTGCCGGCACCGTCGAGTTCGTCGCCGGGCAGGACAAGAGCTTCTACTTCCTGGAGATGAACACGCGCCTCCAGGTCGAGCATCCCGTCACCGAGCTCGTCACCGGCATCGACCTCGTCGAGCAGATGATCCGCGTCGCCGCCGGCGAGAAGCTCGCCATCGCGCAGAAGGACGTCACGCTGACCGGCTGGGCGGTGGAGTCGCGCCTCTATGCCGAAGACCCGTTCCGCAACTTCCTGCCTTCGATCGGGCGCCTGGTGAAGTACCGCCCGCCGGCGGAAGCCAGCCACGACGGCATCACCGTGCGCAACGACACCGGCGTGCAGGAGGGCGGCGAGATTTCGATCCATTACGATCCGATGATCGCCAAGCTGGTCACGCACGCGCCATCGCGCGCCGCCGCGATCGAAGCGCAGGCGACTGCGCTGGATTCGTTCTATGTCGACGGCATCCGCCACAACATCCCGTTCCTGTCGGCGCTGATGCACCATCCGCGCTGGCGCGAGGGTCGGCTGTCGACCGGCTTCATCGCCGAGGAATTCCCCAAGGGCTTTGCGGTGCGCGTGCCCGAGGGCGAGGTCGCGCGGCGGATCGCCGCGGTGGGCGCAGCCATCGATCACGTGCTCGGCGAGCGCAAGCGGCAGATCTCGGGCCAGATGGGCGGCCGCGTCGTGCAGCGCGAACGCCGCCGCGCGGTCTGGCTTGACCATCAGGAGATCTTGCTCGAGGTCGCACGCGAGGAAGACGCAATCGCGATCCGCTTCATCGATGCCGAAGGCAAGGCCGGCAATGCGCATCTGTTGCACTCGCCGTGGAAGCCGGGCGATCCGGTCTGGCAGGGCACCATCGACGGCCAGTTCGTCGCGGTGCAGGCGCGTCCGATCGCCAACGGCATCCGCCTCGCGCATCAGGGCGTCGAGGTGCCGGTCTATGTCTGGACCGAAACTGAAGCGACATCCGCGCGGCTGATGCCGGTCACCACCGCCTCCGACACCGGCAAGAAGCTGCTCTGCCCGATGCCCGGCCTCGTCGTCTCGATCGCGGTGACCGAGGGGCAGGAAGTCAAGGCCGGCGAGACGCTCGCGGTCGTCGAAGCCATGAAGATGCAGAATGTGCTCCGCGCCGAGCAGGACGGCACGGTGAAGAAGATCCACGCCAACGCCGGCGCAACGCTCGCGGTGGACGCGCTGATTTTGGAGTTTGCGTAAGGGCTCCAGTGTATAACAGTCGACCCTCACCCTGAGGAGCCGCGCATGCGCGGCGTCTCGAAGGGCGAGGCCACCAGCCGGGCCTTCATCCTTCGAGACGCGCGCAAGAGCGCGCTCCTCAGGATGAGGATTTAGAGTGAGGCAACCATGGCCTTTCGTTCCCGTCGCGAGAAACTGCGATCGATCCTGTCGGGGGCGCCCTGCGTCCATCCGGGCTCGGTCTACGACGCCATCTCGATCCGCATTGCCGAGGATCTCGGCTTCCCGCTCGGCATGTTCGGCGGCTCGGTCGCCTCGCTTGCTGTGCTTGGCGACCCTGATATCACGTTGATCACGCTCACCGAGCTCGCCGAACAGATGCGGCGGATGTCGCGCGCGGCGGCACTTCCTGTGCTGGTCGATGCCGATCACGGCTATGGCAATGCGCTCAACGTCCGCCGCACGGTGCAGGAGCTGGAAACGGCGGGCGCCGCCGGTCTCACCATCGAGGACACGCTGCTGCCGGCCGCCTTCGGCGAAGCAAAGACGCAGCTGATTTCACTGGAGGAGGGCGTCGGCAAGATGAAGGCGGCGCTCGACGGCCGCGGCGATCCTTCGCTCGTCATCATGGGCCGCACCGGCGCGGCCTCCATCACCTCCATCGAGGATGCGATTCGTCGCGCAAAGGCCTATGAGGTGGCCGGCGTCGATGCGCTGTTCTTCACCGGCATCAAGTCGCGGGCCGAGCTCGAGGCAATCGCGGCCGCCACGCATCTGCCGATCGTGCTCGGCGGCGCGCCGGATGAATTGAACGCGATCGACTATCTTGCGAGCCAGCGCGTGCGCATCGCGCTCCAGGGCCATGCGCCGATCGCGGCTGCCACACAGGCCGTCTACGAGACGCAGAAGGCGTTGCGCGAAGGTACGCCGCCCAAGAACCTCAAGGGCCTCGCATCGCCAGATTTGACCAACCTCGTCATGCGCGAAGCCGGGGTGAAAGCGCGCAGCGCCGATGTCCTGGGACTAAAGAAATGAGCCGGGTGATCCTCCAGGTCATGATCCGCGGCCGCGTGCAGGGCGTCGGCTATCGGGCCTGGGTCGAATATCAGGCCACAACGAGCGGCCTTGAAGGCTGGGTCCGCAATCGCCGCGACGGCAGCGTCGAGGCGCTGTTTGCAGGCACACCGAAGCACGTCGCCGAGATGGTCGCGCTGTGCCGACACGGTCCGCCGTCCTCGCGCGTGGACAGCGTGACCAGCGAGACCGCCAGCACGGACGAGCTGAATTTGCGCGGGGCAGGGGAAGCGTTCTCGGTCTTGCCGACGGTGTGAGAGCCAAGTCTCTTTCCGCGTGGCCGGTGCGCTCCCTCGCCCCGTTCTTACGGGGAGAGGGGTGGGGTGAGGGGCCTCTCTCCACGCATGAGATTGCCGCGTGACCTGTACCCCCTCACCCGGATCGCAAGAGCGATCCGACCTCTCCCCGCAAGCGGGGCGAGGTGAACAATCACCGCGCGAGCTTGGCAATTGCCTCGCTGAGCTCGTGGATTTCGTAGGGCTTGCGCAGGATCGCGAAATCGCCGCGCACGCCGGCGGCGACGTCGCTGTAGCCGGTGGCGAGCAGGATTGGCAGGCCAGGGCGGATCTGGCGCAGATGATGGGCGAGGCTGAGCCCGTCCATCTTTCCGGGCATGACGATATCCGAGAACACGAAGTCGACGCCGTTATTCTCGATTTCGCGCAATGCCGCCTCGGCATCGGCGACCCGGCGCACGTCGTAGCCGAGCTGCTCCAGAAGACCGATACTGACGAGGGCAACGTCGGGATTGTCCTCGACCAGCAGCACCGTGCCGCGGCCGCGGAACGGCACTTCTCCCGCCGTCTCGCGCGATGGCGCGCCGTCTCCGCGCGGCAGGAGGATGGTGAAGGTCGTGCCCTTGCCGAGCTCGCTTGCGACCTTCACCGTGCCGCCGGCCTGGTGGGCGAAGCCGTGCACCTGTGAGAGGCCGAGACCGGTGCCTTTGCCGATCGGCTTGGTCGTGAAGAACGGCTCGAAGATCTTGTCGAGGACGTCGTCGGGAATGCCAAGCCCGGTGTCGGCGATGCTGATCGCGAGGAAGTCGCCGGCGAGGGGCGGTTCGTCGAGCACCGTGTTGCGCGCCCCGATCGTCACCGTGCCGCCGTCCGGCATCGCATCGCGGGCGTTGATGACGAGGTTGAGCAGTGCGGTCTCGAGCTCGGAGACGTCGGCCGTGATCGGCCAGGCGTCGGGCTCTATCTCGATGGCGAGGCGCACGGCGCTGCCGACGCCGGCGTCCAGCACCTCGCGGATCGAAGCGACGCGTTCGGCAAACTCGATCGTCTGCGGGTTGACGCTCTGTCGCCGCGCGAAGGTGAGGAGCTGGTTGGTCAGCGCGGCGCCGCGCTTGGTCGCAGTCTCGATCGCCGACATGGCGCGCTCGAGCTTGGCGTCGTTGGTGGCGCTCCTCTTCAGGACATGCAGGCTGCCGCTGACGATCATCAACAGATTGTTGAAGTCGTGGGCGATGCCGCCTGTGAGCTGGCCGAGTGCATCGAACTTTTGCGACTCGGCGAGCTGCTTCTGCATCGCTTCGAGCTTGAGCTGGGAACTACGCCGTTCGGTGATGTCGCGGGTGATCTTGGCGAAACCAACCAGCACGCCATCCTCGTAGATCGGATCGATCACCACGCTGGCCCAGAAGAATGTGCCGTCCTTGCGGACGCGCCAGCCTTCCTCCTCGTAGCGGCCCTTTTCGCGGGCGATGCTGAGCGCCCGGGCGGGCTTGCCGGCGGCGCGGTCGGTCTCGGTGTAGAAGCGGGAAAAGTGCTGGCCGAGGATCTCCGCGGGTGAATAGCCCTTGATGCGTTCGCCGCCGATGTTCCAGCTGGTGATGATCCCGCTGGGATCGAGCATGTAAAGGGCGTAGTCGGCAACCCCTTCAACCAGCAGCCGGAAACTGCGCTCGCTTTCGAACAAGTCTCTCTGCTGACTGAACTTTTTCGCCATTCCAGGACCCCGCCTCGACGGTGGCAAACGTCCATGGGATGGTTTGGTTCCCATACGTGGGACGTTTTTAGGCAAATTCCGTGGACAAGTATGCAAGCCCCGGACGTCCAAAATGTTTCAAGCCGCCGCGCTCCGGAATGTCGCCGTCACCGCGCGCAGCGCCGCGAGCTTGGCGGGATCGCTGACCTTCGAATGCAGCATTACCTTCGAACTGCCGAGTTTCGGCAGCTTGTGGGTAGGTCCGATGTCGACCAGTCCGGGAGGCGCGATCCGCCGTGCCAGCGGCGCGATCGCGAGCCCGGCCAGCGCAGCGGCGACCACCGCCGTGACACCGCCGCCGACAAAACGTTCGCGCCAGGCGATGCCGGCCTTGTCCAGCGCGCGCACGGCAATGGCGCGGACCCCGCAAGGCGGGGCAAGCGTCGCGAGCGGCAGTGGTTCACCCTTCGGCAGGGCGAAGCGTCGTGACGCGAACCAGCCGAACTCATCCTCGGCGAGCTTTTCGCCGCCGCGCCGGCTGCCTTCCTGGCGGACGATCACCGCATCCAACTGCCCCGCGTCGTATGCATCCTGCATCTCGCGCGAGAAGCCGATGGTGACGGCGAGGCTGAGATTTGAGGACATCGCATGCAGCCGTTCGAGCAGCGGCACCAGATCGGGGCCAGCGGCGTGATCGGAGATGCCGAGCGAGAGCGACCGTGCGGCCGGTGCCTCGCCCGACAGCGCGCGGTCATGCGCCGCGATCAGCGCGCGGGCGCGATCGAGGAAAGCAGCGCCGTCGGATGTGAGCCGGACCGCGCGGGGCGAGCGCTCGACGAGACGCTTGCCGAGCAGCGTCTCCAACCGCTGGAGTTTCAGGCTGACGGCGGCTTGCGTCGTGCCAAGCGCTTCGGCGGCGCGCGTAAAGCTTTGGAGGTCCGCAACCAGCAGGAAGGCCTGGACGGTGGCGATGTCGAGCGTGGCTTTCATTATGAATGATTATCACTGATACCAGCAGAGATAAGATACCAAAATGACGATGGGAGGTCTAGCTTCTCACTAACGCCGCGCAGACCCCGCGCGACATTTTTGGGAGAATGACCATGCCCCTGATCACCGTGTCCTACACCAGCGCGCGCCAGTCGCCCTCGCTGAAGGCCGACATCGCGAACGCCGTGTCCGAACTCACTGCAAAAATCCTGCATAAGGATCCAGAGGTCACCGCCATCATCGTGAAATCGGTCGATGCCGATGACTGGTTCGCCGGCGGCAAGTCGCTCGCCGAGCAGAAGCTCGCAAGCTACTGGATCGACATCCACGTCACCGAAGGCACCAACACCAAGGACGAGAAGGCGGCCTATCTCGCCGCGATGTTCAAGCGCATGGCCGGAATTTTGGGCCCGCTGCATCCCGAGACCTACCTGCATGTCGACGAGGTCAAGGGTGATGCCTATGGTTTCGGCGGCCTGACCCAGGAGCGGCGCTACATCGCGGGCAAGCTCGAGGTTTCGCTGCAGTCAGCCTGATGCTGCAGGCCGCCGGTGAGCGATCTCACCCGCGGCTTGCACGTGTTGCAGCTCGATCGTCAGTTCGCTACCCGGAACTGAACTTCAGCCTTGTTCAGGAAACACGTCTTGTCGAACAGTGTCAGGTCCAACGGGTTTGGCAGCCTGACATCATCGAGATCGGGGCAGGGCTTGATCGACGGATCATAGGAGCGGTCGATCTGCGAGATGAAGACGACGATCAGACCCTTCTCGCGTGCGAAGGATTTCAGCGCGCGCACCTGAACGGTCAGCTCGGGGTTTTCCCGCCTCTGGTCGAGCAGTTGCAGATAGTCGACCACCACCAACGAGCCGCGAGGCACTGCAGCCATTCGCTCGACGATGTAATCGGCGCTGATGGCATCGGAGCAGTCGACGTCGAACAGTTTGTCGAACTGCACCGGGTCCACGCCGATCGCGCGCAGGCGATCCAGAACATCTGTCTCGGTATATTCGAGCGAGAAGAACGCAGCGCGATGGCCCGACCGCATGGCCTCGACGGCAAGTTCGAGGCTCATCAGCGTCTTGCCCTGACCGGGGCGCGCCCCGACCAGCACCAGGTCACCCAGCCGGAATTGGGGGAATAGCCGATTGGCCGGCGTCACTGCGGCAGCTTTCGCCGCGAGCATGCTCCAGGCACTAAAGCCTTCCGACGTGGCCACGCGGTCAAGTGCGTCGTGGAGCGGGATGCCTTCGTCGCGGGACAGGCGCTTGGCCTTGCGCTTCAGATGATAGATCGGCGCAGACAACTTCATCGAGAGAACCTCCCATTGCGAGCTGAAGCGCAATCCCTCCTTATGCCTGGCGCTCGAACAGTCGGCCCAATGATCAATTCGCCCGGCATGATCTGTACTTTCCCGGCGGAGGGGGGAGGCGTGGGCGGCACCGGAATCAAGCATAGCTCATTCCGCGTCAGCGGAGAATGAGAGAGGCAGGTCGCTCTGCAGAAAGAAGGCTAGCCGACCGCTTCCGCCACCAGCGCGCGCGTCGGTCCGAACAATTCTTCGAACGCCTGTCGGAGCGCGATGTCGACCTCGGCCATCGTCACGATCTGGCCGAGGTCGACCAGCGAGGTGACGCCATAGCGGGGATCGGCGACGCCACAGGGCACGATGCCGGCGAAATGCGAAAGCTCGGGCTCGACATTGATGGCGATGCCGTGGAACGACACCCAGCGTTTCAGCCGCACGCCGATCGCCGCTATCTTGTCCTCATGCTCGGGCCCCTTGTCGGGCCGCTTCACCCAGACGCCGACCCGGTCCTCGCGCCGCTCGCCGCGGACGTTGAAGGCGGCAAGGGTCCGCAGGATCAACTCCTCCAGGCTCGCGACATAGGCCCGCACATCGGGCCGGCGCCGCTTGAGGTCGAGCATGACATAGGCCACCCGTTGGCCCGGCCCGTGATAGGTGAGCTGGCCGCCACGCCCGGTGGCGAAGGTCGGGAATCGGGGATCGAGCAGGTCGGAGGCCTTGCCCGAGGTGCCGGAGGTGTAGAGCGGGGGGTGCTCGAGCAGCCAGACCAGCTCTGGAGCCTCGCCTGCCGCGATTGCAGTGACCCGTGCCTCCATGGTCGCGACCGCGTCCGGATAGGGCACGGGGGGCGTCTGAAATCCGCCATTCCACCGGCGCGCCGGCGGAGGCGGAAAACGACGTCAGATCGAGCTGTTGGCGGGGGTTTTGAGGCGAATTAACCATTGGCTAACCATAACGTGGTGATCATCGCGGGAGCAAATACAGAGTCCCAACTCCCAAGTCTCAAGTTGCGGCGGTCCTGACAGTGCCAACTCTCGATAAAGTCACCGTGGATCTCATGGTCGTCCTCGGGACGACCACCATGCCGATCCATCAAGTATTACGTCTTTCCCGCGGCGCCATCATCGAACTGGACGCAACCGAGGCCGACGAAGTCAAGGTTTTGGCCAACAATTTGCCGGTCGCCTCCGGCGTCGTGCTGGTCGACCGCAATCGGATCGCGGTCGAGGTCAAGCAGATGCTGCCGCGCGCGGTCGGGACCCGGTAGTGCCCGGGGCACGCGATAGCGGCCCGGGCACCTGTTAGGGCCTGGGCACCCGTTAGGGCCGATCCGGGCGGGGTCAGGATTTCCTCCCAAGCTTGTGGATTTCAGGGCCTTTGCAGGCTTGTATCCCCCTGATGGATTTGTTAGATCGGCGCCGCTGATCCGGCCAGCCGCAAGACCTCAGGCCGGTATCTCCTAGCGCTCGTGGCGGAACTGGTAGACGCGCTGCCTTGAGGTGGCAGTGGGTAACACCGTGGGGGTTCGAGTCCCTCCGAGCGCACCAATTTAAAACCCAGCAAGCTCAATGGCTCGCGGGGTTTTTCACTCCTCAAATATTACTTCCACATTAGCAACACTTGCTCGTTGAGGCAGTGCCAATGACAACAACGTTGTCAGCGTTCCTATGTAGCAATTGTTGTTTTCTTTGAGTCTTTTCACGTACGAGAGTTTTATACTGACGCACCAGAACAATGTGTCACGCTACTTGGGTCACCAACACGTGCAGGTGAAGAGAGTTGGTGGTTGCCCAAGAGGCATTCCCATAAGAGCCCCAATGACAGTCATTTGGTCTTGCCCTAAGTGTGATGAAAAGACTGCGCAGATGTGCCCTACCTGTGAGGGCCGGGGGTTCATCTCCACCGCTGGCGTAGGCATGCCTGAGGATGCCCAACAAGACATAGACAGCGAGGGTCCACGAGATCAATTCGTGACTGATAGTGGGGATTCGGGGAGACTGCGCTGGCGAAGGATGCGCTCGAAGTAGAACCCAAAGTATTCCTGGTTCCTCCCGGTGCCGTCGGCATAGGCGGCTGCCTGGGCGGTCGGCGCGCGACCAACGCCGTGCTGATGATTCCTCGCGGGGGGGCGATTAAAGGGCTCGGCGGTAGGGCAATAGAGCGGGCGTCACGAGCAGGCCGCGCACGCCGAGCTACTTGGGGCGCTGAACATCGAGGATATCCAACACCGGACAATCCGGTGCGGTGCTGCCCGTGCACCGCGCGACGGTTCTTGCCAGCAAATGCTCCAGCTTGCGAAGGTCGGCGATCTTGGCGCGGATATCGTTGAGGTGGTGTGCCGAGATCTCACGTACTTCGCGGCATGAGGCCTTTTCGGGGCCGCCAAGCCGCAGCAAGGTGCGAACCTCGTCGAGCGAGAAGCCAAGTTCGCGCGACCGCCGAACAAAGGCAAGGATGCGTCGCTCAGTCGGACCATAAACGCGCCGACCGTTGGCTGCACGCGATGGAGGCGGCAATACCTTGATCTTTTCGTAGTAGCGAATCGTTTCGATGTTCACGCCGGTCAGTTCCGAAAGCTGCCCGATCGTCAGCTGTTCCGCTCGCGAAGCCGTGATCCGGCGCATGGCCAATTCCCTTGATCCTGTAGTCACTACAGGATGTAGGGTCGCTTCCATGACGATCAAGCAAGAGAATACTGCCACGGAGTCCGGCCACGGGCCGGCCCTGCTCGCCTTGAGCGGCATGCTTGGAGCGCTCGCCGCTTCGTCATGCTGTGTCCTCCCGCTGGTGCTGTTCAGTCTCGGCATCAGCGGCGCGTGGATCGCCAACTTCACTCGCCTGGCGCCGTATCAGCCCTACTTCATTGCGGCGACGATCGCTTCCCTTGGTGCCGGTTATTGGCTGGTCTATCGATCCGCAAATCTCGCTTGCGCCGATGGAGAGGCATGTGCGCGCCCGATCTCAAACCGGCTGGTCAAAGCGGCGCTTATCCTGGCGACCGTGCTGGTCCTGGCCGCACTTGGCTTCGACTTCGTTGCTCCGCTGCTGTTCGACACATGAAATGGAGGTCCCATGAACAAGCTCCTCACCCCCTTGGTAATCGCGCTTGCTATGTCGGCATCGTCCACGGCGTTTGCCGCCGAAAAGACGATCACGCTTGCGGTCAAAAACATGGACTGCGCGGCTTGCCCGCACACCGTAAGAGCAAGCCTTGAAGCTGTACCGGGCGTGGTCAAGGTCGCTGTATCGTTCAAGGAGAAGACGGCGATCGTGACCTTTGACGAGAACAGGGCCGATGTGGCGGCACTCACGACGGCCACCACAAATGCCGGGTATCCTTCGGAGCCCAAGAGCTGATGAACGCAATGATCCCTGAATCGGTTATCAGCTGCCCGCATTGCGGCACCTCGAAGTCGGAAACGATGCCGACCGACGCTTGCCAGTTCTTCTACTTGTGCGCAGGCTGCGGCGCAAAACTCCGCCCAAAAGAGGGTGATTGCTGCGTGTTCTGCTCGTACGGCTCCGTGCCGTGCCCGCCGATGCAAGCCGAGCGTTCGGAGAGTGCTTCATGCTGCAGCGCTTAGGCTCGGCAGCCCAGGCGCCAGCACTCTGGCAGTAGCGTAGCCCAGCGTAGAAATCGGCGGGGTCGTACTCTCATCTGCGGGCTCCATTCGCGCGGCGTCATCGGGTAGACACACTTCGGCGCAGAGCGCGAGGGCGCGCGCGGCCGGTCGGCCCCAAGCCAAGGGCTTCAGGATCACTCCGGACGCGCGATAATCTGGTGATGGGCGTCAATCCCGATTTGGCCGCGCTCCGCTCCGTGCGGTTGGCCGCCACTATTGTAAATGACGAGGACGGCATTGTCGTGCGTCAGCATGCTCGGCAGAGTCACGGTGACGCTGGCGGTGCCGTCGGATTTTGCGGTGAAGCTGTTCGTCTTCCCGGTGCCGTCCATCGGAGTGAACGTGATCGGCTTCGTATCGAAATGATTCTCGAAGAGGCTGTAGCTCGCGTTCGGCTGCAGGTTCTTGAACGTCGCATTGAGCGTCACCTTGCCGTCCTTCTCCGCAATCGTGACGGTACCGGTGGCGGAGAGCCACGACTGGAGATCGAAGCCCAGCGGGTTGTGCTCGGCGTTGAATAGCTTCGACGTCTTGGGATCCTGGTCGATGAAAGGTGGCCGAACGCCGGCGACGTGCTTGATGCCCTGCGGACCGGTGGCTTCCGGAGCGGCAGAATCCTCGACGAAGACCTGCGGGTCGAGCGTCTTCGGCTGCTTGGTTTCCGCCGAGAAGAAAGCCGCGTGCGTGACGAACTCAAGCTTCAGGGGCGAGGCCGCGAAGACACCTCCGACGGAAGCGAAAAGCAGTCCGGCTGCTGCGGCCGCGGGGACGAGACGTCGTTCGAGCGTTTTGTACATTGGGGTATCGTTGCCTTTAGAGGTGACCGAACGAGCACGCCGCGCCCCCCCGGCGCCGCGGAGGGCACCAGCGGACACGGAGGCCCGACACCCTCAGTTCGCTGCGTCCCGCCGCGATGTTACCAGCGGAGGCGTCTTTTTTTTTAGTCCGACCAGAGGAGCCTATTCGCAGCAGCGGCCAGACTCCTGGGCCGGAGGACACGGAACCGTCCCATAGGAGCAGAAGACGCAGCAATCGCCGTCCGCGGCACTCGTTCAGGTGGCGATAATACTCCGGCAGTTGTGTCCAAGGGGCGGTTACGTTCGTGCAGCTCTCGTTTCAAACCTTGCAGTGCGTCCGGCGTTTGCTCCCGTGGTCGTTGCATCTCTATTTGGACGGGAGCAATTGCGTAGCCAGCGTAGAAATCGGCGGGGGTCTTGTCCGCGATCGCTACGCGTCCGAGCTGCGATTCGATCAACCACAATTCGGCAGAGCGAGACGCGAAGCATCGCTACGTCGCGGATGACGGTTGGGCACTCGATCCGAAGCGCCGGCCCATAGCTCGGCAAGTACGACCCCACATGCGGAGACAGACTGGCGGCCCTATCGTGTGCGGCGGTCCGGCGTGTGACGTGAATGTATTGATCTAGGTCAAACAGCAGAAGGGGCTCAGTGGGAACGTATGCCGCTGTTATCTCAGTGACGGTGACTAACCCGGAACACCCTGTCTCGAATGCCGTGTCCGGCCTTTGATGCCGATCCAGCGCGAACGATTCAGGCGATCGGTGAACTCGACGCCTTCGACAACAGCGTGAAGGCGGCGTCCCATAGGGACGGGAGGCGCGTCGTGAGCAAGTCTCGATATCCGCTGTACCTGACTTTCCTCGTCGTCAGCGGCGTGCTGCAGGGCGGTGACTTTGGGCTATCCGTGGCCACGGCCGCCAACGAGATGCCCAAGGACATGCCCGCCGCCCAGATCCGTAGCCAAGGGATAGCTTGCGACCGACCGCTGCGCGCCACGCGCGACGTCAAGCAATCAAGGCCGGATCACGAGGTCTGGATTCTGAAATGCGATAACGAGACCTACAGGATCGCCCGATACCCCGACATGGCAGCCAAGGTAGAGCAGTTGCGATAGCGGCATCTGCATCCCTGATGCAGGTGCAGCAGCAAGGGAGATGATCATGAAAATATCGGCGCTGTTACTTTCTACCGCTTTGGTGTGCGTGCTCGCCATTGTGCCGGCGGCCGCGCAACAGACCACAGGTACGCCGGGTTCGCCCGCCGCCACGACGACGATCGACGGCCGCTACCTCCCGCCGCCGCCACAGCCGTTCCAAGGTGAGATCAATCTCAACGCGGCGCAGTCGAAACCTGCGTGGCCCGCTCGAGTCGTGCCACCCAAGGGCGCGCCGAATATTGTCTTGATCCTGACTGACGATGTTGGCTTTGGAGCGCCGTCGACTTTCGGCGGTGTCATCCCGACGCCCACGCTTGACCGCATCGCTGCTAACGGGCTGCGCTACACGAACGTCCACACAACATCACTATGCTCACCAACGCGCGCGGCCCTCATCACAGGTCGCAACCATCACTCGGCCGGCTTCGGCGTGATCACGGAGCAGTCCACCGGTTTCCCCGGCTACGACAGCATCATCAAGAAGGATACTTCGACGATCGGCCGGATCCTTCAGGAAAACGGCTATCGCACGTCGTGGTTTGGCAAGAACCACAACACGCCCGACTGGACCGCGAGCCAAGCCGGCCCGTTTGACCAGTGGCCGACCGGCATGGGCTTTGAATACTTCTATGGCTTCGTTGGCGGCGACACCAGTCAGTGGCAGCCAAACTTGTTCCGCAACACCACAGCGATTTATCCCTATCTCGGGCATCCGGGCTGGAACCTGACCACCGCGATGGCGGATGATGCCGTCCACTGGCTAACCCAGTTGAATGACATCAACCCGTCTTTGCCGTTCTTCCTCTATTACTGCCCCGGCGGCACGCACGCGCCACACCAGCCGACACCGGAGTGGATCAAAAAAATCGGCGATATGCACCTGTTCGACAAGGGCTGGAACGCGCTGCGCGACGAGATTTTCGCCAACCAGAAGAAGCTCGGCGTGATCCCGCAGGACGCCAAGTTGACACCTTGGCCGGAGAATTTACTCAAGAAGTGGGACACGCTGACCGATGAGGACAAGAAGCTTTTCATCCGTCAAGCGGACGTCTACGGCGCCTATCTAGCTTACACTGACCATGAGATCGGCCGCGTCATCCAGGCCGTCGAAGATATGGGCAAGCTCGATAACACGCTCATTATCTACATCAGCGGCGACAACGGCGCTTCTGCTGAGGGAACGCCCTTGGGCACACCGAGCGAGGTCATGGCGTTCAATGGTGTCGAGGTGCCCGTGGCCGACCAGATGAAATGGTACGACCTCTGGGGATCCGACCAGACCTATGCGCACATGGCGGTCGGTTGGACTTGGGCGTTTGACACCCCGTTTAAGTGGACGAAACAAATTCCATCCTTCTTTGGCGGCACACGCAACGGCATGGCGATCACCTGGCCGGGACAAATCACTGACAAGGGCGGCATCCGAAATCAGTTCGGCCATGTGATCGACATCGTGCCGACGCTGCTGGAGGCGACCGGCATTCCCGCGCCGGTTATGGTCGACGGCATTGCGCAGAAGCCGATCGAGGGCGTGAGTATGGCTTACACGTTCGACAAGGCCAATGCCGACGCGCCCTCGCGGCATCACACGCAGTATTTCGAAATGATGGGCGTGCAGGGACTGTACAATGACGGTTGGATGCTCAGCGCCGTTCCGCTTCGGGCACCATGGGAATTGGTAGGAAAGGCTGTCCTTGATCCCGCCAGCGCCTATAAGTTCGAGTTGTACGACGTCCAGCACGATTGGACGCAATACACTGATGTTGCCGCCGCCAATGCTGGGAAGGTGCGCGAGATGACCGACCTGATGTTTGGCGAGTTTGCCAAGCATCAGGTCCTGCCGCTGGATGCCTCCGCAGCAACGCGCTTGGTGGCTCCGCGACCCAACGCGGCGGCCGGTCGGCGTCTCTTCACCTACTCTGGCGAGACCGTGACCGGCATTCCTCACGGGGACGCGCCAAACCTGCTCAACACATCCTATACCATCACTGCCGATATCGACGTCCCGCAGGGTGGCGCGGAGGGTGTGATCCAAACCAATGGCGGGCGTTTCGGCGGCTATGGGCTGTATCTGTTGAAGGGCAAGCCCGTATTCGTCTGGAACCTGCTTGACCTCAAACGGATCCGCTGGGAGAGCCCGGACGCTCTGTCGCCCGGCAAGCACACCATCGAGTTCGATTTCAAGTATGATGGTCTGGGTTTTGCGACGCTTGCGTTCAACGACATGAGCGGGCTCGGGCGCAGTGGCACAGGCGCACTCAAGGTCGACGGCAAAGTGGTGGCGACGCAGACCATGGATCGGACGGTGCCTATTATCCTGCAATGGGATGAGACCTTTGACATCGGGGCAGACACCGGCACGCCGGTGGATGATCGCGACTACCAGGTCCCGTTTGCGTTCACCGGCAGGATCGACAAGCTGACCGTCGCGCTCGATGAGCCGAAGCTCACGGCCGACGATGTGAGTAAATTGGAGGCCGCCTATCGCGCCGCGCAGGACGCAAGGTAGCTGCGGTCGGTTTTCGGATGACGCGCGATCGCTTCAAATGCACTTTCGGGCCTGAAACGCACACGATGCTTTGAAGAACCCAGACAGCCCGTTGAAATCGCAGCAAATGCGATTGGCCTCCGAGTGCGCCGAAGAATGGGCATGATCGGAAGAGCGCTTCACACCCTTCCGGATCATGCCTCACTAACGCTGCGAGAGACGTCTTCCAAATTCATTCGTAACCCCCCGACTGAACCGCAGCGGGGGAAAGCCGGTCATGCGCTTGAACTCCTTCGTGAAATGGGATTGGTCGTGGTAGGAGTCGTAAATCTCCTGCGCGAACGTATCGTACGGCCGCCTCTGCGCCCAAATTTGATAGAACTTTTGAAAGCGGAAGATCTCGGCGATGGTCTTGGGGGGCACGCCGACGTGATGCCTGAAAAGCAGGTCCAGGTAACGCCGCGAGTAGCCTGTGCTTTGTTCCAGATCGGCGATCGCTGTCCTTCCGCCACTGGCTCTGAGCGCGGCTACGCAATAGTCGACGACGGAGTTCTGCTTTTTGCTTCCCTGCAAGCGCCGGAGCAACTGCGCTTGGATGAAACCGACTTTTTGATCGACGCTTTTCAAGCCGTGTACTTGGTCGATGACTTGCTGTCCCCATTTGCCGAGCAACGTGTCGACAGCCAGATGGCGGTTCGTTGTTTCTGCCATCGGCACGCCAAAGATTGGAAAGGCGCCGCACGGGTGAAAGTCGATGCCGACCAGACCAGTTTTTTTGGGCTGGGTGCGCAGGAAGGCAGGGCCATCTCTAACGCCCACGAAATAGACTCCTTTCTCGCGGCCTTCCTCGACCTGTCCGTTCGCAGTCGAGATCATCGAATTTTCGTACGGGATTATAAGCCGCGAGCAACCGTTGGGGACTGATACAGTCGTGTCGTCTGGCGGCAGGCCAAAGTCGCTCTCGAATACCCACACGGCTTCGACGTGTGCACTGAGCTCGGGTCTTGGTCTGGCGAACACAACCTTCATATGAGCAACCTGTCGAACTCCTGCCGCTTCATCAGGAGTTAACACGAATGTTGCGCCTCTATTCCGCCAGACTTCCTTCGGCGCAACTCCCTGGTCTCAAGTTGCTTCTCGCGGCTGTGCCCAATCGCCGCAAGCGGAGTGTCCGACTCCAAACACGCTTGGATGTCTGGTGGTCATCTCGATATGTCACGCACAATGACGCAATTTCTAGCTGTTCTTCTAGCTCGGCGAGCAACCCTTCGGCGGACTTGCCGGCCGGAGGCTTGAACACCGCATTCAGCGTGATAGGGAGCCGAATGCGGAGCCCCGTCAAGTCAAGAAAGCAGCGCGTTCGCCCTCATCCGATCCTGGCCGCACAGAATTTCTCATTTTTACAATACGTCGCCGCTTGGACTTGCGAAGTTTGGGCCTGCTCAGGCGACGTCCTGCCTCGCAGAGCACGCGTCTTGGGCGCCGTTTGGGCGGAAGTCGCGCCAGGGCATCGCGCGGGCATGGGTCAGGAAAGTGTGCAATGACGCATGAGGAACGCAGAGCGCGAGCTCCTGCCTTCATCGCGAGTTCGCGGGCGAAACACGAAATCTCCCGGCGCGGCTTTCTTGCTGGTAGCATTGCCGTGCTGACGTCGGGCTCGGCTCTCGCGCAAGGCAGGAATGGCGTGACAAGCCGGCTCAATGCCTGGCTTCGAATTGCGGCCGACGACACGGTGACGCTGACCGTGTCGCAATCCGAAATGGGCCAGGGCATTTCGACCACCCTTCCAGTCGTTCTTGCCGACGAGCTTGGGGCCGACTGGTCGCGTGTTCGTTTCGAGACCGCTGATTTCGATCCGGCGTACCGGCATCCACAATGCAAATGGATGTTCACTGGCAACAGCGAGTCGGTCTCGACCTTCTATCCGATCATGCGCACGATGGGTGCGGCTGCCCGCCAAATGCTAACGAGTGCAGCCGCCATGCGCCTAGGCGTCGAGGAGACCACGCTGCGCGTCGACAACGGACGCATCCATCACGACCCCAGCGGCCGCTCAGTCTCGTTCGGTCAAGTCGCCGCGGAAGCCGCCAAGCTGCCAGCTCCCGAGGCCCCGACACTCAAATCGCGGGGCGCACTGAAGATGATCGGCAAGCCGCAGCAGCGCATCGACATTCCGTTAAAGGTCGACGGCTCGGCGGTGTTTGGCATTGACGTGAAGGTTCCGGGCATGGCGATCGCCGCAATCCGCCGGGCACCATCGCAGGGTGGCGTGCTCCTGAGCTATGACGCCGCCGCGATCAAAGCCAAACCCGGCGTCATCGCCGTCGTTGAAATCCGTTCGGGCCTTGCTGTGGTGGCGGCGCATTATTGGCAGGCGAGGCGCGCGCTCGATGGCGCGCTGCTGCAGTTTGGTCCGGGTCCGCTCGAGGACTATTCGACGGAAGTCCAGCGACAGCACTATACCGACTTGCTCAGGACGGCGCCGTTCGAGGTGAAGAAGAAGACGGGCAATGCCGAGGGCGTGTTGGCGGCGGCCGGCATCGTTCGCGAGGCGACGTTCGAGATCCCGGCGCGGGCCCATGCGACCATGGAGCCGATGAACTGCACGGCCCATGTAACCGATGATCGCTGCGAACTGTGGATCCCCGCGCAAGGCATCGAGATGATTCACACCGTCGCAAAGCAGACGACGGGCCTGCGCGACGATCAAATCATCATGCACCGCACGCTGCTCGGAGGTGGCTTCGGCAGGAGGCTGCTGGCGGACTTCGCGCGCGACGCGATCATCGTTTCCAGGGCCGTAGGCCGGCCGGTAAAGGTCATCTGGAGCCGCGAGGAGGACATGCGTTATGACGCCTATCGCCCGCCAATGACGCATCAGATTCGTGCGTCGCTGGGCGGCGGTGGACAGCCGGAGGCGATGACCCATCGCGTGGTCTCCCCGTCGCATATGCTCTACATCCTGCCGCGCCCGGAAACCGTAACCGACTGGACACGCCCCATGATGGCGCCCGCGGCCTATGACCAAATGGCCGTTGAGGGACTCCTCGATCCTCCATATTCGTTGCCGAACTACAGGGTTGAGCAATATCGGGTCGAGACGCCGCTGTCGGTCTCGGTATGGCGGACCACCGGCCATGGGCCGAACCATTTCGTGCTCGAAGGCTTCATTGACGAATTGGCTCATGCGGCGCAGCAGGATCCGCTCGCCTACCGACTGACATTGGCGACGGCAGACAAGCGGGCACTGGCGGTGCTCACGGCGGTTGCACAGATGTCCGATTGGACCAGCACGCCGCCGGCCGGGCGTGCGCGCGGCATCGCGCTTGCAAAAGCCTTCAACGGGTACATCGCGCAAGCCGTTGAACTCTCGGTCTCCAACAAGGAGATCGCGGTCCATGACGTATGGAGCGCGGTCGATGTCGGCGAAACGCTCGATCCCGGCATTGCCGCCTCGAACATCGAAGGCGGCGTGGTCTTGGGCCTTTCGGGGTTGCGGACCGAAGTGACCTTCGCCAATGGCGAGGTGCAAGAGACCAATTTCGATGGCTTCGAGCCGGTGCATCTCTGGGAGACGCCACGTATCAAAACGCAGTTCGTTGAAAGTGGCGCGAAGCCGAGCGGCACCGGCGAACTGGGGGGCGGTCCCGACCCATGCCGCAGTCTGCAATGCCATTTTCGCCGCCACCGGCGAGCGCATCCGCGCACTCCCGATTTCTCGGAGCGGGTATCGATTTGCCCCAAGCGGAACAGCGTCATGACACGCTTCAAATTGAACGGTCGTTCGGTAACGATCGACGCTGAGCCGGACACGCCGCTGCTTTGGGTGCTGCGCGACGAGCTCGGCCTTACGGGCACCAAATATGGTTGTGGAATAGCGGCTTGCGGCGCGTGCACGGTCCACGTCGAGGGCAAGCCAGTCCGCTCCTGCTCCTTGCCGCAAAGTGCGGCGGAAGGGAAGAGCGTCGTCACGATCGAGGGCCTCTCAAAGGACCGATCGCATCCACTGCAGCGTGCCTGGATCGACGAACAGGTCCCACAATGCGGCTACTGTCAGTCCGGCATGCTGATGGCAGCAGCCGCACTTCTGGAGGTCAAGCCGCATCCTTCGGATCAAGACATCGATGCCGCGATCACGAACATCTGCCGCTGTGGAACCTACGTCCGGATACGAAGAGCGATCCATAGGGCTGCCGGGAGCGCGAAATGAAGGTGCATACCGCTTTCGCCTTCTCGGCCGTTGCTGGTTTGGCTGCGCTAACAATGGTTGGCCTTTTTCCGCAGCGTTCGGCAGCGCAGCCCGCCGCGCAGGAGGCGGAATCGCGTGCTGCCTTCGCGGTCGTGGCTACGGTCATCGGCAGCCCACGCTGCCAAGGTTGTCATACCCAAAGTGAGTTTCCGCGGCAGGGCGATGACCAACATCGTCACCTATTCAACGTCATGCGTGGGCCGGATGACGGGGGCGCGCTCGGACTTCCCTGTACGACATGTCACGGGCAGGCCAACAACGCCGCCAGCGGTGTCCCTGGAGCCGACGAAGCCTGGCGCCTCGCGCCGATCAGCATGGGATGGGAGGGGCTGACCACGGCTGATATCTGTCGTCATCTCAAGGATCCCGTGCACAACGGCCGCCGCATCGGTGAGCAGGTTGTCGATCATTTGAGGACGGGTCTTGTGAAGTGGGCGTGGTCGCCTGGAACGGACGCCCATGGTCGCGCACGGACGACTCCGAGCGTGCCTTATTTCGACTTCATAGCAGCGGCGGAAATGTGGGTACAAACAGGTGAGGCCTGTCCGTGACCTGCGGATTGAGAGTTTCGGTCGGCGCAATGGGTTGGAGCGAAGCGCTTATGCCGTTGCACGATGACGCCCAGGTATCCCTGGACAAGTCTACCCCTTGAAAAATCTATCCCTGGAAAGGTCGGCAGAGGATCCTCCGATGCACACAAAGGCCAGCGTCCAATCCGTCGCCGACACAGCTCGCGGGATCGTTCTCGCTACCGTTGAAATCGCAGCACGGCCTGAACACGTATTTCGAGCACTTACTGAGCCCGATCAGGTCGTTCGATGGTGGGGCTCGGATGAAGCCTACCGCATGACCAACTGGGAAATGGATATCGGTGTCGGTGGTCACTGGCGATCGGAAGGACGAAATGCGGACGGAACCTCGTTTCGCGCCTCGGGTAAATTGCGGAGGGTCGACCGCCCAACGGCCCTGTCCATGAGCTGGATGTCGGATTGGGACGGAGGTCAAGCCAGCGTAGTGCATTATGCGCTCGAAGGAACGACGCGTACGACGAGACTTACTTTATGTCACGAGGAGCTCGTAGACCGTCCAGACGCCTGCCGAGCATATGCTGAGGGCTGGAGGCTCGTGCTTGGTTGGCTGCAACAATATCTCGCGCCTCAATCGACTGAAGCGTTCTTTCTCCTTCGTCTCAATCCGCCCAGGCCGAACTTTTCGGAAGACATGTCCTCGGAAGAGGTGGCGCTTATGAAACTGCACTTCGGCTATTGGGCGACGCTCCTGCAAGCGGGAACTGCCATCGCCTACGGGCCGGTAGCGGATCCCGGCGGCACTTGGGGCGTCGCGATTGTTCGCGCTGCCGAGATGGACGCCGCATGGGTACTTACGGACCAGGATCCGGTCATACGATCGGGAAGGGGGTTTCGATACGAGATTTTCGCAATGCCCCAATTGATGCGGGGCGAATGACTTGTTCGACCCAGGTCCCCACGCAATTCCAGAGAGAGTTGTCACACACGGTCAGAAGACCAACGCATGACGAACAGAGGAGCATCCTAATGGGCGAGAAGCTTGGCCACGAAGACGTCAATCCAGTCGACCCGCGTCAGCCAAAACGGATTGCGATTGTCATCTCGAACGCAGCGATATCCGGCAACACAGGATGGCCGGTTGGCTTCTGGTGGAGCGAGCTCACCCACACCTTTCACATGTTCATCGAGCGCGGCTACGAGGTTGAGGTGTTCAGCCCGAAGGGCGGACGCTGCGAGGCCGACCCAATGAGCGATCCACGGGACGAGAGCCGTTGGTCCGCGGGCGATTTGATATCGATGGGCTTCATCCACACGCCCGAATATGTGCGGCTCGTTGAGGAGACACGCCCCGCGCGGGAGATCGAGCTGGACAAGTTCGACGCAATTGTCGTGGCCGGCGGCCAGGGCCCGATGTTCACCTTCGAGCAGGCGAAGGACCTGCAGGACAAGTTTGTCGCGTTCTACGAAGCCGGCAAAGTGACGGCGGCGCTCTGCCACGGTACAGCGCTGTTGCGCTTCGCCAATCTGAAAGATGGAAAGCCACTTGTTCGCGGCAAGATATTCACGGGGTTCTCCAATATGGAGGAAGATGACGCCGATGCGAAAACCTGGCAGATGGGCGCGCTGCCGCGCGGCGAGCACATCATGCCGTGGCGCATCGAGGACGAGGTCAAGAAGCTCGGCGGAATCTATACGCAGGGCGGTCTGTGGCGGAGCTATGCGGTCCGCGATGGCAACCTGATCACCGGTCAGCAGCAATTCTCCGGGCGCGAGGTCGGCAGGTTGGTCATCGAGGCGCTAGGCGGATAGGCGAAATCTGGGCCGGGCGCCCGGATAAGCGGGGAGGAGCGCACCTCTCGCCCCGTCCGAGTAAGCCATTGAAACTGCTAATATCTTCTCCACCCTCCGAGCGCGTCACCTTCAAATCTCATGCGTGGAAGCAAGCGGCCCCCCGCGGGGCGTTCAGCCGTATTCCTCGCCGATCCCGTATTCCTTGTAGATCTCAAGCGGGTCCGTATCCGGAAACAGGCGGCATTTGGCCTGGGCGAGGTGCAGCCTCACCGCGGCCGGCTCCTTGCCGTTCGCGAGCATTTTGCGGATATCGTCCATATGCGCGTTCGGCCGGTGCTTGGGTTCGAGCTGCTCGAGCGCGACGAGCGCGGTCGCGAGGGCCTCGGTGAGAACCCAGTCGTCGTGGCCCGTGATTCCTTTTCTCGGCATCGGCAGACCCCACATGCGGTGGCTGTGTCAGTTTACCGTAGCTTGCGCCGAATCTCCATCGAGCTGCGGCAACCTCGCGTTAAACTTGGAACAAGCCGGCAGCTGTACTCCCGCTTGCGTTGGGGCCGCGCGTGGCTGAAAGCCGTCCAGCGGGCAGGCGATCGTAATCCTTGTTGAAACAAAGTTGGCGTAGACGGACCTGTGCGGGCATGCAGGCCGGCTGTTCCGGCCTGCAACCCATACCCCTGAATTCTAAAAAGCCACGGTCGTACCGATCAAGGCTGGAGCCAGCATGGTCCTTCTTAGCTTCGTCTACCGCTTCGTCACCAATTTCGCGTTCCTGGCGGTGGTCTATTTCAGCCTCAACTTCATGGAGAAGTATCCGAACCGGGCAATCCTGGCGATACTGGTGCTGGTCTATACCGGTATGCGCGCGGCCTCGACGTTGCGCGCGTTCTACTTCTTCCAGAAGATCGAAAAGCTGGAAGCCGAGGCGAAGCGCCTTCAGGCTCCAATCAATGACGGCTCAGGCGGAACCCCGGCGCGCAAGCAGATCGTGACCGACGTTGCGCGGCTGCGCCGCGACGGCGAGCTCAAGTCCTATATGGACCTGTTCTTCCTGGCACTGATCGTGCTGCTCTGCGTCGCCAACATCATACGGCAGTAAGCGCCTTACTCAGGCGCGCTTCTTCGCGCTGGTTGCGATGTGGGTCGGGCGGGGCGCCGTGCCCTTGGCCTGCGGGGCAGGATTCGGAGCCTGTGCGCTCCGGGGGGCGTGCGGCTTGCCGGCCTTGCCTTTGGCCCCACGGGGCGTCTGGGCCGCCATCGCCAGCCGCGTTGCGGCACGCCGCGACAAGGTCGTGGAGAGCAGGACCTCGATCGAGCCTTCCGGGATCGCAAAGAGATCGGGGCCAGGCACGGGCAGGGTGGATGCGACATCCGCCTGGGCCTTGGTCCGGCGCGGCAGCAGCGGCTCATGCGCCGACTGCGCATTGAGATCGGCAAGAGAGGGCGCCGGAAGCGTCGTGGTCTGCGTGAACACGAAGTTCGGCACGCCCGGCCAGCGTGCGATCGGCACCGTCTCCGTCGGCGGATGCAGCAGCCATTCCACCGGCGTGGTCGGCGTCGCCGGCCGGTCGGCGGTCGCAGGCACCACATGCACGATGCGATAGCCGCGTGCCTTGAGGTCGCGGATGATCTTCGGCAGCGCCGCCACCGTGCGCGCCTGGATGTCGTGTAGCAGCAGGATGCCCTTGCCCTTGGCCTCCAGCCGCTGGATCGCAAGCTGGTAGACGCGGTCGGACGACACGTGGCGCCAGTCGTCGGCCGGGAAGTCCGCGCTCCAGACCTGGATGCCGCGCGAGATCAGATAGTTCTCGACGCCGTCGGCGCGCATCAGGCCGGGAATGCGAAAGAACGGCGCAAGCTTGGACGGATCGGTCATGGCGGCCGAGGTCCACTCGATGCCGCCGTTGATCTCCGTCTCGGCCTTCTCGATCGGCATCCTGTCGAACGTCAGGGGATGGTTCATGCTGTGGGTGCCGACGGTGTGACCCGCCGCCACCAGCTTGCGCACCCCTTCCGGGTTGGCCTTGGCCTGGCCGCCGATGATGAAGAAGGTCGCCTTGATGCACTCGTCGGCGAGGATCTGAAGCACCTGGTTCGAATATTTCGGCAAGGGACCGTCATCGAAGGTCAGGACGACTTCATGGTCCTTCAGCGGCAGCGTCTCGCGGTACTGCATGGTGCCGATGCGCGGATGCTCGCGCGGATCCACCACGAGGGTGCGGGAGGTGCCAAGCGCGTCCGGATGGCCGGGGCAGTCGCTCGCGAGGGCCGCCGGCGAACCGATGGTCAGGAACCCAAGACAAAGGACGATGCACGATCGCGTCCGGAGAATACCGCTACTTCCGATCATGAACTTCGTCTGCCCTTACATGCGATTGCCGCCATAGCAGGTCGGAGATGCCGCAAAACGGTTCCACCGCAAGACCTTCGAAAGTCCCCCTTCCATCTTTGCATGTCGTAGCATGAACAGATTGTTAATAGGGCCTCAATCACCCCATTTTGCCCCGGCGTGACATTCCGGCATCAATGCGCGTCGGCATTCTTCTGCGGCGCCGCTGCCGGCACGACGTGAACGACGCGGTAGCCGTTTTCCCGCAAATATTGCAGGAAGGCCGGCATGATCGCGGCCGTACGTGCCTTGGGGTCGTGGAAGAGGATGATACCCTTGCCGGCGGCGGCCAGGCGCTCCGTGACGAGCTTCAGTTCCTGCTCCGGCGTCATCTCGTTCCAGTCGCTGGCCCAGAGGTCAGCCCCGAACACCACGATGCCGCGCGACTGCAACAGGTCGAGCTGTGCCGGCGTCGCCTCGAAATAGGGGAAGCGGAAGAACGGCGTCGCGGGCGTCGTGGTCGACATTCCTTTCAGCGCCATCTCGTTGGCCGCGATGCCGCGGTCGATCTCATTCTTGGCCTTGTCGAACGGGATTCGCGCCATGAACGGATGCGACCAGGTGTGATGGCCGATGGTGTGACCCTCGCGCGCGATGCGCTTGACCATGTCGGGGTGTTGGGAGGCGTGCAGGCCGATCAGGAAGAAGGTCGCGCGCACGCATTCCTGCGCCAGCGCCGCCAGCACCTTCGATGTCGTCGGCGGGTGCGGGCCGTCGTCGAAGGTCAGGACGACCTCGTGATCGGCGAGCGGCAGCGTCTGCGGGAAGCTCTTCAAGCCCACGCGCGGCGTGGTCTGGGCGTCGACGCTCAGCACCCGCGAGGTGCCGAGCGCGTCCTTGCGCGGGCAGTCGGCGGCTTCAGTCGGGGCGATGCAGCTGAGGGCAGCAAGGACCGCGCCGGCCGACATCGAGATCCACCTCAGTCGCAGCATCTTTGTCATTGCGCTCGTTGCTGCCTTGTGGGTATTGCCTGAACCATCAGCTCAGATCACTCGTTCCAACCTGTCGAACGGCGAGCCGCGCCATGGATCAACATAGCGAAGGTGCCGCATCTGCCGAGGCCTCGGTACTCGACCACGTGCCGATGCGCAATGAAGACGGCGAAATTCGTCACGAATTCGTCGAGGAAATTGCCCATGCGATCGAGGCCAGCGACAGCGCCGCGCTGCGCGCCTGCGTTGCCGAGCTGCACGAGGCCGATCTCGGCGATTTGATCGCGGCCCTGCAGCCCGACGACCGCGTCCGCCTGGTCGAGCTGACCGGACGCGATTTCCACTTCTCCGCGCTGAACGAAGTCGATGAGACGGTCCGCGAGGAGATCCTCGAGGAGCTGCCGCCGGAGACGGTCGCCGAGGGCGTCCGCGAGCTCGAATCCGACGACGCGGTCGAGCTCCTGGAGACCCTCGACGAGGCGGAGCAGGTGGAGATCCTCGAGAAGCTGCCCTTGCAGGAGCGCGTCGCGCTCGAGCGCAGCCTGCTGTATCCGGAAAATTCCGCCGGCCGCCGGATGCAGACCGAGTTCATCGCGGTGCCGCAGGATTTCACCGTGGGCCAGGCGATCGACTACATGCGCGAGGCGCCGGATCTGCCCGACCGCTTCTACGAGATCTACGTCGTCGACAAGGACCGGCATTGGCAGGGCGCCGTGCCGCTCGATGTGCTGCTGCGCGCGCGCCGCCCGGTGCCGCTCACTGAGCTCACCGACGAGGATCGCCGCCGCGTCTCCGTCCTGGAGGACCAGGAGGAGGTGGCGCGCATGTTCGGCAAGTACAATCTCGTCGCCGCGCCCGTGCTCGACACCCAGGACCGCCTCGTCGGCGTCATCACTGTCGACGACGTCGTCGACGTCATCGAGGAGGAGGCGGATGAGGACCTCAAGGCGCTCGGCGGCGTCACCAGCGACGAACGGCTGTCGGACACCTTTCTGACGATTGCGCGCGGCCGCTTCAACTGGCTGCTGGTCAATCTCGCCACCGCCTTCCTGGCGTCCTCCGTGCTCGGCCTGTTCGAGGGCCAGCTCGAGAAGATGGTGGCGCTCGCGGTGCTCGCGCCGATCGTGGCGAGCCAGGGCGGCAATGCCGCGACCCAGACCATGACGGTCGCGGTGCGTGCGCTTGCAACCCGCGAGCTGGGTTCCTTCAACGCCTGGCGCGTGGTGATGCGCGAGACGCTGGTCGGCCTCGTCAACGGACTCGCTTTCGCCGTGATCACGGGCATCGCGGCGGTGGCATGGTTCAAGATCCCGGGCCTCGGCATGGTGATCGGGCTCGCGATCATCTGCAACCTTGTCGCCGGCGCGCTCGGCGGCATCCTGATCCCGATGGCGCTCGAACGCGTCAGGGCTGATCCGGCGGTGGCCTCCGGCACGTTCGTCACCACGGTGACCGACGTCGTCGGCTTCTTCTCCTTCCTCGGCATCGCGACGCTCTGGTTTGGATTGAAGTAGGTCTCGTGTCCCGGGCGTGCTGCGGCGCGCGAGCGCTGCTGCGCAGAACCGGGACCCAGATTGGTGCGGCTCGCTCTACGGCGAGATGGGCCCCGGCTCTGCAGCGCACCGCCGAAGTGGCGCTCCGCCGCGTCCGGGACACGAGATCGCGTCTTTAATCCGAACTTAAGCGACCTGCCGCATCATCGCCCGTGCTTGAGGGAATGGACATGCGGTTGCGGCTGAAGGCGGACGGACGGATCGTCGAGTTGCGGGACGGGCAGGAGTTTCCGGTCCAACCTGCGGCCAATACTGCGCCGGCTGACACCAGCTCGCTCGCGGTGCGCGATTTGCGCCGTCGCGCCTGCCTCACCCAGATGGAGTTTGCCGCCAAACTCGGCGTGCCCGTCGAGACCATTCGCAACTGGGAGCAGGGCAAGCGCGCTCCGCGCGGACCGGCCCGCGCGCTGCTCGCGGTGATCGCGCATGCGCCGGACACGGTGTTCCAGGCGCTCGCGAAGGCCTGACCCGAACTTCCTGTTAGAGCTCTCGGACGACGAGATGGCTCGGATCGCGGCGCTGGCCAGTCCGAAGGGCCGCCTGACCGATTTTGGCTTAGCGCCAAAATGGGATTGAGGGGCCGTTCCGGTATGCTAGGAGCAGGGCGGCAACCCAAGATCGGGCGATGGAACTGCGGAAGCTCATACGGACGGACATTGCAGCGTCGGCGATCGCGCATCTGACGCTGGTGGCGTTGATCATCCTGATCAGCGAGGTGCATCCGTTTCGCAGCCAGGCGCCCGAAACGGTTTCGGTCGACATCGTCACGCCGGAGCAGGTGAAGGAGGAGGTCAAGGAGCAGGAGACCAAGGAGCCGGCGAAGGAGCAGCCGCCGGAGCCGACCCCCGACCTGAAACTGCCGGAGCTGGATTTCGCAGACAAGGACAAGCCTGACGCGGCCCCGAAGCCTGCGGCCAAGCAGCCGGCACCGTCACCGGCGCCGCAGGCATCGCCCGAACCACCGCAACGGTCCGCACAGCAGCAACCGCAGCAACAGCCTTCTCCGCCGCCGAAGCCGCGCGAGGCCAACGCACAGCCGCAGCAGCCGCCACCCGCAATGCCGCAGCCCCAGGCCGCGCCTCCGGCCTATCGGCCTCCGGAGCCGGACGTCACCGTCAAGTACGGCGTCATGCTGGGCCTGCCGCCTGAATTGCCGCTCGAACCGAAAGACCTCCCGAAGGACGACGGCGGCGACGCCAAGGACTCGATCGCAGCCAGGCTACCGGCGGAGGTTGTCGCCGAGCTTCGTCGTCACCTGAGAAGCTGCGCAAAACTGCCGGCCGGGGTCGCCCCGACCGACAGCGTGCACATCAAGCTGCGCGCCGTGTTTGCCACCGACGGCGGGCTGGCGCGCCCGCCGATCCTGATCGAAGCCCCGCCCTCCGCGAAGGGGGTGGCCCTCGTGAAGTCCGCGATGAGCGCGCTTCAGGCCTGCCAGCCCTACAAGATGCTGCCGGTCGACAAATACGAGGAATGGAAGGTGATGGATCTGCCGTTCACGCCGCAGGATTTTGGCGGGTAGCGAATTGCTGCATGGTCGACGCCGTTCATGCAAAAGGCTGCCACGACCCGTCGGGCAAAACACCCTGATGCGGCGTCAAGCCGCTTCCGCTGAAAATATTCCGCTTTACCGAAATTCGGGTTTTCGCCCATCCCGGCTCACCCTTGAGGGGCGATCATGTGTCGTCACGATACGCGAGCCGGGTTGCGGTGGACGCGGCAGCGTCGGGCGCGAGAGGTCAAGGGCAGGGCGGATTGCTCTCCGTGAGCCCGAGGCTACGTGCCGACGAGCGGCGCTGACAGTTCGTCTCGCCAGCATTTTCTTGGCAACGTCGACAAGGCCGGGAAGCAATGTGGCGAACACGCGAACGCGCGTACGGCAAAACCGTGTGGTCCTTTCCGCAAGCGCTAATTTCGACCTGTTGAAAACGCAGAAAGTATTTGAAAATAAAAGCGTTTTTCGACTTTTGGCGTGAAGCGGATGGCGCGACGGAAGCCCGCCGGGCCCTATTAGGCCCTATTTCACATGCGCTGGCGCGCGCGCCTTATGTCCGGCTGCTCAGTGTGCTCTGTGCGGCCTTCCTCCGCGCCACGATAGCGCCTCTTGTGACTTGTTGCGTGTCTGAGCCCTGTCGCGGCGTGAGAGGATGCGCGCTTGAAGCCCTGCAAGCCTCCTCTTGTCAGCGGTAAGATAATCGGGTCTCATGTGGAGCATGGTGCAAGCTTCGAAATGGTTGGGTCGGCGCTATGAATAGACCGATCTTCGAACAGCCTACTGAACGTGAGTTTCTTCTCGCGCAGCTTTCGTCCGACGATCACCATCGTGTTCGCGACTTTATGAGAGAGAACCGCGTCGCGGCATCCGACGCCATTCAGATGCTCGGCATAGGGCGGCCAGATGCGGGCCGGAACTTCCCCGACGTAGAGGTCTCCGACGACGAGCGCCAGTTCATGCTGAGCCAGCTATCTCCGCACGAGCGCGCGTTGGCCGAGCGAGCCCTCGCTCGCAACCATGAAATGACGGTCGGCCAGTGCATCGCACTAATCCGCAAAGCTGCCGAACCAGGCAGATGGCCATGAGCAAGCTGCCGCTAAGTGCGCGCGGGAAGCAGTTCCTTAGGCGCTTGGCGGCTGGCAAGACACATGCTCAGTTCGCCGTGCGACTTGGCGGGGACCTCAAAGCAAGTTGCGGGTCAGCGAGAACGCTTGCTCGCCAAGCTGGGCCTCAGCGCGCCGGGCGAGATCGTGGCTGCCTGCGCGCCGGGGCAAGGCCCTAGTTTTAAGGTGGGCGACGTTGTTGCTTCTTTAGCAAGCCTGCATCATCCAGGAGCTACGGGCGGCCGGAAAAGCCAGTCTACGTCCCATTGCAGAGGAGCGGAACGAAGCCGGCAACTCCCTTGCGCGCGCGTAAGGCCCGGTTTGCTCGGTTCAGCGGTTGCCAGTGTCCTGCCCATCGCAAGATCGAATGGGGCTGGGCTAGAAGCAGCGATGCGGGCCCGAATGGGATCGCCCAAAGATGTCGCCGCAATCGTGATCATCACTACAGATACTAGGACTATGAGCACATCAGTCATGATGCGCCTTGAAAAATGCTTCGTCATGATCGAACCCTCACAACCAATAGATGCGCGCGTGCGCAGCAAAAAATCGACTTCGCATGCAAATGGGTATGTGAACGGGAGTTCGCCGCACGTAGCGGTTCGTCCCTTAATAGCGCAGCAATCGCACATTGTGTAGCAGCGACCCAGACCCAATTTAGTCCCCCCATGCGTTAAAGCTAACGTGGACGCAGGGCCGTTATAGCTTCGACGTCGTGCATCACACGGACACGACAGGATGGTCCAGGGTCGGTCCTCTGGAGAGCGTCGCGCGCGGGGACCGTGCGACGCCGCCTATCGAGGTATTTGCCACCGCGAAAATCGCGTTTAATTTTTGCACCAGCTCGCACACAAAGGCGTTCTGCGGACCGTGCCGCCGGTCGAGGTCGGTCAGTAGAGCGGTCCTTCAAACTCCCTCACAGCCCTGCGACAAAGTGCTAGGCTCGTCCCCCACACACGCGGTCTTCGGCAGGGGTTCATGCGACGGCGGGATTTCATCGCCCGGATGGCGGCCAGCGGAGTACTGGCGGTGCTTTCGCCGAGGTACGCGGAAGCCGCACAGCGGGTTTGGCGCTTGGGTCTACTCACACTCGCGGGGACCGCTGGCGAAAACGCTTTTGGTTCTATCATGCTGCCCTACTTGGCGACCCGGGGCTTCGTCGAAGGTCGTAACTTAGTCCTTGATGTTCGCGTGGGTACGGAGGAGCAAATGCCGGCGCTGGCGCAAGCGCTGGTCAGCGACAAACCCGACGTCATCATCGTCACATCCGATTGGGCGCTTTATCCCGCCCGTGCAGCAACGAGCACCATTCCGATTGTCGCTGCTCCCATGGGCGCAGACCCTGTCCGCGCCGGCGTCGCCGAAAGTTGGGCGCATCCGGGTGGAAACGTCACGGGCGTTTGTCTGATCGCGGGGGAACTTGAGGTCAAGCGTCTGTCCCTGCTTCACGAGGCTTTGCCATCCGTGCATCGAATTGCGGTGATGTCCGCTCATCGCAAGGTCGTGGAAGCGGGCTTTCCGCCCTTGCGCAAGGCTGCTGCCGAGGCCGGACTGGAACTGGTCGAGATTTGGGTCGAGAGCGCAAACGATTATGATGCTGCGTTTACTGCCATGCGCGCGGGCGGTGCAGAAGCGCTCGTCATCGTGCCAACGCCGGAACTTTTTCGCGACAATGGAGCGCTCGCCGCGCTTTCGGCAAAGGCTAGATTACCGACCATCGGAGGCTTCCGCGAGAGCGCCATACAAGGCTTGCTCATTGGCTATGGCCCAAGTCTTAAAGAACTTGGCCAGCAGGCAGCAAGCTATGTGGAGCGGATGTTCAATGGCGCGCAGGCAGGCGAGCTACCGTTTCAGGGCCCCACACATTTCGACTTCACGATCAACATGAAGACAGCCAAAGCACTTGGCGTTACGATACCGCCGTTCCTTCTCGTGAGCGCTGAAATTATCGACTGAGATTTAGCGGTTTCGCAATGTCCGCAATCTCTCCTCTCACGAGGCGGACACCTGGGAAGAATTCTCCGCGAGCGGGAAAACGGCATCAGGCGATCAAAACCCTGGAGATGGGGCAAAGCGCAAAGTGCGCCCTAGCACCCCATCGGCCGAATTAAGGGTGGCAGACCCAAGCTAGTTGTTGCGACGCAATGTCCCGTCGATTACGTAGGCGACGGTCTTGTCCAACCTGTTCACGATCAAAAGCCTGTCGTGCATGATTGTGTAGTCGTACCCCTTCAGGGACGAAACTTCTGCGGCCACTTCATCGGGGATCGCCGCTAAAGGAACGTCTTTGGGCAAAACCTCGCCAACAGGCACCGCTAACTGTGATCGCGGAGGGTCGATTGGATAGTTGTTGAGGCGTTGCCACACGGCCTTTTCCTGCTCGGATGAAAGGTGGAGCGGGGCTGCGGGCTGCTGAGCTTCGCTTGACATCGGTGCCGCACGATCCTGTGCGGCTGCTCCGATGATACTAGCAGCCAGAATAACTGCCGCCTGCACGAGACGGGAATGACTGCTCATGGCAGCTCCTTAAAGAACCGCCCCACCGAATTAAGTCCCGCGACCCGGTGGTGGGTCCTCTGGGGCGCGTAAGAAAGCGGGGTACGCGCGACCGCCGCTATCGAGGATATTTGTCACGGGCGAAACCGCGTTTTATTTGTACCACCATGGAACAGCTCGACGTACTCGCAGACGAGAGGACTAGAAAAGCGTGAAGGATCGCAGCAATCTGTTTGCGATCGCCGCACTCTTCGCCGGCCCTACAGGAGCCTACTATTGGCTTGCGTCAAGCAAAGTCCCGATTGAACGGTGGGGTGAGGACGAACCCTTGCCACCCCCTCGCGGAACACAACGAGAGTTGCTGGACCGGACGAGCACCGTGACTACGCTATGGGTGGGTGGCATGTTCGACGCGGCTCAAAAAAACGGCTCGTCTTAACAAGATAGCAGCACGCTGGACAGCGGTTGCCGGCGCCCTAGGTGCGGCATTGAGCATCTTTGGCTCGCTTGCATGCTAGTTTGACTTGAGTGCGGGTGAGCGCGAGCCCGCCTTGCTCGCGAAGTCGGGCATCAATGCGCCCGCCGAGATCGAGGACGCAGCCGAACGACTGGCAGGCTGGTCCACCTACAAAGGCGTAACATGGGAACCGCGTTCGATGCGCACCGCGGAACGCGTGACCTTCATCCGTGTCGTCGTCACTACGCGGGGGCGATGGGCGCTTTGCGGCGACGTGCGTCAGCATGGAGAGCGGCCACTGCGGCTGACGCCATCCGCGACCGCGCGGAGTCTGCGCGGGACGTCAGCACAACCGGCACCCGGGCCCCGAGCACGATGCCGGCAGCGTCGGCCTTGGCGAAATACGCGAGGTTCTTGGCCAGCATGTTACCGGACTCAAGGTCGGGCACGATCAGTATTTGCGCTCGGCCGGCAACCTCCGACTTGATGCCCTTGATCCGCGCCGCCTCCATGTCGATCGCGTTGTCGAAGGCGAGCGGGCCGTCGAGCAACGCGCCGGTGATTTGCTTGCGGTCCGCCATCTTGCAAAGCGCGGCAGCTTCGATGGTGGAAGGGATCTTCGACGTGACTGTCTCCACCGCTGAGAGGATAGCAACCCTGGGCGTCGTTCCAAACCCTGTTTCGTTGTAGAGATCGACCGCGTTCTGGATGATGTCGCGCTTGCTGTCGAGATCGGGGAAGATGTTGATCGCTGCATCGGTCACGAACACCGTGTCAGTGTAGGCAGGCACATCCATGACAAAGACGTGGCTGATGCGCCGGTCGGTCCGCAAGCCGCCGACCTTGGCAGTCACGGCACGCATGATCTCGTCCGTATGCAGGCTGCCCTTCATGAGAACCTCACCTCGACCCTCATGTATCAATTCCACCCCCCTGGCGGCGGCCGCAGCCTCCGTCGGCGCCGTGTCGACAATCTCAAACCCCGAGATGTTAAGATCATGTCGCGCCGCAACATCCCTGATCCTGGCCGCCGGTCCCACGAGGGTCGCCTTGACTATCCCGGCTTCGGCTGACTCGATCGCTCCCCGTAACGAGCTCTCGTCGCAGGGATGCACGACGATTGTCGACACCGTGCCAACGCTCTTGGCACTGGCAATCAGGCGATCGTATTTCGCCCCCGGCGTCGCGGCTGGCATAACACTCATTGGCTCGCTCCGATGCTGGGCCGAGGAAGCTCGACGTTCGGGTCGATCGAAATTGATGTCGCTTCCGCAGCTCGACCATCGACATAGGAGAACACGAGTTTCGGCCCGGCAAGGCTTGACATAGATCAAGCGCTGCGCCGGCTCGCTGTCAGTACATCGGTGAACAGCCTGGCGATCTGCCGATGACCATTGCCCATCGGATGAAACGTCAGGCCGACACAATCGTCTGGGGAGATTTCGTCATGAAGGGCAGCGCAGCGCTCAAGCAGGATGCAGAGACGAACGGCTGGAGGAGCTTCCAGGCTGGCGACTGGTCCACCACGATCAATGTGCGCGACTTCATTGTGCGCAACGTTGCATCTTATTCCGGAGACGAGAAATTCCTGGCACCCGCCTCGCAGCGCACCAAGGCGGTCTGGGCCAAGCTGCAGCCCTACTTCGCCGAAGAACGAAAGAAGGGCGTCCTCGCGGTTGACGCCCAAAACCCGTCAACACTGCTCGCCCATCAGGCGGGCTATATCGATCGAGACAACGAGATCATTGTCGGCCTGCAGACCGACCAGCCGTTCAAGCGCGCGATCTTCCCATTCGGCGGCCTGCGGATGGTTGAAACAGGCCTCAAGGCCGCGGGGTTCGCACCCGATGAGAGGGTGCACGAGGCATTCACCAAGTACCGCAAGTCGCACAATGACGGCGTGTTCGACGCCTACACGCCTGAAATCATGAACTGCCGACGGTCCGGCATCATAACCGGCCTCCCCGACGCCTATGGCCGCGGCCGCATCATCGGCGACTATCGCCGCGTTGCACTTTACGGTACCGACCGGCTGCTCGAGGTCAAGCGCCAGGAGCGCGCCCAGATCGACGACATGTGGCCCACAGATGAAGTCATCCGCCAGCGCGAGGAACTCGCGGAGCAGATGCGTGCGCTGGCAGACCTGGCATCGATGGCCAAGCTCTACGGCTGCGACATCACGCAGGCTGCCACGAATGCGCGAGAAGCCTTCCAGTGGACCTACTTTGCCTATCTCGGCGCGATCAAGGAAGCCAACGGTGCGGCCATGTCCATCGGCCGCATCTCCAGCTTCCTCGACATCTATATCGAGCGCGACCTGAAGGAAGGCACACTGGACGAGGCAGGAGCGCAGGAGCTATGGGACCAGCTTGTTCAGAAGCTGCGCGTCGTGCGCTTCCTCCGCACTCCTGACTACGACGCACTGTTCAGCGGCGATCCCTACTGGGCGACCGAATGCGTCGGCGGCATGGATCTCGACGGGCGGGCGCTGGTCACCAAGAGCAGCTACCGCATGCTCCATACCCTCTACAATCTCGGGCCGGCGCCCGAGCCGAACATCACGGTGCTGTGGTCGACCCACATGCCGGCGCCCTTCAAGCGCTTCTGCGTCAAGGTCAGCAAGGACACCTCCTCGCTGCAATACGAGAATGACGATCTGATGCGCCCGTACTGGGGTGACGACTACGCGATCGCCTGCTGCGTTTCGGCCATGCGGCTCGGCAAGCAGATGCAGTTCTTTGGAGCCCGGGTGAATTTCGCCAAGGCTTTGCTCTACGCCATCAATGGCGGCCGTGACGAGGTTTCGGGCGACCAGGTCGCGCCCAAGACCATACCGGTCACGGGCGATTTCCTCGACTACGACGACGTCATGGCGAAGTTCGATATGACCATGGAGTGGCTCGCAAAGACCTACGTGCATGCCATGAACTGCATCCACTACATGCACGACAAGTACTTCTACGAGCGGCTGGAGATGGCGCTCCATGATCGCGACATCCTGCGCACGATGGCGTTCGGCATCGCCGGTCTATCGGTCGTCGCCGACAGCCTCAGCGCCATCAAGTACGGAAAGATCCGCGCGATCCGCGACGCCACTGGCCTCGTGACCGACTACCAGAATGAAGGCAACGCCTCGACGCCCCAGTTCGGCAACAATGACGACCGGGTCGATCAGATCGCAGCTGCGCTCGTAACGAGCTTCATGGAAAAGATCCGCAAGCACCCGACCTACCGGAACGCGACGCATACGCAAAGCGTGCTCACGATTACCTCGAACGTCGTCTACGGCAAGGCAACCGGCAACACGCCGGATGGCCGCCGCAAGGGCGAGCCGTTCGGGCCTGGGGCCAATCCAATGCACGGCCGCGACAGCCATGGCTGGCTCGCGTCATGCCTGTCGGTCGCGAAGCTGCCTTACAAGGACTCGCTCGACGGCATCAGCTACACGGTGTCGGTGGCTCCGCAGAAGGCTCATCTCTCCGAGACCCAGTTGATCGACGAGGCCACCAAAGCTTTCGACCTCTATTTTCGACGCGGCGGCTTCCACATGAACCTGAACGTGATCGACAAGGAGACGCTGGAAGACGCGGTCAAGAACCCGGACAAATATCCGCAGCTCACGATCCGCGTATCCGGCTATGCCGTCAATTTCGTTCGCCTGACACCGGAGCAACAGAGGGATGTGATCAGCCGAACCTTCCACGGCCAGATCTGAGCCGGGGTCTTCGATGTCAAACCCGCAGGCACTGCAATCGGGAAGCCGTCACGACCTCCGTACCGATGCTTCGCCGGACGCTCCTGAAGAGGACAAGTTCAGGGATGAGGAAGGCGCGTTCGGGTACTGCCATTCCTACGAAACGGCGTCACGTTACGACGGTCCCGGCCTGCGCGTCGTGCTGTTCGTTTCGGGCTGCCTGCTCCGCTGCACTTACTGCCACAATCCGGACACGTGGCACCTGAAGGACGGAACATATGTCTCGGCCGAACAGGTGCTGCGTCGCCTTGGCGACTTCGCCCCGTCGCTGCGCGACCTCGGAGGCGGGTTGACCATATCGGGCGGCGAACCAATGGTTCAGCTCGCCTTTGTCAGGCGCATCTTCGCGGGCGCCAAGGCGATGGGCCTCCATACCGCAATCGAGACTTCCGGCTTCCTCGGCGACCGCGCAAACGACGCCTTGCTGAAGGAGATCGACCTTGTGCTGCTCGACATCAAAAGCTCAAACCCCGACACCTATCGCAAGGTGACCGGCCGGGACATTGCGCCGACACTCCGCTTTGCCGAACGCCTGGCCTCAATCAACAAGCCCGTCTGGGTGCGCTTTACCCTCGTGCCCGGCTCCACCGACGATCCGGCCAATGTCGAGGGGATCGCCAAATTCGTGGCGCCCATGAAGAACGTCGAATGGGTCGAGGTGCAGCCCTTCCATCAAATGGGCGAGTTCAAGTGGAAGGCGATGGGCCTCGACTACAAGCACTATGACACGCCGCCTCCCTCGCGCGAACTGGTGGACAGGGTCATCGGTCAGTTTCGCGATGCGGGCTGTAACGCCCGCTGACCCCATTCCCGGAGAGACACATGTTGGACCTTGCCCGCGACATCATTGGAAGTCAGCCGATCCTGACGGCATTCCTCGCCATCGGCGTGGGCTACCTCGTTGGCCAGATCAGCATAGGCGGCTTCTCGCTCGGCGTGGGTGCCGTTCTTTTCGTGGGCCTGGCCATCGGAGCTTTCGCGCCGAAAGCCCAGATTATCGGGCCGATCGGGCTGACCGGGCTGATCATGTTCCTCTATGGCATAGGCATCCTCTACGGCCGGCAGTTCTTCGAGGGAATTCTCGGCTCTGGCCGGAAGTACAACCTTCTCGCGCTCGTCGCCTGCCTCGCGGGCCTTGGCATGGCATTGGGACTCGGACACGCCTTCGGCATCAAGGTCGGGCACACACTTGGTCTCTACGCGGGATCGATGACAAGCACCGCAGCACTCCAGGCCGCGCTTGACGTCACCAAGCTCAAGGACCCCTCCATCGGATATTCGATCGCCTACCCGTTCGGCGTCATTGGCCCGATCCTCTGCATCTACTTCATGACGCGCATGGTACAGCCGAAATTTCCGGCCAAAGCCCAACGCTTTCACATGGGCGAAATCTCCATCGGGGCCGCCTTTGCCGGCCGTACCCTTGACGAACTGAGCAAGGAAGTCCTAAGCGACGTCAAGGTAACGATGGTACGCAAGGCCGGACAGAATATCGTTCCGGCAGGCGATATCGTTCTCTCCGCCGGCGATGCGGTCCTCGTTGTTGCCGAGAGTCAGGAAGCCATCAGGAACGCGGCCGCAAAGCTGGGAAAGCTCGAACCCGGCCGGCTAGCCAGCGATCGAGCCGATCTGGACTACATCCGCGTCTTTGTTGGCAAGGCCAGCGTGGTGGGCATACCCCTCGCCAGCCTCCCCATGCCACCAGGCTTTCGGGCGCATCTCCTGCATGTCCGGCGTTATGATGCCGACCTTGTGCCGTCACCCGATCTGATGCTGGAATTTGGCGACCGTGTCGGCGTGTTGACGCCGCCGGATCGCAAGGAGGAAATCCGCAATCACTTCGGCGACACGGTGAAGGCGACTGCCGAGTTCAGCTACGTCTCCCTCGGGCTCGGCATGGTGATCGGCGTTCTTCTCGGCCTGATCCCAATTCCCATCCCGGGCATAGGCGTTGTCACCCTCGGCATCGGCGGCGGACCGCTGATCGTCGCTCTCATCCTCGGCAAGCTCCGTCGCACCGGCCCGATGCTCTGGACCATGCCGCTGCCGGCCAACATCGTCCTGCGAAACTTCGGGCTCGCCATGTTTCTGGCCACTGTGGGCGTAAATGCCGGGCAGCCCTTCGTCCGCACGGTCGCGGAGTCCGGCTTCACCATGCTCTTCATAGGTGTCGCCGTCCTGCTAACCACCGTCGCAATCGTCCTGCTGGTCGGCCATTTCCTGATGCGGATCCCATACGACGATCTGGTCGGAGTGGCCTCGGGCGCGACGGGAAATCCCGCCATTCTCGTCTACTCGACCAAGATGGCACCGACCGAGCGCCCTGACATCGGTTACGCCATGATCTTCCCGTCGATGACGCTAGTGAAAGTGATCGCGGTGCAGATCGTCGGCCTTTTAACACTAGGTAGCGCGGCGGGTGGGTGACGGCTGGCCCGAGCAGGACAACCAGGATGGCTGAACCGTCGCCAGCGCCACAGATGCCGATCTTCAATCTGCAGGCCTACAGCCCTGCCGAGATCAAGGAAGCCATCGAAAAGGTCGGGGTGAAGAAAGCCAACCTGCCGTTTCTGACGTCCTTCATGCTGGCGATCGTGGCCGGCGGCGGCGTCGGCTTCGGCGCGCTCTACTATACGATCGTTGCCAGCGATCCCACGTTCAGCTTCGCCACCGTACGCGTCGTCGGCGGACTTGTGTTCACACTCGGCCTGGCCCTCGTCCTCGTCGGAGGCGCGGAGTTGTTCACGGGCAACAATCTGATTGTGATGGCCTGGGCTAGCGGCAAGGTTTCCACTTGCACCATGTTGCGCAATTGGAGCATCGTCTGGCTCGGCAATTTCGCCGGCGCGCTCGGGCTTATTGTCCTGGTCTTCTTCTCGCATCATCTGGACATGAATGACGGCCGCATCGGCTTATCCGTCCTGAACACAGCAGTTGGAAAAATTCGACCTGATATGGTGACGCTGTTCTTCAAGGGCATTCTTTGCAACGTGCTCGTCTGCGCGGCCGTCTGGCTTGCCTATGCGGGCCGATCGGTCACCGACAAGATGGTGGCCGTCATCCTGCCGGTCTCCGCGTTCATTGCCGCCGGCTTCGAGCATTGCGTCGCCAATATGTACTTCCTGCCCATGGCGTGGCTGCTGATCCAAACCGGCCACGCGCCCGCGGATTTCGATGCTTCGCTCATTACCGTGTCAGGCATCGGCCACAATCTCGTCCCGGTGACGCTGGGCAACGTCGTCGGCGGCGCTGGTTTTGTTGGCACCGCCTACTGGGCAATCTATCGGGTGACGTTCGGCGAGCGCTGACTTCTCGCCGACCATCGGCTGATACATGAAAATCCGCGTTCACTTGGGCACGAGAGCCTTCATCGTCACGTCGTTCGCGCTTGTAGCAACAGGTTGTTTGCCTGATGACCACTGTCTAACCATGTGTGAGGTCAGCTACGGGTCCTGGCTGTGAAAACGCCTAGGCGCATGATAGCGATAGAAAAAGCTATTCATCCACGGCCCTCTTAGCCCTCAAACTCGCAAGCGCGCTCAACTTAAAGCACGAAATGAATGTGATCCTCGCTGTGTTTCGATCTTTGGTGTTTCTGCCAAGGTAAGGCCGACTTCGCTCAATTGTCGGAGGTGTCCGCTTTTCCTCCAAGAGCAGAAACCGTACGTCCGCGCCGCCCCTTGCCGCGAGCGCGATGCGGATCGAATTCGTCGACCGCGTTCTGCCAAGCGGCAATCTCGTCCTCGTACCAGACCCGCCGGTTCGGTGAGATGTAGGTGCCTTTCGGGAAACGGCCGGATTTGGCCATCCGAAAGAGGGTGGTTCTCGATACCGGAACGATCGCCAAGACCTGCGCCTCGTTGAGCATCTTGCGAGGTCCGGTGCGATCGGGCGCGCCGCTCTCCATGACGAACTCCTCTCTCTAGCGACGAGCCGCGCCCTTCGATCGCGCAGTTTTTTCCTGAGCTACGATCCACGCGAGCAACGTGCTGCGGCGGCCACAAATGATTTCACCCATCCTAAACAGCGGCAGTCCAGAACGTGATGCCAGATGATAGACGCGCCGCCGCTTGTCTGCGGAGCCAAACATAAAGCGCGCGATTTCGTCGGCGCCTTCCAGCAAATCGTCAGCGATACAATCGTTTTCACGGGCGCTCATGCTTCACTCCTACGTGCGAAGGACGTTGGCGACAGCAAGGATTGTCCGCTGGGTGATGGTCGTTCTCTCCCTGCGGTCGCCAGTGGTCTTGGTTGTTGGTAGTCGTCGATCTGTGAATTCGAAGCGGTCACCTTGGCGGTCGATTGAAACCCAGATGTGTACGCGGACCGAAGGAACGGGCTTCTCGAATTCGATCTCGAACCCATACTCCATCTTGGTGTAGGTCGATTTACCGAAACGATGGTCGGGCGTTCCAAAAAGGGCGACCATCTTGGTCAAATGATCAGCCAGGCATTCCCGCTTCGCTGCCGAAATCAATTCTTCCAATTCGTTGCCGAATTGGCTCGATCTGCGTTTCGCTTGAAGCGTTCGATATTTTTTGACGGCGGCAGGCGCAGTGCGCGCGGTATCCGCAGTATTGGCGGCAATCAGCAAGTTCGCCGCGTCTGTCTCAGACATTTGCGCGGCGGAGGTTCCTCGCCCGGAAGTCTGGATGAGTCCGTCCTCTCGAACGGCGCGTGCAATCGCGGTGACGCGCTCAGCATCGACCCCTTCAACGGCGGCTATCGCCGCAACCAATTCGCTGAGTGTCGCCATGACATGCTCCCATTGGTAATCGTTGCAAATGGGGGTGCCGCATGTCAAGCTACCATCTGTAAAAACCGCAGATGGTGTCTTGATGGCATCCCCTCGCACGACCCGCAAAAACAAGGCCCGCGCGCCGGACCGCCCCGGTGCGCGGGCAAATGCTCATTAGCCAACCACCGATGGAGATCGAAAATGGCTGACGCTCGTCATATGCACCTGATCGAGGAAACTGGCAACCAGGAACGCTCCGAAGCACTTGCTCCGGGTCCGGTCCCGACCTTGCTTCTCCTCAACATCTTCGTCGCGCTCTACCCGCTTCGTGAGCAGGGAGCGGTCAGATGGCTGGTCGAGAACTTCCGCAGCGAGCACTGGCCGAGCGAATTTGGAGCAGTCTCGGGAGATGACTGGCGGGCTAGCGCAGAGGCGATGCGCGCCCTGGCGGACGAATGGACCCACGCGAGCCTCTAGCACACCGCGCGAGCGCGGTCGGCTGTTGACGTGAAGGTCCGCTCGGAGGCTCCCGCTTCACTGTCCAACAACCCGATCCGCGCTGCGCGAGAATAGCGGCGGGTCGAGATCGGCCATGACCCCGCCGCCGGTAGTGAAAGCGCCGGGATGAATGACCGCAGCGCCGCCGGGGCGCTCCATCCCCGGAAACAAACAAAATCCGGGCAACGCTGTGCCAATTGCGACCCGGACCGTGGAGACCGAAGCCGATAGGCCGACGGTCGCCGGGGGGTAAGATCCCGGCTCGGTGATACGCAGCGCGGGAGTCCGGCATGGCTCCTTGCTTACAAAAGCGCTGGTCGCGCGCCGAAAAAAGCGCGACGGAGACGCCGCCCAAAAGGCGGTGCGCCGATGAGGCGAAGGGTAACTGAGTATCCGGTGGCACGAATGCCACCTCCCTCATGCCGGGACGTGGATGCAGGGGAAGAGGTTTGGTTTGGTCCTCTGGTCTCTGCCATATCCACGGGAGAAAGGGCGAAGCTATGCCGTTTTGTTAACAGGGGTGATGTCGCCACGCCTAATGACAGCGCTACGGCTGATCCACCACGGACCAGTTTCATTTAAGCGGCGTGTTTCTCTCTGTCTGAGGGTGCCTCGCCAGTGCTCGTAGTTTCTTCCAACCCCTTTTCGTAATTGCCAGCGAACCTCTCGATGCTGTTGGCCCACATCCTCAACATTGAGACCTGAAAGTGCATAATCGGCTTCAGGGCATCCATACCGATTGCTGTCAGTGCGGCGCTGGGCCTTTGTGAGTCCCGCGCGAAGCGGTTTACATTAGGATTATTCTCTTTCATTTTCTTCGCTCCTTCCATTGTGGTTTCTGACCCCAGTTATGTGTCGGATTGCGCACTGCGTGCTTCTAACCACTCGGCCAAAGCTTGATCTGCCGCGAGGCTCGCGCCTCGGGCGTCATGCAATTCGTCTAGTTTTTTCAAGTAGACGACGGCCGCCATTTGCAGGAGATCGAAACCGTATTCGCCGGTATCAGAGAGATTGGTGACGTAGCGATAAAGGGCGGAACGCCTGCTATCGTTCTCACTG